>CAYNTZ010000288.1:0-1514 GCA_964400365.1 uncultured Planctomycetales bacterium | reverse complement strand
TATAAGGAGCAGATAGAAGAACTTTTATTAAAGGTTGAAAACGGGGTTTCCTCATGAAGTTTTTATTTTTGGTGATAGGGGCATTATTTTTGTCTTCATGCGCGGTGCTTAATTCTGGTGTTGAAGTAGGGAAGACAATTTGGGGTTCTTCTACGCGAGTATTGGAAGAACAGCGGGTTAATGCCCTAACAAAGACCTATGATAAGGGTTATTGGGATTGTGTGCGGGCTGCAGGAGAGGTAATAGAGGCCCAGGGATATGCTATTTTTAAGAAAGATGAGATTAAGGGGTATATGGTGATTATGGGCATTGCCGGTGCCGTTAATACGACGGAAGTAGGGCTTTTCTTTGTTGAACTTTCAGATACCCAGACACGTCTTGAGTTGGCTTCTTTAAGCACCCATGCCAAGCGCATTGTGGCTAAGGCCTTGTTTCATGGGCTGGATGTCAAATTTGGTTTAGCCCCGCCGGACCCAGAGGTGGTGGAAATCCCGGCAGATGAGGCCGACAAGAAATAATGGATAATGAGATTCTTTTCCTAGGTTTATTAGCTGAAGGCCCCAAACATGGCTATGACATTAAGCGCCAGATTGAAGAAGATCTTGAGCCTAATGTCGGTTTAAAAATAAAATCGATTTATTATCCCTTACAGCAGATGGAAAAGGCTGGTTTGATTGAAAAGGAAGTAGGGCGGGAGGGGCGTTTCCCCGAGAAGATGATTTACCGTATTACTTCTAAGGGAAAAAAGAAATTTGACCAGTTAATTGAGCAAAGTTTCTTATCTGTTGAGCGCCCATTCTTTCAAATTGATCTTTCGTATTATTTTTTAAGTTTGGTGGATAAGGCCGCTGCCAAGCGTCGTTTAAAAACCAGAATTGCTATTTTAAAGAAAATCCGCAAAGAATTATCCCTGCTGCAGCAGGCGGCTAAGGCTAAAACCCTTGGCCTTATCCTGGGGCATGACCTAAAGCTGGTTGATGCCGAGATTTCCTCCACCCAAGAAGTGATGCAGCAGATTTAATCCCCGCACCTAACCGTATACAGAATATATACTTCTTGACATATAGGCGTATTATAATAAAATCCTAGTATTAAAATTTTACTAGTAGCAATATTATGAATATTCCCTCAATTTTAAGTGCTTCCGCAGCCCGTTTTAGCTCAAAACCAGCCCTTATTTTTAAGGAAAAGACCGTGTCTTTTGATGAGCTAAACCGCCATGTCGCGCAATTAGCTGCTGGTTTGGGTTCCTTGGGGTGCAAACGTGGAACAAAAATCGCCCTTTATCTGCCTAATAGCCTTGAATATGTTTATAGTTATTTAGCTTCATTTTCCTTAGGGGCAACGGTTATTCCACTTGATTTCATGCTTAAGAGTGATGAATTGGTTTCATGCCTAAGCCATGCTGAGGCGGAAATGATCATTTTAATGCAAAGGCCTGATGTGGATTTCGTGGCGATTAAATCCCAGGTGCCGTCATTAAAAACAGTGGTGTTGGCGGGCCAAGTACAGGC
>CAYNTZ010000287.1:0-1553 GCA_964400365.1 uncultured Planctomycetales bacterium | reverse complement strand
TATGCGACAAATATCTCAAGATAAATAGTTTACACAGATACCGACTCCCCTTGTTTAGGATGCTGGCCATTTAAGACTCCTTGAATCATCTGCTTAACCTCGTCTGAAAAATCCTTTTCCATGATCCATTGCAAGTATCCGGGATCTTTACGGGCAATCATCCGTAATGATTCTTTCTTGGCATACTTGCCAAAAACCATATACAACTCACCATTCCACCAACGGAATTTACGGTCACTGTCAAAGAATTCACTCGAGGGCTTATAATCAAAACCCTTTAATGTTTCAATAGCCTCGCCACCGGCCCCATAACGCTTAATCTGCTCTTCTAAGATGGCTAAGGTGGCCTTAGCATCCGCCGAAGCGCTATGCGCGTCTTTTAATTCTTGCTTACAATAAAAAGCAAAGGCGGCAAATAAATCACGTCGCTCATGCAAATGATAAATCTTTTGCGCGTCATAAATAGCGCGGCCTGTATAATCCAGGCGCATGCCAGCGTCGGATAATTCACGGTTAAGCAAGGGCAAATCAAAACGCTCATGATTAAAGCCGCCCAAATCCGCATCGCCAATAAAGGAAATGACCTTGCCCGCAATCGCCCCAAAGGCTGGCGCATCCTTGACATCCGCATCAGAGATACCAGTTAAATCCGTCACCACCGGCGGGATGGGCATGCATGGATTAACTTTTGAATCATAGATCTCCTGTGTGCCGTCAGGATTTAATTTCACCATGCCAATCTCGATAATACGGTCTTTTTCAATCCAAGTGCCGGTGGTTTCCAAATCCAAAACCACTAAGCTTTTTGTTAATTTCATGATTTCGCTTTCTTCTTTAGACGGGCTTGGGCATTAAGGCTGATTGCCTGTTCCACCACCCGTTGTATAAGTTCAGGATAACCCACCCCATCCAAAGCCGCAGCCTGGGCCATTTCATCAATTTGGGCAATACAGGGATTGGCATTGGGTTCAATAATATAGACTTCGCCCTTAGGTGTTAAACGCAAATCAAAACGCAGGTACGAACGAGCCCCCAAGGCCCGGTAGGCCCGCTTGCACATATCATTAATACCTTCTAAAACCTTGGGACTAATGTTCTTGGCCGGAATGCTGTCAATACCCCAGCGCTCGCGGTACTTATCATCCCATTTGGCCTTATAGGTGGCGATGCGCGGCTCCTTGTCAGACATGTTCTTAAAAACCATTTCGCGCGGTGGGAACACCGTTAACTGGTGATACCCCATCACGGTCACATACAATTCGCGCCCCTCAATATATTCTTCAGCAATAGCATCCGCCCCCATATGCTGATGAATAAATTTCACCCGCTCAATAAACGCTTGAGGATTATCTACGACGGAAGCCTGCGAAATACCACGGGAAGCCTCTTCACACAAGGGCTTGATAAAGGCCGGCAATCTAAACTTAGGCGGTACGCTGACCCGGCTGCTGCGATCAAAATCATGGAATTGCGGCACCTTAATGCGGTGATAAGTAAAGATCTTCTTATGCAGGGCCTTATTATTGCAGAGATACAAAACACCTGACGATGCA
>CAYNTZ010000286.1:0-1557 GCA_964400365.1 uncultured Planctomycetales bacterium | reverse complement strand
TGTTAAGTGCAGATCCTATTTTTCAGGAAATGGCCAAACAGGCTGGGATGGATTTGCAAAAACTTAATAGTTGCATGTCTTCTGATGAGGTTCGTAAGGCAATTAACGATGAGCGTTCACTGGGCCAATCTATGGGTGTGCAATCAACTCCGACGTACTTTATTAATGATAAGATGGTGGTAGGGACTAAGTCCTTGATGGAAGAGCTAGTCATATATTTCCCCTCCCTGGTGCCGCCAAGTACGCCGTCAGAAGCAGCATCGGGACGGCCGATTATTGAACGTCTTCAATCAACCGCTCAATCAGCAGCGCAAAGTACAGCGCTGGGGGAAAAGAAATAAGATGTTTGCATTATTGCGTATAGCGATTGGATTGATCCTTTTGATTTCAGGCTTGGAGAAATTAATAAGCCCTTACCAGAATTTTCTCTATGCTATCCAAGCTTATGCGGCGCTTCCTGGGTGGGCAGAGAATTTAACCGCGCGTGTGATGCCCTGGCTGGAATTCTTAATTGGCTTATTCTTAACCCTAGGTTTATGGTCTAATGGGGCGCTTAAAGGGGCATTGATGTTGTTTGCGGTTTTTATTGTTGTCGTTGGGCAAGCCTTACTACGGGGACTGCCCATTGACCAATGTGGTTGTTTCGGGGCATCTATCCATATTCCCCCGAAGGTGATTATTGTTATTGATAGCGCCGTGCTATTATTAACAGCTCTGTTATTGCGTAACCTGAAAAAGACTAGGGCATTTAGTTTAGATCAGGCCTTCGACCAATAAATATGATAAAGCATTTGCCGTGCGTTTTTTTAGCTGCCTGTTTATTATTTCCTTTCCTTGCTGGTGCAGCAGATCCAGTTAAGGAACCTAATGTTGCCGGTGCTTTTTATAGTGCTGCCCCAGCAGAATTATCCCAACATATTGATTATTTAAAACAAAGCGTAGGCCAGGTGCCGTCGGATCGCAAGGTGGCCATGATCATTGCCCCGCATGCGGGGTATATGTATTCCGGCGGGGTGGCAGCTTATGCGTATAAGGCCATTGCGCGTAATAATTACAAAACTATTGTGGTGATTGCGCCCAGTCATTTTTTCTCTTTTGAAGGAATTTCTTTGTGGGCCAAGGGGGGATTTAAGACCCCGCTTGGCCTATTAAATGTCGACGATGAATTTGCTGGAAACTTGTTAAAAGAAGATGCAAGTTTTCAACAATTACCTAATGTTTTTGAGCGTGAGCATGCCCTGGAGGTAGAATTACCCTTTATTCAAAAGACATTTGGTGACGTAAAGATTGTACCTATTCTTATGGGCCAGCCGAATTTTAAGGTCTGTGAAGCCTTGGCTGATGCTTTAGATAAGATTATCGGTAAGCGGGAGGATGTTTTGGTTCTGATTAGTTCAGATATGTCGCATTATCATACCTATGAGGTAGCTAATGAAATGGATGCCAAGACGATCAAGATCATTGAGGCTATGGATGCTGAGGCTTTGTTTAATGGGAATTTATCGCGCTCAATTGAGATGTGTGGCTTTGTGCCGGTGACAACCGGCCTGCTTTATG
>CAYNTZ010000285.1:0-1586 GCA_964400365.1 uncultured Planctomycetales bacterium | reverse complement strand
CTATTGCCTAAGATAACATCTTCGACGTTAACATGGATAAGCCTGGCAATGGATTGCTTAAGTTCTAAGGGGATTTGATGGAATTTAGGGATGCTCAACTGTTGTGGCGACATCTTCCAGGCAATAGCTTCTTCTAAGGCCTTAACAGCCACGATAGGTATAGGCCCTTCGCTAGCGACATTAAGCCAGGTATGCGCGGGGTCAATCTTGAAGTCTTTTTGCCAATTACTCATGCGATTTAAAATGTTTTTTTACACTGCGGTAAAAAGCCCTGTCTTTAGGATGTGTTAATAGGCCATCTACTTCATCAGGATGCACCCAGCGCGCTTCTGGATTATTCGGATCTAGGGGTTTTAGGTTAATTTGACGTGACCTAAACAAATAAAACAAGATGGTTTTCCATTCATGCTTATTCTCAGCAGCACGTAAACCAATTTTATAACGTCCATAAACTCCAAGGAATTTGATAAAGGATAAATTTGTTAAGCCGGACTCTTCCATAATTTCGCGTTTAGCCGCATCTAAGGCTTCTTCGCCAGGATCAATATGGCCTTTAGGCAAAGACCATGAGGACCCGCGTTGGTTAACAACCAAAACCATGCCATGAGGGTTTAATACAACTCCCCCGGCAGATACCGTTGTTTTAGATTGTATCGTTGCCATCGTTAACCCCATAAAATTTCTGCCCCATTTCAATACGACCTAAACCTTTCTTAATGCGTTGCAAATTTGTATCCCTTAATGAATAGACGCATCCACAATACTCCTGTTGGTAAAATTCTTCACGCTTAGAAATATCATACATGCGGTCACCGCCACCCTTCTTACGCCAATTATATGTCCAGTATACCATATCCGGGTATCGTTGTGCCGCCCGGACGCCACAGCCATTTATTTGATTAAAATCTTTCCAACGCGACAACCCTAGTGATGACGTAATTAATTTATACCCGTGCTCATGCGCATAAAGAGCGGTGCGTTCAAAACGCATATCAAAACAGGCCGTACAACGCTCCCCCTTTTCAGGGGCAAATTCCAACCCCTTCACCCTGGCAAACCAATTACTAGTATCATAATCCGCATCAATAAAAGGAATGTTCATTTTTCGGGCGTAACGAATATTCTCATTTTTTCTGATCTCATATTCATGCTTAGGGTGAATATTAGGATTATAGAAAAAGATACTAAAACCAATGTTGGAGGCCACCAAGGCCTCCATTAACTCACCGGAACAAGGCGCACAGCAGGAATGTAGGAGCAATTTTTGCTCCCCATTGGGTGTTTGTAATTGCTCGCGATTGAATTCATTCTTTATCATAGGTCAAAAAAAAACGGGCCCGGAGTTAAATCCGGGCCCGGAAGATACTAATTAGATTTTAACGACATTAACAGCTTGCTCACCTTTAGGGCCTTGTTGGATGTCAAATTCAACATCTTGGCCTTCATCTAAAGATCTATATCCATCACCCTTAATTGCGGTGTGATGTACGAATACATCTTTGCCATTTTCAGGTGTAATGAAACCAAACCCTTTTTGATTGTTAAACCATTTTACTTTACCTTTTGCCATTTCTTGATTCCTCCTT
>CAYNTZ010000284.1:0-1604 GCA_964400365.1 uncultured Planctomycetales bacterium | reverse complement strand
CTTAAGTTTTAAGATACTCTCCGGGGCTTGAATATAATGAATTGCCCCGTCAACTCCTTCAACTAACATAAATCTTGATTCAAAAACCCGTTCATTTTGATCAAAACCAATTAATTTCCCGACCACAGATTGCCCTAATTCTGGCAATTTATTTAACATAACGGGTAAGTCCTTATCAATAATAAAATCCTGCAATTTATTGCGAGGTTTTATTATATCGTTTTGCTCTTGAAGATACTTCAGGTGATCAATAAATATTGGTTGGACGTGCCAAGCAACGGGGCTTTCTTTCTTAGCTAATCCTAGAGATTCTAAGTAAGCCAGCCTGCCAATTAATTGAAGCCTTGCTTCATTTTGCATGAGATCTTTAGGCCTTTTATCAAATATAATCCTGTTCCCAGCATCAAGATTTCTCTGAATTTCTCGATCTAACTCAGTTACATATTGCTTCTTTATTACCTTATTTCTGCGTTCAATTATGTCTTTGCCAACGCGTAAACCCAACTGGTGTGTGGCTAAGTTCTCTGAAATATGTCTAAAGCCATTTTTAATAAATTCCTTTGGTATTCTGTGTTCTGTTCCATCAACGCTTTTCACATACCGCATGGCAACATGAACGTGATAATTGTCAGTATTAGAGTGGTCAACCCCTACCCACTCTAAAGAAATTAGCGGGTCTTTTAACATCGATTTAAGATCCTTTTCGATCTCAACCATAACCTGTTTTGTGTGTTCTTTAAGATCTAATTTGTGTCCTTGTTCGGGAGAAATAATAATTTTCCAAAGGGTTGGATCGCCAGCCGATTGCCAAAGCCCAAGTGTTTTAGCAATTGAAATTTCATCAGAATTCTGGTTAAAACCTACTCCTTTACCAACCTCTTTTTGTGCTCCTTCGCGCGCTAAATATCGACCATGAGCCGCCCATTGACCCGGATGTTTACTGGTCAAATACGACACCTTAACTATAGACTTTTGCCCGCCAAAATAATGTTTTCCAGCCCCTAAACTGCTCATTCTATTGGATGAAAAACCACTAAAATGACCATTAGAAAATGACCGTAAAAAGCTCTTAGCGTCCCCCTTGGGAACTGATTTTAGATGCTTCTTTGTTCCAGTTATCTTTAACAAAAAATCTTCATGAATAGCTTTATATTTCATAGATCCATCCAATTTTCGAAGCCTTCTTTGTAATAAAATTTAGGCCGTTGAGATCCTTTCTTGGGCTTAATATCTTCGAGTTCTTCTTTGCGTTTACTGCGGGATTTTAAGCGTTCAAAGCCTAAATTAAATAACCGGCCGCGCTTCTCTTCAGACATTGATTGATACTGCTCCATTACCTCTATTAATAGGCCCATTGCCATCGGCCTATCTAATTCATGCAAGCCAGCTATTTGCATTAAGCCGCCTAAACCAATTAAACGGTGTGCACGTTTTTGCGGAGATTCTTCTAAAATTTCTGGCTGATTATTAATACTTTGTTTCTGCATTATTTTTGCCCCACATCTTGTATACTATCATTATACACTAAACACTAGTGTATAACATAAAATATACCATATTAAAGCTGATTTGTCAAATTCTTATACAACTCTTTATCTTGCTAT
>CAYNTZ010000283.1:0-1608 GCA_964400365.1 uncultured Planctomycetales bacterium | reverse complement strand
TCAAACGCAAGCGCAAGGAGAAGGCGGTTGAGTATCCGCATGCAAAGCTAGAGGAGGTGCTCAAACCTACCTACGGTATTATTCTCTATCAAGAGCAGGTTATGCAGATCTCCTCGGTGCTGGCAGGTTTTAATATGACCATGGCCGATGACCTGCGTAAGGCGATGGGTAAGAAAATTCCTGCTGAGATGCAGAAGATGCGCTCCTTCTTCGTTGATGGCTGTATGGCGCATAGCCAGATTAATGAGGTGCGCGCTAATGAATTGTTTGATTTGATTGATTATTTTGCCGGCTACGGTTTTAACCGTTCGCATTCTGCCGCCTATGCCTTGATTACGTATCGTACGGCGTATTTAAAAGCCAACTATCCCGTCGAGTTTATGGCCGCCTTGTTGACGTCGGAGCGTGATAACACCGATAAGGTTGTTGAGTATGTGAAAGAATCCGAGGCGATGGGGATTAAGATTTTGCCTCCCGATGCTAATGCCAGTTTTGCGCAATTTACGGTTGTTGATGACACCACCATCCGTTACGGCTTATTGGCTGTTAAGAATATCGGGGCGGGCGCGATTGAGTCTATGGTGGCGGCACGCCGAGAAGGCGGGCCATTTGTTTCTGTTTTTGATTTCTGCCGACGGGTTGATTTACGTCTGAATAACCGAAAAGTTTTGGAAAGTCTAGTTAAGTCTGGATCCTTTGATTCCTTTGGCAATCGCCGCGCGCAATTAATGGCGGTGGTCGAGAAGGCCTTGGGCAGCGGCACTAAGGCTCAAAAGGAAAAAGAAGAGGGGCAGTTTTCGTTTTTCAGCATGGATGCGGGCCAGAGCGGTTTTGGCAAAAATGATGAGGTCTTGCCGGATATTGATGAATGGCCGCAAGCGCAATTATTGACTAATGAGAAGGCCTTGTTGGGCTTTTATTTAAGCGGGCACCCGCTTGAGCGTTACCAGGCTGAGATAAAGAAGTTTGCAGATTTCACCACTGCGAGTATTAAGAATGCCCGTGACGGCCAGGATGCGCGCATGATTGGTTTGATTAATATGGTGAAATTGACCACAACTAAGAAAACCAATGAGCGCATGGCTATCGTGGGGATGGAAGATATTGACGGAGCGATGGAGGTGGTGGTGTTTCCTTCCAGCTATACCCAGGTGGCTTCCTATTTAAAAGAAGGGAATGTGGTGGTGGTGCGCGGCAAGATTTCCTTCCGTGATGGTTTCCCTAAGATGATAGTCAATGAGATGGCGGGCATTGATGAGCTTTATGATTTGATTAAATCTGTTCATGTGGACCTTTCAAAAGAGGGGAAATTGGGGTTTGAGAAATTAAAACTTAAGCTGGCCCGTTTTCCTGGTCGGATACCTGTTTATTTGCAAGTAGATACGAAAAATTACAAGAGTGTGCAAATCTTGGTTAGTGAAGATTTATTTGTAACTCCCTCCGAGGTGTTATTGGAAGAAATTAAGTCCTTGGTGGGAGATGGGAATTTTTCGTTGACACTGTAAGTCCTTGTTGGTACTATAGTTGCGATTCTTAGTCAGGGATATATCACTCTCACCAGGAGAATTTCAATGTCGAAAAAAGATACTGTCTTAAAAATCACCGACT
>CAYNTZ010000282.1:0-1644 GCA_964400365.1 uncultured Planctomycetales bacterium | reverse complement strand
CCGCATGAGATAAAATACTCTTATCCGCAGGTTTAACAGAAGCTAAATAATTACCAATGGTATAGGGCAGGACAAAATAACCATCTGCCAAACCTTGCATTAATGCGGAGGCTCCAAGGCGATTAGCACCGTGATCCGAAAAATTAGCCTCCCCAATCACAAAAAGCCCTGGCAAATTGCTCATCAAATTATAATCCACCCATAACCCACCCATGGTGTAATGCACCGCCGGGTAAATCATCATGGGTGTTTTATACGGATCATCGCCAGAAATCTTGGCATACATATCAAATAAATTGCCATAACGTTCTTTAATAATATCTAAGCCTAAACGCTTAATCGCATCAGCAAAATCCAAATAAACCGCCATGCCCGTATCCCCTACCCCACGGCCAGCATCGCATTGTTCTTTATTATTTCGTGAAGCAATATCGCGCGGCACTAGATTACCGAATGCCGGATATTTACGTTCCAGGAAATAATCACGCTCATCTTCTGGGATTTCTGCAGGTTTACGCTTGTCTCCTGCTTTTTTAGGCACCCACACGCGACCATCATTACGCAGGGATTCACTCATCAAGGTTAATTTACTTTGATAATCACCATGCACAGGAATACAGGTGGGATGAATTTGGGTGTAGCAAGGATTGGCAAAGAACGCCCCTTTTTTATGGGCGCGCCAGGTCGCAGTCACATTAGAACCTTTAGCATTTGTCGAGAGGTAAAAAACATTGCCATACCCGCCCGTGGCTAAGACAACCGCATCCCCATAAAAAGATTCGATCTTGCCAGAGACTAAATCACGCATCACCACCCCGCGTGCGACACCATCAATGACAACCACATCCAACATTTCCATACGCGAATGTAGCGTCACTGTCTTTTTAGCAACTTCCTTCATCAAGGCCTGATAAGCCCCTAATAATAATTGCTGACCGGTTTGGCCCCTGGCATAAAAGGTGCGCGACACCTGCGCCCCGCCGAAGGAACGGTTATCCAAATAACCACTATACTCACGGGCAAAGGGCACGCCTTGCGCCACACATTGGTCAATGATACTGTTACTAACCTCAGCTAGGCGATGCACATTGGCTTCACGCGCACGGAAGTCCCCTCCCTTAATTGTGTCATAAAACAAACGCTTAACAGAGTCGCCATCATTAGGGTAATTCTTAGCGGCATTAATACCACCTTGCGCTGCAATGGAATGCGCCCGACGAGGAGAATCCTGAAAACAAAACGATTCAACCTGATAACCCATTTCCGCCATGGAAGCAGCGGCAGATGCGCCCGCTAAACCAGTACCAACAACTAAAACCTTATACCTACGCTTATTGGCTGGGTTAACGAGCTTCGCGTTAAACTTATAGGAAGTCCATTTATCCTTTAAAACACCAGCTGGAATTTTCGCATCTAACATAATAATTTCTCGGGTTACAAATTAAATCTTTAAAAAACACAACACATAAACGGGGATTGATGAAAATCCAACAGCAATAAATAAACCTAGGTAGGCGCCGGTTTTCTTAATAAGAGGCGTCCATTTAGGATGATTAAAACCAAAGCTTTGCAGGACACTTTGAACTCCATGATGCAAATGAAGACCAATAAAACTGACCGCCAAAATATAAAGAAAACTATGCA
>CAYNTZ010000281.1:0-1658 GCA_964400365.1 uncultured Planctomycetales bacterium | reverse complement strand
TGAAGTTAAAAGACCTTCCTGCAATTAATAAGGCCTTAGACGAAATAGAGAAATATCAGCTGTCGTTGAATCAGGCAATGATTTCCATATTCAATGTTATTTCAACAGACCCCCTGATGCGTGAGCGGGGAATCTCTAAATTGGCAAGCCTTTTAAAAGAAGAAGCTGTGGGGATAGATAAGCAAGCTTTGATAAAGGATGTTGACCCAAAGAAGCTTATAAAGGTTTTGATCTTAGCTTTAAAACACAAATATGTTGATACTCGAAAAGACGCATTGGATATCCTAGCTTGGTTGGGTCCTAAGGCGCACGATGCCATACCCTTTATTGAGACGGTCAATTATGAGGACATATTGGAAGGGGCTACAGATACAGGCATAACAATTGTTGAAGGCATGGCATTGGGGCTGCATAAAAAGGTACAAACGGCGCTGAAGGTAATTGCCGGGCAGGATGTTCCTGATCTTGCGCGGGGTGTAGATGGCAGGCTTATTGTCCCACCTGAACATGATGGGTTAACAAAGGACGAGTTTTCAGTAGTTCCATCAGCAAAATTGTCGCCTGTCATAGGGTATGGTATTAATAAGAAGATAGATGATAAAGCTAAAGGTTTTCTTAAGGTTGACAGCCAACAGGTGGTTAACGTGCATCGTCTATTGGATGGGCGCCCTAAAGAAGAGTCGGATTTAATTAAGCAAGCCCTGGCCTCTCAAATGCTTTCTATTGATTATGATGCCTTTGGCCCTACACGCAGCTTACTAAAGAAGAGGGCGGATAATAGGCAGAATTTCTTAGAGGATGATTATTTAAAAGATCAATATGAGCTGTTACTTTTACTTGATACTACTGGTTATTTACGGGGTTTTGCGGTGTTAGGTAAAAAGGAAGATGGGGCAAAATTAATACGCCTGGCTGTTGATCAAAATGATTTGCAGGAAGGGCGCGGCTCTATGCTGATGGATGCGCTCATGCAGGTTGTTAAGAAAGAAGGGATAAAAATGCTAGCCTGGGACTGCCGCAAGGACGCTATTGGATTCTATCAGCAATACCTAACTAAACGCGGCATCCCATTTACCAGCGCGCCTAAGGCAGGCAGTGTGGTATTGACGGAATTTAAAGTAGCGAATGCTACAATGACGGCAATAGGAAGTGGATTATTTGATCAAGCCATGATATATGGTGCAGATTGGAATACTAACAGGTTGCTTGATTGGACAAAAAGATTAGATTTAAACCCAGTAATAATTGATTTGGACTCTTTATCTTCTGAATCTACTAGAATAAAAACCCCATTCCCCAACTTAAATAGTAGGCCAGTACGTTTAGATGATATAGAGGGATGGAGCAATTCCAAGGTGCCGTTGGCAACAATTGCTAAAGGGGGGCCAATTAAGCGCCCAGCCCAGCTGTATGTTTTTAAAAGAGATGAGGAAATTCTAAGAGGTCTTAACCGCAGGTATTCAACAATGATGCAAGATAGAAGTTATAATTCCAAGCTAGTTAATCCTGAAGATGTATGGGATTTTGAATCTTTTCTTGAGAAATTATATGAAGGGAATATTTCATTGCCGCTGGTTTATAAGCCTAATAGTAAGGCTGATAGTAAGAATATTTTCTTTCTTGATAAAGATGATAGTGGAAACTTTGTTATTACAATG
>CAYNTZ010000280.1:0-1665 GCA_964400365.1 uncultured Planctomycetales bacterium | reverse complement strand
ATACCTGGTGGCTGAGCAAAGTGCTTTTGCGACCTCGTGGTTTTATGCCTGCCAAAAACCATGGCAAGGGGTTATTCATTTATTAATGTGGGCGACCTTGCTGTTAACCGTAGGATCTGGTGTTGCGTATTTTCGCGCCTTGGGCAGGAAATCTTAGATGACCATCTTATCTAAATTAATCGGAACCTTTTTTGGTATTGGCTATTTCCCTGTGGCCCCTGGCACGGCGGCGACTGCCGTTGGTGTTGGTCTGGCCTTTATCTTTGCGCCATCCCCGTCGTGGTATGGATGTATTTTGTTGTTCTCTGTTGTTTTGGGGATTATGGCTGCGGGCTTTATTGAAACTAGCTTGAAGGAAAAAGACCCTGGCATTGTGGTGATTGATGAGGTGGCAGGCATTTTATTATCCTTGGCCTTTTTGCCCTTGACCCCGGCGGTGATGATTGGCGGATTTTTCTTGTTTCGGGCCTTTGATATGTTTAAAATATATCCAATTAATAAGTTAGAAGGCTTGCCCGGTGGTTGGGGCATTATGCTCGATGATTTGATGGCTGGTTTTTACACTAACATCATCCTGCAAATCGCGGTGCGTATGGCAGGGATCTATAATTAAGCGACATCTAATTCAACAGGAGGGCAGTAGGTATGGAAAGCAGTAATCCGACGTTAAGTGAAAAAGCATTAAGTACAGCCAAGGTCTATGGTGATGGTCAGACCATGACCATTCAAGGAACAGTTAATAAAGCCTTGGTGGCCTTTGCAATTTTGTTAGTCACGGCTATTTGGTCATGGTCAAAGGCTGGCACGCCGATGATTGGCTTGCTCGCCATGGGTGGAGCCATTGTTGGTTTTATTTTTGCCATTGTGACGATGTTTAAAAAAGAATGGTCGGCAGTGACCGTGCCCTGCTATGCGGCCTGCGAAGGCCTTTTCCTAGGCGCCTTATCGGCCATGTTTGAAGTCCGTTATCCTGGGATTGTGATGCAAGCGGTTGGGTTGACCTTTGGCACCTTATTTGCATTATTATTGGCTTATAAGGCTGGCTGGATTCAAGCTACGGCAGGTTTCCGTCGCGGTATCATGATTGCCACGATGGCCATTGCCGCTTTTTACTTAATTGTCTGGATTGTCAGTCTCTTTGGGATTGCGCCTCCAGCTTTTATTAATGGTGGTGGTCTTTTAGGTATCGGTTTTAGCCTTTTTGTGGTGGGTATTGCTGCATTAAATTTAGTCTTGGATTTTGACCTGATTGAAAATGCTTCCAAGCAAAGCCTAGCCAAATACATGGAATGGTACGGCGCTTTTGCCTTGATGGTTACCTTGGTTTGGTTATATATGGAGATTCTACGTTTATTATCGAAGATTAATCGTCGTGATTAATTATTAGCGATAGGTATGAAGAATAAAAACGGCTATTGAGAAATCAGTAGTCGTTTTTATTTAGTGAGTTTCTTCTTATTTATTTCGAAGTAAATGTCTACCCCGATAAGGGTGATGGCCAAGAGAACCAAAAGCCATGACTTAACCGTCATGGCTTTTGCTTCAACGAAGAGACGGGTTTTTAAGTGAAAAGCAATTAGGATAACGGTCAGCCAAAAGACGACCTTATGTTCTTTGCTGACAATCAGGCGTTGTAAGCTAAAGGGCCACTTTTCACCTTGGGTA
>CAYNTZ010000279.1:0-1666 GCA_964400365.1 uncultured Planctomycetales bacterium | reverse complement strand
GTAACAGTGCAGTCATCCTTCCTAAGGTCTAAGGGGCAAGAAATAAGGTATGTTATGTGGGCACTGGACGAATATTATTTGAATGCACATCATCAATGTGTAGAAAACACTGCTCAAAGGCGGATGATCATATTGCTTTTAAATGAAGATCATTGGGAATCATTCAAGAATGGTTTGATTGGCAGAAATTCCCATGAGATATATACCCATTTAATGCAAACCTATCATCACGACAATAGGAATTCAGATATCTTTGTAGAACAAAGAGGGAGTTCAAGAGCAGGTAGATTAGAAGCTTTGTTTAGCAAAGAAGTGGAAGCGATAATTGCATTCTTAAGGTGGATGAAGCCAAAGGCCGAGGCCTTAAGAGCGCCAAGATCTCCCGCTAGGCTGCAGGTTCAGGGCTTAGATAAGATGTTAATGCGTGCAACATCTCAAGGAGAAGTTATTGCACAAGCAATGGCAGGTGTAAGGCCTGCACTAGCTTCCAAGCCAGTGGCATTTGATTTAGGACCAGAGCATTTGTTAAGGAATCACTCGATGAGATTAACAGGTGGCGGTCATCTTGGAGAAGGAATCTTCCATTGCAGCAAAGGAGAAGTCAGCCAATCATGCACGGTAGTTTCCTTTAAGCGGGACTTAAGTCCTGCGCAGGTAAGGGCCTATGTTGATAACATTGACGGCAAAGATATTGAAACAGAGCCAGATTACTTAATCCCGCATTTTAGGGGGACGTCTGTTTGGGAATCACTAAAGAAGGCCGTAGGCAGCGAGACCAAAGCCCAGGCCATAGCAAGAAAATACTATGTTGCCCTTCAGCCCCGTTTTGCCAAGGCAATTGATGGTCGAAAAAAGATTTATCATATAGTTGATCATCAAACAGGGAGGACAGTATACGACTTAAGAAACGATACCCATGCCTTTATAGGTGCTGCCATGTTTCAACATCCCCACATGCCAAGGGCGAGGTGTTTTGCTATGGCAATAATAGAAGGGCCAGCTTATTTAACTAACAATTTTCCCAACAGTCTTTATTTGGCATGGATGGTTTCCATAGTCGTCTTGATCGTGGCGTTAATAGTCTTAATTTATTATTTTGCCAGAAAAGAAATCTTAATGAGACAAGCAAGACACAAAGAAGAAGCAAGAATAGCGATGCGAGTTGTTATTAGTCTCTGCCAAGGAGAAGAAACAGCATTTCCTAATTTCTATGCTGAAAACGGCCGTGATTTAATTCATGAGATTGTTTATCAAATGCAATTGTTGACCGTAGATGCTGGAAGAAAACACCAATTCTTAGTCAAGCGATGGCCTCAAGGCAAGAGTTTCCAATGGTTGCTTGAAGAATTAGCCCAAAGCGGGGCCTTGCATAAGCATCAATTTCAGATTGAGGAGGGCATAAATCGTCGCGTTAATCCAAGCAAAGATATTCTCAATGTTTTGTTTAATATTGATCTTAAGAAACAGTGGATCTTGGCAGCGTTTATTTATGATTTGACAGGATCAGCACGTGAAGGAATATTGTCTGCCAGGAGAGATATGGAAGGCTTGATAAACGCCTTTAGAGATTGGCAAATTGAATTTGAAAATAATCAGCGCTTAGAGATTCCTATTACAGAAAAAACAGTGCGCAGTTTTAGCCGGTTTAAAAAAGCCTTTATGATTT
>CAYNTZ010000278.1:0-1669 GCA_964400365.1 uncultured Planctomycetales bacterium | reverse complement strand
GCCATTTCCTTGGTGGCAGGGTCGCCTAAGAGGTAGAGGTAGTTGTTTAAAGGCCCGATTTCATATTGTTGAATCAAGAGTGACGTGCTTGACATAGGTGTTGCTCCTCGTATAATAAGCTTTCTGATTTAGGCGTTATCATACCTTAACAACCAGGAGCAATCAAATGGCTTTATTAGAATCAATCAAAATTCCGCTTGGCACCAAGATTCCTTCCTTTGAACTTAAAGATCCCAATGGTAAGGCTTATAAAAGCGATGAGCTTTTTGGCGAACGCGGGCTGTTGGTGGTTTTTACCTGCAATCATTGCCCCTATGCGCTTGCTGTCTGGCCGCGAGTGATCCGTTTGGCGCAATATGGCAAAGGTATGCGCGTTAATACGGTAGCCATTAATCCCAATATTAATCCTGATTTCCCTGATGATTCGCCAGCTAAAATGAAGGATAAGATTAAGGAATTGGGTATTGAATTTCCTTATCTTGTTGATGAAACCCAACAGGTCGCAGAAAGCTTTAAAGCCCAATGCACGCCGGATATCTATTTGTTTAATAAGAACAAAGAATTGGTTTATCATGGCCGCATTGATGATAATTGGAAGGATGAAGACGCGGTGACCCGTGAAGAATTAAAAGAAGCCATGAACAATATGGCTGCTGGTCGTCTTGTTGACCCCAAACAAAAACCCTCCATGGGCTGTTCCATTAAGTGGCGTGGATAATCTCCGCTATCAACAGTTTCAGCAAGATGAGCTAGCCCGCTGGGAAGCCAAATGTGGGCGCTGCGGGGCTTGTTGTGGGGCATATGACGGTGACCCTTGTGAACACTTGCGGCAGGGTGTTGATAAAAAGTATTTCTGCAGTATCTATGAGCGCCGTTTCGGTGAGCATAGAACTAAGAGTGGCAAAACCATCAAATGCGTTCCTATCAGGGAAATCCTAAATTCCTCCTGGCCTGGCGATCGCTGCTGTGGGTATAAGAAATAGTTTTTAGGGCGATTAAAGCGCTAAATATAATTAGCGCTTGTTTTTTTGTTTTTAAAATGATACACTATCTCATAATTACTAACAAGGGCGCACCCTATGCAAAATGCAGTTATTAAAGAGAAAAAGCGGTATTTAGAATACTTAGACAGCCGTAAGGTGCGGGTGAGTCGTGGCCGTTTGGCTGTTTTTGATATGGTGATGAACACTCACGGGCATTTTACTTCAGAAGAAATGGCTAAGAAGTGTTTTGCTTTAAAGCCCTCGGTGTCACGGGCGACTGTTTACCGTTCCATTCATGAATTGTTGGAAGCGGGTATTATTAGGGAAACGGCCTTTGGTGATAAGCATCATCATTATGAGCATCTTTATGATGAACGTAAACACCATCATGCCATTTGCGTGCGCTGTCATCAACATACAGAGTTTCCGGATTTGGATGAAGATAAGCGCTATCATGCTATCTTGGAGAAAAAAGGGTTTCAAATTATCGGCCATGAAATGCATTTTTATGGCCTTTGTCAAAAATGTAGGGATAAATAAAGGAATGATATGAAACGTATTATTAGTGTAGCAGTCGTGATGTTTTTAGTGTCAATAGTTCCTGCCTTGGCTCAAGACAAGATTAATGCCGTATGCACCATTGGCCAGATTACTGATATTGTCCAGAATGTTGGGGGAGAAAGGAT
>CAYNTZ010000277.1:0-1674 GCA_964400365.1 uncultured Planctomycetales bacterium | reverse complement strand
ACACCAGCCACAATATTCTGCGGGGCATAGTCACCACCCATTGCATCGACAACGATTTTCATGGGGCACCTTTAAGTTAACAACAAATTAAGAAATCGTTAATTAGCTTTTGGTAACGTTGACAATCTGTGTTCCCTTGTAGAAACCACAGAATGGGCAAACGCGATGAGAAAGCACGGGCTTAGCGCAATTAGGGCATGCACGTAGTGAAGCCACCGTGACCTTCCAATGGGTACGGCGCGTACGGCCGCGGGTTTTGGAATGTTGACGTTTTGGTAATGGCATAAAACTCTCCTCTAGATACAGGGATTAATTTCCCTTAATTTTACATTTACACTGTTCTACGTTTAAATTTGCCCCACAGGTGCAAATCCCCTTACAATCATCCTTGCATAAAATCCTAGTCGGATTAGCCATGATAAATTCCTGGCGTATTTCCTCCCCGATATCAACGTATTCAACACCAGGTTCTAATTCAAATTCAAAATCGTAATGCCTGGTTTCTTTTTCAACAAGTTCTTCTAAACAACGCGCACACAAATAACCAAAATCAGCCGTCACGTCCGTCTCAGCCACAATAAAATTATCAGCCCGATAGATGTGGGCTTTCACATTTAACGGTGAGCGAATATCAAGCTCTTCTGTTGACAAACCAATACCTTCCATCGGTATGGTTTGATCAATATCAATCCCGCCTTTAACGACATCACAAACCGCAATCTTAATCATGTCTCAAGCGCTCTTTTAACTTAGTCGCCACAGTCTTGGGCATAAAGGACGTTACATCTGCACCTAACGACGCCACTTCCTTCAACAAACTCGACGAGACAAATGACACATGCTCGAACGGCATTAAGAAAACTGTTTCAATATCTTGGGCCAAACGGCGATTCGTTAACGTAATCTGAAACTCATAATCAAAATCCGAGGTCATGCGAAGCCCCCGAATTAAAACATTGATTTTCTTCTTACGTGCGTACTCAATGACCAAGGTGTCAAAGGTGTCAACCGTGACATTCTTTAAACTCTTAGTCACTTCCTTGAGCATCGCCACCCGCTCATCAATAGTAAAAAGAGCCTTCTTGCTGGTGTTATTCGCTACCGCCACCACCACATGACCAAAGATACGCGCGGCCCTTTGAATCACATCCAAATGACCATCAGTTAACGGATCAAAACTTCCGGGGTATATTGCCCCCTTACCTTTAGGCATTATTTTGCAACCTTTTGAAAAATAGACAGATACGAAGAACCATACCGCCGCTCTGTAATCACCTCAAAACCTTCAGGCAATTCAACCTGATCATCCTTTTCGAACTGCGCCACGACCAAGGAATGAGCGTGTAATATATCACGGGAGATAAGCAGTTTCAAGGTTTTTTTAGCCAGTCCCAGGTGGTATGGGGGGTCGAAAAAAACGATGTCAAAACGCTTGCCTTCGTCGGATAATCGCTTAACAGCCGTAAAGGCATCCCCATGAATTAACCGATAATTAAGCCCCAGCTCAATACCCAGCAATTGGCTGTTTTCGCGGATGGTTTTGGCATTTAAATCGTTATGCTCCACCATCACCACTTCCTTAGCCCCGCGGGAAATAGCTTCCAGGCTAACAGCCCCGCTGCCAGCAAAAAGCTCTAAGAGGGATAAATCCCCCATATCATGGCCTAAAATATC
>CAYNTZ010000276.1:0-1677 GCA_964400365.1 uncultured Planctomycetales bacterium | reverse complement strand
CGCCATACTGAATCAGGTTTAGCTATACCAGATTTTCCTACTATGGCAGGAGGCTGGTGGCCATTTACACAAGAAGCTTTGGGACGCATTAATGCCTGGCGTTTTGAACATAATTTGGAACCAGTGAAGATGGGGCAGGTGCATTTACACTTCTTGCACCGTTTCTGGGCTTTTTTAATCTTAGGGAAATTGTTTTTAATTAATCAAATGGCTTATCAAAAATGCTTGGATAAACCCTTGGTGATGAAAACCCTATTCTGGTTAAATATGGCAGTGATGATGCAGATCATGTTAGGGGTTGGCACTGTATTAATGCAAAAAGAACCTCTAACAACAACCTTACATGTGGGTTGTGGTGCGCTTGTCTTAGCGTTAAGTTTCTTGCTTTTCCTGCGATGTTCTCCTCTTGCATATAATGAGTTTAAAGAAGTCTTAGGTAAAAAATGAACAGTAAAAAAATTAATGCTTTTATTGAAATGAGCAAGCCAAGCATTACCGTCTTGGTTTTAATCACCACTGCCTTAGGCTTTTATTTTGCCAAAGGGGGTATTAAGGAACCATTTTTATTACTTTGGACCTTAATTGGCTCGGCGTTGACCTGTTCAGGTGCGGCAGTGTTAAATCAATATTTAGAACGTGATGTTGATTCTTTAATGAAACGTACACAACGCAGGCCTTTGGTTATCGGAACAGTGCAACCAGGAGAGGCTCTAAGTTTTGGGATTACTGTTATTCTGCTTGGCTTAAGTTTGCTTGTCTGGAAGGTGAATTTATTAACAGCATTCTTGTCGTTATTAACCTGTTTCTTATATGTCTTAGTTTATACCCCCATGAAGCGTTTATCTTGGCTTAATACAACGATTGGGTCCATCCCTGGTGCGATTCCGCCATTAGGAGGCTGGGCCGCTGCAAGTAATGAATTAGATTTTGGTGCTTGGGTATTATTCTTAATCCTATTTGCCTGGCAGCATCCGCATTTTTATGCCATTGCCTGGATGTATAAGGAAGATTATAGGCAAGCTGGTTTTAAAATGCTTCCTGTAGTTTATCCAAACCCGCAGTTTACGGTAGCGCAGATCATGTCTTTTACATTTGCATTAATTGGCTTTTCGATTATGCCTTCCATGATTGGTATGTCTGGTAAGATTTACTTTTATGGCGCTCTCATCCTAGGGCTTGGGGCCTTGTATGCGAGCATTCTTTTCCATCGATCACAAACGGTGTTAAATGCCCGCAAAGTTTTGGCAGCATCCATATTATATTTACCTTTATTGCTTATAGTCATAGTTATAGACGGTATTTTTTAATGTTTTCCAAACGATTCCTCATTTTTCAAATAATTGCCATCGGTCTATCTATATCCTTTTACACGGCTTACCGTATCCAACATCTTAAAAAGCCATCTCTTCCTGTATTAGGCGCTGTTGCACCATTTTCATTAACTAATTCGGACGGGTTCGAAACATCCCTAAATGATTTAAAGGGTAAATTTTGGGTAGCTAATTTGATGTTTACCACTTGTGGGAGCATTTGCCCGATGATGACAAAAAATATGAATGTTCTTCATCGATCCTTTCATGATGATAATAGGGTGCGATTTGTTTCTATTTCAGTAAATCCTGAAAATGATACACCTGATGCTTTAAATAAATATGCACAAAAATACCGGATAGATAC
>CAYNTZ010000275.1:0-1682 GCA_964400365.1 uncultured Planctomycetales bacterium | reverse complement strand
TACACGCTTACTCAACACAGGAAATTTAGTGTTCCCCCTACCGTCAAACCTTGCTTCACGGTTATAATAAACTGGTACCTGCTTGTATCCAATCCAGCTTATAAGACCACGAATATATGGCCTATCTTCCTTTATCTCAACAAGCTGTTTAGCAACAAGACTAGAAACTAATTTAAAATCACCTGAATCAACTGGTATCTTAATATCTGATATTGTACTTATAAAACGATAGCCAAATTTCGTGAACAACATCTTTAAAGGGTGTTCACCCTCACGCTTTAATCTTGTGGTATAAACTACTTCAACGTCAGGATTATTCTGCCATGTTTTAATTAATTCCGGTATTACTTCAGGCGGATCTTGAAGGTCAGCGTCCATATATACGACTGCATCACCTTTGGCATACTCCATACCAGCCAAAACGCATTCAGAGACTCCAAAGTTTCGCGCCATATTAATTAATACAATATCACCCTTATCTAGCTCTGAACGCAAAATCTTTTCTGAAGAATCCGTCGAATCATCATTAACAAAAATAAGTTCATATGAACTAACCGTGTTATCACTAACCAGGCTAGAGAATACTTGCCTCAATCTTTTTAATAACTCCGGAATAACTGTAGATTCATTATAAAAAGATAAAACAACTGAAATTTTTGGCTTCTCACGACTCATAAATCAAAACCTCAATCCCCCAATAATTTACGCTTTAATCTGATCTGCGCCATATCTTGAATATTTTCTCTTTGCTGCAAACCAAACTTCTGTTCAACCAAATCTAGATACTTAGGGTTAGCAAAGTATGTACTCCAGGCATAATCCCTGAATCTTAGCACTTCTGCAGATGATACATATTTTGTTGGAAGTGGCTGTGATTCATATGAAAGAAATGCGTACCCTTCAAAGCTGTCAGGAAGTTTCCAACCGTTCTTTAAAGCTTTATGGTATAACGGGCTGCCAGGCAGAGCCTGACATGGGTACATATTAGCCATTTCGGTGTTTAGTTCTAAAGCCAAATCAAGAGTCTCCTGCATCGTTTCTAGAGTGTCATCTGGAAAACCAAATATATAATTACTGATAATATTGATATCATTTTCTCTTATAACATCGCATACTTCTCTTATATTTACCTCCTGAAATGATCCCTTAGATACCTCTTGCCTAACCATCTGATTTCCAGCTTCAACTCCAAGAGCCAACCAATTTACTCCCGCTTTCTTAAATAGCTCAAGCTTATCTTTGCGAACCGTATCTATCCTTGAATACGTCCACATATTAAAATCAAAGCCATTATCTATTATCGTATTTAGAACAGGCTCATAATACTTACGATTAAGAAAAAACATCTCATCACTTATACGCAATGTTTTAACACCTAAACTTGCTAATTTTTCCAACTCTTTAGCAACCCATTTAGCACTCCAGAACCTCATACCTTTTGAATGTGAGGCATCTACTCCATCAGCATTATCAATGCGATTAACGATATTTATCATACAAAATTCACAAGCGAACTGACACCCAAGCGAGGTATAAATTGCTGCAAACGGCGTTCTGTTATTATGCTCAAACCCAGCATGCCAAAAATGTGCACGATATAAATCTAGCGGCCTACTTCTATAAGGCAATAAATCCCAAGCATATCCTGGCAAATCTTCGTCCATGCGCTCTTGAGGCACTAC
>CAYNTZ010000274.1:0-1686 GCA_964400365.1 uncultured Planctomycetales bacterium | reverse complement strand
AATCTCTTCGTAATTATTGGCATACAAGATAAAATCAATATTATGCCCCTTAATCAAATTATTGAAGCTGGTCACCGGCAGGATGATACGCGCGTTGACTTGATTGGCGTTCATGATAATAGCGCGGTCAATTTGACCTAGGGCATAACCTGGCTGTAAGTCATCCAGGCGCAGGAAGGCGCCAATCTCAGTCCCATAACCGATAATCTTGCCGTCAGGTGCAATATCAAAGGAGCCCATGTCGTCGGCAATAATAATAATGTCTTGAATATACTCTTCACCCAAGGCACGAAAAGCTTCCAAGGTTTCGGATTTGCCGGCCCCAGTGTCACCGATAAAAAGGAAGGTTAAATCTTTATTACCTTTTAAAATCATGCGCACTAAGGCACCATGGAACGGCAGTCGACCGGTTTTCATCATCTTGATATTATGCAGGGTCAATAACATCTTCTTTAAATAACCAAAATAACCAAATTCATCACGGCCAGGCACAGCACCGACCAGCATATCATTAACTGTATCATCAAAGAATACGGTTGGCATCTTTGAGATGCCATCTAAACAATCGCCCTGCACCCCAAAGGTGTAAACCGCATCGGGCTTACGCTGTAAATCAGCATCATCAGCCATTTCAAAAAGATTGGATAAGGCTAGCCCCAACTCAAAGAATTTCTTATGGAAATAAACCAACATCACCAAGGGGCCTACCTTGGCGGGATAACAAAGCCATTCATTCTTATCGAGCGTCACTAATTCTAAGGGGTTCTTGGCAATGCGTTCATATTTGCCAGTGCGCTTGTTCATTGGTGGATTTAAAATCAGCGGCGGATACAGGATCACCTGACGGATCACCGGAATACCACGCAATTTATCGTAGGAACCTGACGGTAATGGGATATCTTTAGGAACGGCGATCACGCCGACCTCAGCCCCAGCATTGACCTGGCGGTAGATATGCGGGTGCTTGCTTGTTAGGTTCTCACAAATATCCCGGTAGGCCGCGCGGATCAAATGACTTAAGGGCTCCACCATATCATTAAAAGCACGATAAGGCCTCTTCTCAAAAACACGGCCGGTTGAATCAATGACGATAAAGCGCTCAAAGGAACGCCAATAGTTATAGAGGTATTCAATAAAATCGTTAAGCAAATGCTTATCCCGCAGGAAGGCCTCACTGCCAGGAACTGCCGCAGGCAAAAGATCAACAGAATTCTTGGTGAGAAACTTTAACGTGTTGATTAAAATGTCAATATTGGCATCAGTAACGCCGCTGGCCGGGAAGACCTTGAGCATGATGGAATTCTTGCGGGTTAAATCCTTCAAGCAACGGCACAACACATCCTTAAACAGTTTGCTTGCCACCACTTCTTCAGGAGCAAAGCAGGGCTGCTCGTGCAGGCGGATAATTACCTTATTCCCATAAATATCAAAATTAGAAACGGCCATAATTAGTGGGCATTGTACTTTGTTACGCGGCAAAATTCAATAATATTAAATAACAACTCAAATTAAGCCTGTTGCACCAAACGCACCGCACCTAGGGGCACCGCATCATCACCCAGGCTCGACTGTAAAATCTTGCAGGCATTAAATTTCTTAAAAAACGGGTCAGCTTGCACTTCTTTATTGATAATCGGCAGCATAAATGACCCACAAGCCTTAACCACTCCCCCACCAAAGACAATG
>CAYNTZ010000273.1:0-1692 GCA_964400365.1 uncultured Planctomycetales bacterium | reverse complement strand
CAAATAAAGGAAGCTTTTCAGTTAAAGGAGGCTATGAACAATGGCTAAGACAGCACAAGAACTTGGGTTTAAACGCACATCTTGGGTTCCAGAATATTGGAATGAAACCCAAATTGAAATTTTCAAAGGGATTGATGAGCATTGGGATTTGCTGATTAATAAGAAGGTGGATGAGTTTATCAAGTATATTCATCCCGAGATGATCGGATACGGTCATGAAAGCCCCGTCCCTGTTGATTATCATTGGCTTTTAAAATGGGTAGGCTTTTGGACCAAGAGCACCAATATCGCTATTGCTGAACTGCGTCCTGTTCAGATTAAATTGCATGGCGATATCGCCATTGTTCAGTACCTGATTTTTACGGTTGAAGTGAATGCTGAAGGTGGCAAGCGCGTGATCCGTCGCTACACCATGACCTGGAAGAAAACCGCTTTAGCCGGCCATCCAGCCTGGCAGGTGATTGGTTCGCATAATAATCTTATGGAAGAGACATTAAAACATTAATAATTGCCTACCAGGGGACATGACTTTAGTCGTGTCCCCATGCAGGTGGCCAAGCAAATAAACGATTGAGTGTGAAAGCAACCCAGGGTGGTTAGGGTGCTCAAGCAAGTTAGTATAGGAGTAACTAGATGAGTAATAAGCGCAGGGTAGTAGTAACCGGGGTAGGTATTGTCTCTCCCAATGGCATCGGCAATGACGCCTGTTTTTCAGCGATGATTAAGGGTGTTTCTGCCATCCGTCGGGTCACTGAATTTGATGTCAGCATTTTTAACACCAAGATCGCCGCGCAAGTCTTGGACTTTGATCCTATTGCCTTAGGTTTATCTTTTGAAGACGCCATCCGCATGGACCGTTATGTGCAATTTGCCATGGTGGCCGCACGCATGGCCTTGGCTGATTCCCGTCTGGATTTATCCAAGATTGACCGTGAACGCATGGGCGTGTCCTTAGCAAACGCGATTTGCGGCACCAAGTATATGGAAGAAGAATTTGCCCTTGTGACCGATAGCGGCAAGAAGCCGATTAATCCGGCGATTGTTCGTCCTGATCTCTATGATGCGGCTATGTTTAATACACCGTCGAGTGAAGTGTCGGCCAAGTATGGTTTATTTGGCGTTTGCAACACTATTTCAACCGGCTGTACGGCAGGAACTGATTCTCTAGGCTTTGGCATGGAAACAATCGCCGATGGTGATGCCGATATCATGATCTGCGGTGCGTCGGAAGCGCCTATTACGCCAATTACCTTTGGCGCCTTTGACACGGTGAATGTCTTGTCCGTGCATAATGAAGAGCCAGCCAAGGCGTCTCGTCCTTTTGATAATAAGCGCAATGGCTTTGTGATTTCCGAGGGGGCAGGCTTATTAATCTTAGAAGAATTAGAACACGCCAAGAAACGCGGGGCGCGTATTTATTGTGAAGTTGTCGGCTTTGGCACCACTTGCAATGCTTATCACATGACTGATTTGCCGCCGGAAGGTGATGCGATGGCGGATAGCATTACCTTGGCCATGGATGATGCCGGGATTAAGGCTGAACAAATTGATTATATCAGTGCGCATGGTTCCTCGACGCGTCAGAACGACGTCTTTGAAACCAGTGCTTATAAAATGGCTTTAGGCAAACAAGCCTACAATATTCCGATTTCATCAGTGAAGTCCATGATTGGTCACCCCTTAGCTGGGGCT
>CAYNTZ010000272.1:0-1700 GCA_964400365.1 uncultured Planctomycetales bacterium | reverse complement strand
TATCAACAGCTAATCCGGATTTCTTAATGATATGGGTATCTTTACCGTCGTAGGATACAATACCGGCTGCCTCTTCCCCTCGGTGCTGCAAGGCATAGAGCCCTAAAAAAACCATCTTGCTTGCTTCTTTATGATGAGAGATGCCGACTATACCGCACATTAGGCCACTACCTTCGTTTGATAAAGCGTTTGTAAAGGTTCAACGGTGAACTCTTCTTTTAAACTGGCCTCAATGCCATTAACCGCCGCCCAAGCACCCTGTAAGGTGGTGATACAGGGAACATTATGCAAAATAGAAGCTGCCCGGATGGAACGCATATCCGACTGGCTTTTCTTGCCTGAAGGTGTATTGATAATTAAGTTTATCTCACCTTTCTTGATTAAGGTCAAGGCATTATTTTCACCCTCGTGGTGCTTGTCTAAAATGGCCACGTCAATGCCAGAGGAACGCAAGACCTTGGCCGTTCCCTTGGTGGCAAAAACCTTGAATTTCAAATCCGATAGTTTCTTAGCAATAAAGGCTACGTCGCGTTTATCCCGATCATTAACCGAAATAAACACCGCGCCGGTTTGCGGCAGGGCTTGGTTGGCGCTCATCTGCGCCTTGGCAAAAGCCACCCCAAAGGTAGAGGCCGTCCCCATGACTTCGCCGGTCGATTTCATCTCCGGCCCTAGGATAATATCAACGCCGGAAAAACGGCTAAACGGCAGCACCGATTCTTTAACGCAAAAATATTTCAAATCATCCGGTGAAGGCAGGTCAAAATCTTTTAAGCTCTTTCCCGCCATAATCTGGGCGGCAATTTTGGCTAAGGGAACGCCGGTGGCTTTTGACACAAAGGGCGAGGTGCGCGAGGCCCGCGGATTAACTTCCAACACGAAAACCTGTCGGCCCTTAACGGCAAATTGAATATTTAATAACCCCACCACCTTAATTGATAAAGCTAGTTGCGCCGTTTGACGCTTGATATCATTACTCACCTCTTCGCTTACGGTATGGCGTGGCAGCACGCAGGCCGAGTCCCCGGAATGAATCCCGGCATTCTCAATATGCTCCATCACGCCAGCCACAAAAACATTTGTCCCGTCACAAATCGCATCCACGTCCACTTCCTGCGCGTCTTCCAAAAATTTATCAATCAAAACCGGATGCCCGCGGGAGACGCTATGCAATTCATCCAAGAATGATTTTAACGATTCCTCATCATACACAATGCGCATGGCCCGTCCACCTAAGACATAGGAGGGGCGCACCAGCACTGGAAAACCAATACGATTGGCTGCAATTAAGGTTTCTTCCTTAGTTACCGTCGATCCATTGGCTGGTTGCCTTAAACCTAGTTCATTAATCAATCGGGAAAAATGCTCGCGATTTTCAGCTAGGTCAATTGATTCAACCGAGGTGCCGATAATGGGCACGCCAGCCTGCTCCAGGCGGCGGGCTAAATTAAGCGGGGTCTGTCCACCAAATTGCACAATCACCCCATCTGGGCGTTCCACTTCATAAATGTTCATCACATCTTCAAAGGTTAAGGGCTCAAAATACAGGCGGTCTGAGGTGTCATAATCCGTCGATACGGTCTCGGGATTTGAATTAACCATGATGGTCTCAAAACCCATTTCCTTCATCGCGAAAGACGCATGGCAGCAGCAATAATCAAATTCAATCCCCTGGCCAATGCGGTTGGGGCCACCGCCCA
>CAYNTZ010000271.1:0-1707 GCA_964400365.1 uncultured Planctomycetales bacterium | reverse complement strand
AGCCTGCTCCAGAGATATATGATGAGTTAGATGGTTTTGCGTTAGCCAATGATTTAAATTTAGAATTGAGATTTTCTTTTAATAGAACTTTTCATGCTAAGAATGCTATTTGGATTATGTTAGAAAATCTAATCCAGCATGAATATTATGAAGAATATGGGCTTATGCAGGATGTGTATTACCGTATTTATAAGGTTGATGGCCGGGTTCGTTTGGAATTTTGGGGTCCGGGAAAGCATGTTTTGCCATCACGGTTGAGAGATGAGGCAAGTGATGGTCAGGAATTTAGATGGTTTGATGCAAATCAAAGGCCTTGGTATGGTGAATTGGCTCCGACAGAAGCTGTTAAGGGGGGACGTGCGCATGCGGGAGTATCTGTATTGTTTGATGATTTAGCCATTGCGGATCGGGGATTTGCCGATAATCGGATAAGGATAGGCTGGCGTGAAGATAAAGAAATGGGAGGGCATCTTATTGCGCTGGATTTCCCTGTGTTTAAAAACGCTGTTGATGCCATGCAAGAAAATATAATAAAGTTCTTATCTGTACAAGAAGATTCATTATTCAACTATTCATTAACGGCTAATGGAAAGGATATTCCAATTGTTGGGTTTAATAACCCAAATGATCCCAAGGCGCTCTTTTTTAGGGTGGGAAAGTTCTTAGTCATTGATACTACGACTTGGGATAAATTTAAAATTTCATTGCTGCCTCTTCCTGATAATTGGCAGGATTCTATTATTGTGATTAATGCGCTTAGTCTGCCGCATTTAGCACATCGAAAGGATTATCGAAAATATACAGTTGCCTTAATGGCAACGATGCAGGCCTATGCGGATCAAATTAAGGGTAAGGTTTTTATAGATTTTTTAGCAGGTGCTGATGGCATTATAGGAATTATGGCTAAGAAGTTGGGTGCTAAGGCGGTTATCTTTTTTGAGAATGATAGTACCTTACAGAATAATCTTCGGTTAATTTTAAAAGAGAACTTCTCCTCTAGGGATGTTGCGGAAAAGTTTAAGGTAGAAGGAGATATCACCACTGCAGATTCTCTAGCGTATAAAGGCCCCTATACATGGTCATTAAATTTTGGTCGCTATGGGCTTGATCAGATTTCTGAAGATGATGGTCTAATTAGGTATGCGATGGGCTTAGCCGGTCATGCGGATGCCGTATTTATTACTGGAGGAACGAAAGAAATAAGAGAAGATGCGCCATTGCGGGATCGGTTAAAAGTATATTTACGTAATAAAGGTTTTCTTAATATTGACGAAACGCTCTTAGGGTCAGCGCATACTGTTGTGGCAAGGCCTATGCCAGGAGCGGTAGCGGTTAAACGCGTTCCAGTGTGGACGTTGACGCCATTAAGTAAGGTTACCCCACGGCTAAGTTCAATGAGTGCTTTTAAGCGTTTGGTTTCAAAATGGAGAAGGGATGCTGATGAGGGGGTGGTTTTAGAGCATCCAATAGGTAATAGTGTTCTTAAATTAACGGCTTTAAAGGTGGTTGATGGTCATAAGTTTGGGAATCCTGCCTTGGGTGGCAAGATAATTTTAAAGATCAATATCGACGCTGTTAATCCGCTGTTACCTATGGAGCAAAATGCTCTGGAAATGGATAAACTTTTACGGTGGGTGACTAATAACAAAATTAAAGAGCGTTTTATTAAGGATGGCTATAAAGGTTTTGTTATAGAAACGCAAGATG
>CAYNTZ010000270.1:0-1715 GCA_964400365.1 uncultured Planctomycetales bacterium | reverse complement strand
CTGCATCTGGGCAGAGGCCTTGCTATCAATTAACTTATCTTGACGCTTAGGCCAGCTGGACACGGACAGGCAAAGATCTGTTGAATTTAACTTGCTGTAAATCTCCTCGGTGACAAAAGGAATAAACGGGTGCATCATCTTCAATGAGTTCTTTAAAATAAACAGGGCAGTTTTCTGCACTTCTTTATCACTAAACTTTGCCTTGGTTAATTCTAGATACCAATCACAATAATTACCCCAGAAGAAATCCTGAATCAAGCTTTCAGCTTCAGAATAACGGAAATTCTCAATCGCCACTCCCACCTTATCAGCAGTTTCGTAAAAGGACGCCACAATCCAACGCGATGGCAAATCCAAGTGGGCGATATCCAAGGTTTCATAATCGCCCTTGGTGAGCGTTTCTTGGCAATTCATAAAAACTAAGCGCGAGGCATTCCAAATCTTATTAGCGAAGTTGCGGCCGATTTCAAATTTCTCCTTGGAGATATAGATATCTTGTCCGGAATTAATAATCAACGAGAAACGCAAGGCATCGGCGCCGTATTCCTGGATAATTTCCAATGGATCAATGGCATTACCTAAGGACTTGGACATCTTGCGACCCTTAGAATCACGCACGGTACCGTGAATCAACACGTCGGAAAATGGCTTATCCCCCATGAATTCGTAACCGGCCATAATCATGCGCGCCACCCAGAAAAATAAAATCTCAGAGGCCGTCATCAAGGCATTGGTCGGATAGAAATACTTTAAATCAGGATTTTCTTTGGGCCATCCTAAGGTCGCAAAAGGCCATAACCACGAAGAGAACCAAGTATCCAAGACATCTTCGTCTTGTTTTAAATACGTACCCCCACAATGCGGGCACTCCTTAGGTGTAGTCTTACTGACAATGGGCTTCTTGCACTTAAGTTCGCAATATTCAGCGTCCATGCAATACCACACCGGGATGCGATGCCCCCACCAGATCTGACGGGAAATACACCAGTCACGAATACCATCCATCCAGTTAAGATAAAATTTCTCCCATCGCTCCGGCCTAATTTTTATTGCACCACTTTTAACCGCTTCCTTGGCTTTCACCGCCAAGGGGCCCATTTTCACAAACCATTGCTTAGACAAGTAGGGCTCAATCACGGTATCACAGCGGTAACAATGGCCGACAGAATTCTTATGGTCTTCAACCTTAACTAGGAAGCCTGCTTCTTCTAAATCAGCTAATATTTGTTTGCGCGCTTCAAAACGGTCTAAATTATTATATTTCCCACCTAATTCATTAATGCGCGCATCGGGATGCATCACATTAATCATCGGCAATTTATGACGCTGGCCCATCATAAAGTCGTTGGGATCATGAGCCGGTGTCACCTTAACCGCACCTGTCCCAAATTCAGCAGCCACAAAATCATCGGCGATAATCTTAATTTCACGGTTAACCAAGGGCAGCACCAAGGTTTTGCCGATTAAATGTAAGTAGCGCTCATCCTTAGGATTAACCGCCACCGCCACATCGCCTAACATCGTTTCCGGACGGGTGGTGGCTACGACGACAAATTCATTAAAATTACCTTTAAAGGGATATTTAATATGATAAAGCTTGCCGTTTTTCTCTTTATGCTCGGCTTCTTCATCGGCCAAGGCTGTCTGACAGCGCGGGCACCAATTAATGATGTATTCACCCCGGTAAATCAAACCCTTCTCATACAAACGCACAA
>CAYNTZ010000269.1:0-1734 GCA_964400365.1 uncultured Planctomycetales bacterium | reverse complement strand
AGCTACTGAGAAATTAATTACGCCTAAAAGGCCAGCACCTAAATTAAATAAGGTTAAATACCACGTATGATACCCATTCAAGAGTACGTTAAAGGTTCTGCCGGTTTTCCATCGCTTATAGGTTACTTTAGCTTTGTGGAAGAGGGGGTTATTTTAAACGAAGACGGAAGTTTGCTGGGGTGTTTTTATTATAAAGGGCCGGATATGACTTCTTCGTTAGGCGAAGAAGAAGATGCGACAGCTTTAATGGTCAACAATGTTATGCAGCTGTTTGGAACAGGGTGGACGGCACATGTTGATTTATTAAGAATACCAACTACAAGTTACCCGCAAAGCCACTCATTTGATAATCCCACGTCCTTGCTTATTGAAGAAAAAAGAAGGGAAGATTATTTAAAGGAGGGGGAACATTTTGAGAATTTTTATGCGATAAGTTTGACATATGTCCCATCTTTAGCTGACGACAGGGGAGTTAAGAACCTATTTATTAAACACTCGAAAGAGGTTATGCCTTCTAACATTAAAGTTATTATTGATGCTTTTAATAGAAAATTATCCGAATTTCAGGAGTATTTGTCTAATAAGGTTAGCATTCAAAGAATGTCATCCGAAGATATGATGACATTCTTAAATAAATGTATTTCATGGGATGAAGGAACTTTATCGGTTCCAGAGGTTCCAATTTTCCTAAATAGCATCTTGGGTAAGCATGAATTTAAGGGTGGGCATTACCCTAAAATTGACGATAAGCATATCGGGATATTAACCTTAGTTCAATTTCCTGTTCAGAATTTCAGTGGCATTTTAAATATCTTAAATTCTCTGCCGTTTGAATATCGTTTTAATTCAAGGTTTCTTTTTTTGGATAATTATGATGCGAGAAATATTTTAAGTGAGTTCGAGCAAAAAAGTGCTTCCATGAAGTACAGCATTGGTCAAATGGTCATGGGGGCTTTTGGTAGTGATCCGCGCAATAAGCCAGATAGTGCCAATAGGGCGGTTTTAACGCAGATTGATGAAATCAAATCTGCTCAACAGGAATTAGAGTTAAATCATATTAATTTTGGTTATTACACCGCAGTGGTTTTGGTTTATGAAAAAGACAAACAGCTTTGTAGACAAAAAATTGAATTAATTAGAAAGGCATTACAAAACATTGGCATTTCTTCAATAATTGAAGAAATGAATAGCATAGAAGCCTATTTAGGCTCTTTGCCAGGTGAAAGCATCAAGAATGTTCGCAAGCCCCTTGTAAGTACCCAAAATCTGGCCAATATGGTGCCCCTGACAGACATTTGGACTGGTTTAGAGGATAACCCCTGTCAATATTACCCCAAGGGGTCTAAGGCCTTGTTTTATGCGGCAACTGAAGGGTCTACGCCATTTAGGTTTCATTTACATGTGGGAGATGTGGGGCATGCCTTAATTTTTGGGCCAACCGGCTCGGGCAAGTCTATTTTATTATCACATATAGCTAATTCAGCTTTAAGGTATAAAAATGCTCAGATTTTTAATTTTGATAAAGGATACAGTCAATACGCGCTAACAAAAGCCGTAGGGGGAAAGTTTTATAACATCTTAGGCGATGATGACGTAACGTCCTTTTGTCCATTAAATCAACTTGAAGATAAAAACGAACAGATTTGGGCGGCTAACTGGATTGAAAACACAATAAAATTGCAAGGAGTAGACATAACTCCAAAATTAAGAAACGCCATCGAACAAGCCATTGTT
>CAYNTZ010000268.1:0-1761 GCA_964400365.1 uncultured Planctomycetales bacterium | reverse complement strand
TAATTAAAAGCTTGAAAATATGTACCAATTAAGGTGCTCTTCATAAAGGGGAGATGTATGTACAGAGCCCAACCAGTACTCGTTGTGTTTTATCAAACTGAAAGGGGAATTGCAAGGGTCATATTTACCGTTTTTCAAGATGATATTGTTTTAGTGCATGGCTTTATCAAAAAAAGTCAGCGGATACCAAAAGAGGATTTGGATTTAGCTAAAAAACGCATGCGAAGCTTAAGGGAGGGTTATTAAAATGAAAAACAAACATATTGGCAGTAATTTTGATGATTTTCTAAAAGAAGAGGGTATTTTAGAAGAAGCGCAGGCCGGGGCTATAAAGCGGGTTGTTGCGTTTCAGATTCAAAAGATCATGAAGCAAAAGCATCTGACAAAGAAGGTAATGACAGAGCAGATGCACATGAAAAGCCGTACCCAGTTAGACAGATTGTTGGATCCAAATAATGTATCGGTTACGCTTCTAACGCTAGAAAAAGCTGCTAATGCTTTAGGCAAGAAGTTAGAAATTCAGCTCGTTTAATAATTTTTTTGACTAAAAGAAGCCCGCTGGGGAAGTCTAGCGGGCTTCTTTTTTACTACACGAACTACACGAAGCACTACATGATTTACTACACGGGTACTACACGCGTCTAGTAAAACCATTAAAAGCACCTTCCTTAACTCTCCCGTTCGCAAGTGGTTTTTGGGCAGAAGCGGCCCATAACCGTTCAAGACCCCACCCTCTCAACCATAGGTTAAGCGAGAGATTGGGGTCTTGAACTACCTCTTGAGAATGGGAGAGGGTGGCGTATAGGTGATGGTGACGGGAAATGATGTTATTGGATAGGTAGGATGGGAAGGTGCTCAGGAGTATTAGGTTTATATGGGCAGGTATTGGAAAGGTGGAAGGATGAGCCAAATTGGCAGTATATAAATATATATGTTAGACTTTGGCTAATACAATGAATAGACCTATAAAATTCACATATTGGCAAAGGGCCATTAGCCTATTAGTTTTGGTCACATTTATCATGACCGGCTTTAATATGCCTTTGGCTCAAGCCCAAGAATTTATTTTGCCTAAGCCAGGTGAGATGGTGCATCTAAGCCCAGCCTTTAATCCACCAGTGCTTAAAGGCATAAAGATGCATCTTGATGATCCATTTCGTTTTGATTTTATTTTAGACAAAGGGGATTCAGATTTAACAGATCAAGCTGTTAAGGATGAATCAACCCGATTGATTAAATATTTTCTAGCCAGTCTAACCACTCCTGAAAAAGACCTCTGGGTTAATCTTAGTCCTTATGAAAAAGACCGTATTGTGCCAGAGTCCTTTGGTCAAACTGAAATGGGTCGCGACCTTTTAGCCCAAGATTATATGCTAAAACAAATCACTGCGAGTTTAATTTACCCAGAGGATGAGATAGGTAAGAAATTCTGGAAGCGAATATACGAGGAAGCTCAAAAGAAATATGGCACCACCCAAGTACCAGTTAATACCTTTAACAAGGTGTGGATTGTTCCAGATAAAGCCGTTGTCTATGAAAACACCAAAGTCGGTACCGCCTATGTGGTGGAATCCAAGCTTAAGGTTATGTTAGAAGAAGATTATTTAGCGCTTGAGAAGAATTCTACCGTTGCTATTCCTGCGCAAGCGGGAATTCAAGATAAGGATGCTATCGGTTCTAAAATTGTTCGTGAAATCGTAATTTCCGAATTGACTAAAGAAGTCAACGAAGGCAAGAATTTTGTCCAGCTACGCCAAGTTT
>CAYNTZ010000267.1:0-1777 GCA_964400365.1 uncultured Planctomycetales bacterium | reverse complement strand
TTGGCAAATATTGTGAATGCCCTTTGATGTCCCATTACAGTCTTCAATGTTTACTACTGATATTAGAGAAGACTGTACGGGCATCTCTGGGCTGAACAATGTTTGCCAATGACAGCTTATCTCACCGATCAATACTATTTATTTTGAAATTTGAAAGATAGCCGTGTAGGCCAAGAGATTGCGGGCGATGGGGATTTCGCCGAATTGGCTGATGGAGATTTCTTGTTCGACTAGGATATTGCGATCGTTGCAGAAGTCACGAAAATCTTTGAGGCTTAAGAAACGAATGTTTGGCGTATTGTACCACTTGTACGGCAAACCCTTGGTGACCGGCACTCGCCCTAAAAATAAAATCTGCAAACGCGCAAACAAAGAGCAAAAATTTGGAATCCCAACGATAACCTTGCGCCCCACCCGCAAGGCTTCGGCAATCACCTGCTCAGGGTTTAGGATTTCCTGCAAGCTTTCGTTTAAGATCACATAATCAAAACGCTTATCGGAATAATCAGACAAGCCTGTATCAATATCCCCATGAGACACAGTGACACCACGCTCAACGCATTTGTAGATCGCCTTCTCATCGATCTCAATGCCAGTGGCACGGCAATTCTTGTGCTTGATCAATAAAGATAAAAGCTCACCATCCCCACAGCCAAGGTCTAGGACATTGGCATTAGGCTTAATCATTTCTAAAATATACTTATGGTCGGTACGGATGTTTTCCATTATTTGATATTCGCTAAAAAGTGCGAGACCAGTTTTGATTGACCGTCTACTTCCACCAAGAATGAATCATGGCCGTAGCTAGTATTAATTTCGATAAAGGAGACATCAATGTCATTAGCCTTCATGGCTTTAACCATCTCTTTACTCTGGTAGGATGGATAAAGCCAGTCTGAGGTAAAGGTGACAATCAAGACCTTCGCCTTCACCCCTTTAAACGCAGCTGCTAATCCTCCGTCGTCAGAAAGGTCAAAATAATCCAAGGCCTTAGACAAATATAAATAGCTATTAGCATCAAAGCGGGACACAAAGCTGGCACCCCGGTATTTTAAATAACTCTCCACTTCAAAGTCGTGGGAGAAATCATAACCGACCTTTTCCTTGCCCTGCAATTTACGGCCAAATTTCTCCTCCATGGAGCGCTCACTCATGTAGGTGATATGCCCAATCATTCGTGACACCGCCATACCTTGAGCTGGCAATTCCTTGCCGTAATAATCACCCTTATTCCAGTTGGGGTCAGACATAATGGCTTGACGCGCCACTTCATGTAAGGCAATCTGCTGGGCGGTGTGCTTGTAATTAGCCGCAATTAAAATCGCTGACTGCAAGGTCTCTGGGAAACGCACCGACCATTCAAGTGCCATCAAACCACCCATGGAACCACCGGTGGCGCATAATAATTTCTTAATCCCCAAGTAATCAATCAAATGCTTTTGCGCCTCCACCATGTCTTCAATGGTGATAACTGGAAAGCTCATGCCATAGGGTTTACCTGTGGCTGGATTAACCGACGATGGGCCGGTTGAGCCCTTGCATCCGCCGATCACATTACTACAGATGATAAAATATTTATTCGTATCAAAGGCCTTGCCTGGACCAATCATCGGATCCCACCAGCCGGGATTCTTAGCATCCTTATGCAGGCCTGCAGCATTGGCATCGCCGGTCAACGCATGAAAAACCAAAATGGCGTTGCTCTTATCAGCATTTAATTTGCCATAAGTTTCATAGGCCAAGGTAATAGGCCCTAATTTGACCCCGCTTTTTAGGA
>CAYNTZ010000266.1:0-1786 GCA_964400365.1 uncultured Planctomycetales bacterium | reverse complement strand
TGGATGCGGTCATAGGTCTTGCGGTCAGCAGAGACGATGGTGGGTTTTGCTCCAGCCCCGTACACAACCGCTGGGATCATATTCACCCGACGCACACGTTGAGCACCAGCAGAACCTTTATCTTTTCTTAATTGAACGTCTAAATTAATTTGTTCCATGTGATTACCTACCCTTTTTGTTGATTAGTTACGAATCTCTTCAAACAAACTGCTGATCGATTCTTCGTTATGTGTCCGCGCAATGGCTTCAGCCAACAAAGGCGCTATAGACAATTGTTTGATTTTCCCGTTGGCATTGTCTTCATTCAACGGGATACTATTGGTGATGACAACTTCCAACAATTCTTTACAAGCCGCGATGCGTTCCTTGGCCGGCCCTGATAAAACCCCGTGGCTGGCTGCTGCATAAATCCCCTTAGCCCCAAATTGCTTTAAGGCCGCAACGGCTTCCACCAAGGATGAGGCCGTGGCAATGATATCATCGACCATGACCACGTTCTTGTCCTTCACATCACCCAACAACGACATCACTTCTGTCTTTTCCGGTGACATGCGGCGCTTGTCAACGATGGCCAACGGCGCATTCAAACGCTTGGCATAGGCGCGGGCCATCTTGATACCACCCACGTCTGGAGAAACAACGACAACATCCTTCAATTGCTTCTCCCTAAAGTACTCAGCCAATAAGTTAATCGCGTATAAATGATCGACCGGTATATCAAAGAAACCCTGGATCTGATTGGCATGCAAATCCATGGTCAAGACACGATTCGCCCCTGCCGCTACCACCAAGTTAGCAACAAGCTTGGCCGTAATCGGCACGCGCGGCTGATCCTTGCGGTCTTGGCGGGCATACCCATAATAAGGTAAAACCACCGTGATACGGTCCGCTGAGGCACGACGCACCGCGTCGATAATAATCAATAATTCCATGATATTATCGTTGACCGGCGAACAGGTCGGCTGAACAATAAACACATCCTTACCGCGAATATTCTCACGGATATGGACGCGGATTTCACCTTCGGAAAAACGGCCTACAAAAACTTCTGTCTGCTTAATCTTTAAGATATCGCAGATCTGCGTCGTTAACGCTGGATTCGCATTACCACCTAAAACCGCTAATTTGCCACGCATAAGAACCTTATCGTTTAACTACTTTTGCTGGAACACCATACGCCGTGCTGCCAGCTGGAATATTTTTTCCACGGGTCACCAGAGACCCCGCACCAATCACTGCCCTTTTACCAATCTTAACCGGCGCCACCAACACTGAATCAGAACCGATAAACGCACCATCTGAAATTGTTGTTGCATTTTTATGCTTACCGTCATAGTTCGCGGTAATTGTCCCTGCTCCAATATTAACCTTCGCTCCAACCTTCGCATCGCCTAAAAACGAAAAATGCTTCATCATTGAATCTTTGCCAACCGAGCTGCGTGAGACTTCCGTAAAATTACCAATTTGAACACCATCGCTAATCTTGCTGCCCGGGCGGATACGCGCGAAAGGCCCGATACTGCATTTGGAACCGATCCTGGCGCCTTCATGAATAAAGGTGCAAGGGTAGATCACCGTGTCCGAACCAATCTTCACATCATTATCAATATAGGTCGTCAGGGGATCTACAATCGTCACCCCATTATCCATATGCATCTTTAAAATACGTTCACGAATGACGCTTTGAGCCTGCGCTAAATGCACCCGTGTATTTATGCCAAATGCCACTGTTTCATCCTTCGTCATCAATGTCTCAACCTTCTCGCCCGCTTTTAACAGTAATTCA
>CAYNTZ010000265.1:0-1797 GCA_964400365.1 uncultured Planctomycetales bacterium | reverse complement strand
CCCGGGCCCGTCCTAGCGAAGGGGAAAGATTTCCGCTATTAACGCCCCTTAATATTTCATCCTCCTTGGTAGAACTCTCCTTGGGATCAAAGGCATCCACCCACATCGAAAAATAACCCTCACCTTTAGCTGAAACAGCCATCAATCTTGCCAGCTGTTGCATCACAATCCCCTGTGCCCCCTCCTTACGATGTGCAGCCTCACTTAAGAAACGCATCATCACACGCAAGGCCCTTGGTTTTTGTTGAGGCAGATTCTTTTGCTTGGCAAGATCCAAAAAGACATTAAGGGCATCAATGTTATTAATATCTTGCTGGGCGTTGACTTCCCATCCCCAAAACAGAGCTTCCAATAAATCCAGCGTTATTTCATCGTCGGGAATATCCAATTTATCATTAAGTGCTAATTGAAAAATCCGCGCCATCAAATCCGCATAAAGCCCAGCCTTTTTCTCTTCTTCAAAGCCCCTGGTCCATTCATTTAAAATGTCATCAGAAAGCAAGGACCGCATGCGCGTTAAACGCTGGCTAACCTTATTGATGGGTGTGCGGTCAGGGGCAATAAACTCTCCTACCTGTTTATCAAGCACTGCCTCCCCAAAGGCCTGCACCAAGGCGTCTTCTTGCTGCATTAACAAACGATTAATGTCCCGCACAAAACCCTCTTGCAATCTAAAGCGCATCGGGGCAGGAACTAATTCCCACAAAGGCAAATAGGCTTGCCGCGCCTTCTCAATCCAAGCATCCCGGCCCGTCAATAATTTCTGCCAAAACTCTGCTTTACGCTTTTGCTGGTCTTGAGCTTCTTGGGAAACTGTTTCTTTCTTTTGCTCTCGGCTAAGCACATACGCTTGTGGATCAAAATAAAGGGTTTCTTGGGTTTTAGGATTAAATAAGACGAATATGTTTCCATTGGCCGCGGTGATTTGAAAATCTTCAGGTATATCGAGAGCTCCCCAGAAATTTTTATCACTTTTTAACCAAAATGCATAATTTGTGCGACGACCCATAATAAATTGTGCATTAGCTGATAAGAACATTTCCTGTGAACCCCCAACCCAGCCGCTTGCCCCATCATTAAAGGTCTTGATAAATTCAATCTTGCCGTTGGGCAAAACCCCGTAATTAAAATTCTTCAAGTGCCCAAAACGGCCAGAACGCCTGAATTCATCAGAAACAGTAACGCGCACCCTAATTTCCCCTGGCCTAGAAATCTCCACAGCCGCAGGCAGATCTGTTTGCCCACTCCTACTCATACGCATTAAGATATCTGCCGCATCCCCCGCAATATTCCAGTACTCATTCTCAGAAATATACCCATTCCCAGAAAACTTAAATTCTCCGCTAGGATTTAAACGGAAACTGTTTAAACCGTCCTCTCTAAAACCCATCCATAATCCTTGAGGAAGATTTTGTGGGCTTAAACCACGAAAATCTGTTTCACCCGTTTCCTTATTAATAACAACAACCGTCTTAGTCAGGGCATCCCCAACAAACACATTATCTTTATCTTGACCAACATAAGTATTCTTGCTGTACTGACCGGGAAATGAATATCCTGTTAACTTAATCCACTCTACATATAGCCCCTGATCTGTATTCATCATCACAATGCTTCCCGATGGGTCAACCGCAAAAGCACTGACCTTTTTATCGTTGCCCATAATCTCTGCCTTGCCATTAACCATGCGAAACACCTGGAATAAACCATCCTTGCCTTTAATCCCCAACACATCCGCGTGCTCATCTACCACAAAGGAATCGCCTTCATCAAGCACATGAACATCCTCCAGCTGCT
>CAYNTZ010000264.1:0-1806 GCA_964400365.1 uncultured Planctomycetales bacterium | reverse complement strand
GCAAAGATCCTTGATAGTCTTACCTGGAGCGCATTAATAAAGAATAGCAATGATCTTGAAAGCTTAAGGGCGGCAATTCAGGACGCCCGTGGTGGTTGGTTTAATTCCAGAGAGCGCTTTATTAAGCGTCTTGAAGAGAGAGGGTATTTAACAAATCCAAACGCAGATTTAAAAATAGAACGCGCCAAGTTACGTCGCTGGGTTGGGGTATTGTGGCAGATGGGCCAGCATCATCAAGGGTTGATTGCAAAATTATATTCGCAAGCGCCAGCCATTATTCAAAGCTATCAAGCCGCGCTAAGTGCGCATAATGTTTTTGACACCAATGATTCCATTGTTGATGCGAAAAGCTGGTCGCTGATGGATATGCGCGGTGCCTTTTTAGCGCATCACACGGCGCATGCCTTAGAAGCAGCCCGCAGGCAAGATCGTCCGGTAGTGATTGTGATTGAAGCGTATAACTACCATTATATTAAAGCCCATGTTGAAGCCGCCGTTAACAGAGGCCAAGACGTGCGTGTTGTCATCCAGTTCCTAGGGCGTATTTGGTATCATCAAAAGGAAAGCCAGCCCATAGATCTCTTTAGACCAGCCACCCCACCACCCGCAAGGCCGCATCGCAGGGATCGTCGCTCTCAAGCAGGAGCTTCGAGCAAGAGAAAAGTCAATGTGTCCCGGTTTTTTGCAAATAAAATATACTCAGTATTTCGTGCTAGATATGCAGCAAGTAGGCTAGAATCAACTTGTTATGCGGTGTTTCCTATCCTTGCGTTGTTTCTATCACTACAAGCTGCACCAGCCGCAGCTGAAATAGCATCGATCACCACCAATGAAGCTTCTAGTTATGCACAGTGGTTGCAGCAGTACTCAACGGCGGTTCCATTAAGTGCTAGCGCAGCGTCGGTAATAAGCAATGCCGTTCCAAGCGTTACCACAGAAGCGGTGGGGGGAATAAGTGGCACGTTAATTATTTTGGGTATAGCTATTTTTGGGTTGGCCGTCTTTGTGATTTATCATATTCTTGAAAATAAGTTTGAAGCAGAATATTGGGGGATTAATGAATTAATTAAGAGGTTGCGTGCCAAGAGCTTTATCGCCCGAATGATGACAATCATGAGCCTTGCCTTGTTGTTTTCAAACCAAGCCCAAGCGCAAGCCCCGCCGACAGCTGTTGTGTCTGTTTGGCAGCAACAGCTTCCAGCTGTTGTAAAGGCTAACGACGGTAAGTTGATTCTCGCATCTCCTAAGAAAGTCATGGTTGTTGGTTTAAATGAAGCCTCCGCTGTCATTGGTAATCAGTCGGGTGATGTTTACCTTGCAACCGGAATCCCAGGCCATAGAAATAATGGGGAGATAATTTATGATACGGCTGTTAGTCGGGCGTATTGGACGATTAATTTAATGTCGATTATACAAGCAGGTCCACTGGATCAAGCACGCTTAGTGGAAGAGTATGCACAATGGTGGCGCTTCATGAATAAGGCAGTGCCAATGCCCGCCTACAGTAAAGCAGCTGCATTAGAAAACTTGCGTAATACGGCATTAAAGGAATTGCCGGATGAATTTACAGCATTAAGACAAAAGATTTATGCAGGTGCGGATATTACGGAAGGCGATCTTGTGCCTTTACTCCATGCGCGCAACGAGGCGATAGCGAATGGCTTTAATGCGTCGGGACGCAGGGTGTTAGCGGTTGATTCGAGCTTTATTAATGCTGGCGGTTTGGATGTTTTAACACAATTAACTGGTCAATTAATTGTTTATAATCGTGAAGATTATCGCTTTCCGTTTAAACACAACAGCAAT
>CAYNTZ010000263.1:0-1848 GCA_964400365.1 uncultured Planctomycetales bacterium | reverse complement strand
TAATAAGCCATTAACCCAAGCCCAACAACAGTATTTAAATAAAGAAACCAGCCTCGATATCCCCAAGGTTTTTTGGCGCCAGCAAATTCATGGTGATGACGTCATTGTCATTGGGGGACACGTACCTATTAATTCCTGTCCTGACGCAGATGCCTATGTTACCAATCAACGTAACCTGCCCATTGCCATCCGCACCGCTGATTGCGTGCCAGTTTTTATTTATGACCCTGTACAACAAGCCATTGGTTTGGTACACGCTGGATGGAAGGGAACGGTTAAGCAAATAGCAGCTAAAACTATTAAGACTTTGCAGGACAAATTTAACAGCCAATGCTATGATTTAAAAGTTGCTATTGGCCCGTGCATTAGGCCTTGCTGTTATCAGGTGGGTGCTGAGTTTGAAGAATATTTTCCACAAGATATCACGGAGCGCAACGGGCATTTGTATGTGGATGTAGCGGCAGCTAATCACCGGCAATTGATTGAGGCCGGTGTATTAGCAGAAAATATTGCGGATTGCGGTATTTGCACCTGTTGTGATAAGAATTATTTCTCCTTCCGTCGGGATGGGATCCAAGCTGGGCGGATGATATCCTTAATGATGCTTTTATGAAAACAACTTTCATTATTATTCTTGTGACCGCTAAGGATAAGAAGCAAGCAGCCAAGATAGCCAATGGCCTGCTAGTAGATAAATTAATTGCCTGTGCCAACATCATTCCAGGTGTGCATTCTATTTTTAGTTGGCAGGGGAAGATTGATCAGTCTAAAGAAGTGCTAGTGGTCTTAAAGACCAAGGCTTTGCTGTTTAAAAAGGTGGAAGCTAAGGTTAAATCATTACACAGCTATCAGGTACCGGAAATCATTGCCTTGCCCATCACCATGGGAAGTGCTGATTATTTAAAGTGGATTGAAGATTCAGTTTAGGAGAATTTATGCGTTTGTTGCGTGTTGCTTTAATGGGTGTTTGCTGTTTAGGATCAATCACGGCCTTTGCCATGAGCCAGGCTCCCTCGACCATGGCTAATGAGACCTTAATAGGTCAGCCAGCCCCGGATAGCAGTTTGCCTAACCCCGATGGAACAACGTCATCGGTGATGGCTGCCCGTCAAGGCAATAAGGCTATTCTAGTTTTCTGGGCCACCTGGTGCCCGCATTGCCGGGAAGAATTAGAAAGTATCCGTCAGCATCTTGGTACTTTAGAACAAGAAGGAATTAAGTTGATTTTAGTCAGTGTCGGTGAAGCCAGGGAAGAGGCCGCTGCGTATTTAGAGCATCAGCGCATTGGTTTAACCAGTTTTATCGATGAGGAAAATGCCTTACAGGAACCCTATGGTCTAGAAGGAGTTCCCACGGTAGTATTTATTAATGCGCAGGGGAATATCTTAGATATCGACCACGCCATTACTTCGGATTATTTATCTATTTTTAATCAGAAATAGAAAAGAACAACTTATTTTAGAATCTTAAAATAAGTTGTTCTTTTTATTTATTACTTACGTTTAATTTTGCTAACAACCTTGGCCTCAGCATGCAATTTGGTCATGAAACTAACCATTTGCTGATTGCGGCGTTCAGCGCTGAGTTGTTGTTTGAAGTTCTCTTCCTCGATTTTAAATTGTTCATCGCTAGGAATTTCAGATGAGTCTAAGTGCAGGATGGCTGCCCCTTGGGAAGTGGCCACCACCGTGCTTAAAGGGTTTTCCTTAGTCAAACGATTGGCTTCTTGTTGGAATTCAGCGACCAAACCCATGTTGGCAATATATTCTCCACGGCTAAAGGCAGGGGTTTCCTGCACGGCGAGCTTTAAATTGTTGGCGGCTGCTTTGAAGTCCTTGGTTTTAACAG
>CAYNTZ010000262.1:0-1848 GCA_964400365.1 uncultured Planctomycetales bacterium | reverse complement strand
ACCCGGAATCTGCCCCAGGCCCGCATGATTCCCAATATTTATTTAAGCAGTTTATTGATATGATCGAGGCGCACAAGAATGCCTAAACGCAGGGACATACGTAAAATCATGATTATCGGCGCTGGCCCCATCGTCATCGGTCAGGGCTGTGAATTCGACTATTCTGGTTCTCAAGCGTGCAAAGCGCTTAAAGAAGAAGGTTATGAAGTGGTCTTGGTTAATTCCAATCCGGCCACTATCATGACTGATCCAGGCTTAGCGGATGCAACCTACATTGAACCATTAACTCCTGAATTCTTAGAGTATATCATTATTAAAGAGCGCCCCGACGCTATTTTGCCTACCCTAGGTGGACAGACAGGCTTGAACTTAGCCATGAAACTTTATGAAAAGGGCATCTTAGCTAAATATAACGTCGAGATGTTAGGTGCCCGCCATGATGTGATTAAAAAGGCGGAAGACCGCTCAGCTTTTAAGCAAGCGGCCTTGAAGGTGGGCTTGGATGTGCCCAAGAGCTTATTAGCGTATAATTTGGAAGAAGCCCGTCGGGCTGGTGAAGAGATAGGTTTCCCTTGCATTATTCGCGCCTCCTTTACCTTAGGTGGTACGGGTGGCGGTATTGCACGCGACATGGCTGATTTAGAACGCATTGCGGCCTTAGGTGTTGAAAGCTCGATGACGCATGAGATTTTGATTGAAGAATCCATTGAAGGCTGGAAGGAATTTGAGTTAGAACTGATGAGGGACGGGTCGGATAATGTGGTGATTGTCTGCTCCATTGAGAATTTGGATCCCATGGGTGTGCACACAGGAGACAGCATTACTGTTGCTCCGATACAGACTTTAAGTGACAACGAATACCAGCACATGCGTGATTGTGCCATCCGCTTGATCCGTGAAATTGGTGTTGAGACCGGCGGGAGCAACATTCAATTTGCCATTAACCCTAAGAATGGGCGTATGGTGGTGATTGAAATGAACCCGCGCGTCTCACGTTCTTCGGCGCTGGCCTCCAAAGCCACGGGTTTCCCCATTGCCAAGATTGCCGCTAAATTAGCAATCGGCTATTCCTTAGATGAAATTCAAAATGACATCACGCGCGTGACTCCAGCGTGCTTTGAACCAACCATTGATTATGTGGTGGTCAAGATCCCTAGGTTCACCTTCGAGAAGTTCCCGGAAGCCAAGGATATCCTAGGCATTCAAATGAAATCCGTCGGTGAAACCATGGCCATTGGCCGCAATTTCAAGGAAGCCTTGCAAAAAGGTTTACGCGGTTTAGAGATTGATCACATCGGCTTGGATAATAAGCAAGATTTCCGCTACATTGACGAAGAGAAGCTCAAGCATCGTTTGGTTGAGCCTAATGCTTCGCGTATTTTTTATTTGAAGTATGCCTTACAAAAAGGCTATTCCATTGATGAGGTTGTTAAGCTTTCACGCATTGACCCATGGTTTATCGACCAGATCGCGCAAATTTTGGAATTGGAAGATCATTACAAAGGGGTGGTGGCTTCGTCGGGTTCGTTAAGCCCGCAATTATTGCGTCAGGCCAAGGAAAATGGTTTCTCCGACGCGCAATTAGCCGAAATTTTAGATAAGAGCGAGAAAGACGTGCGGGCGATGCGTCAAGATTTAGGCATCGTCGCGACGTTTAAAGTGGTGGATACCTGTGCGGCAGAGTTTGAAGCCTATACGCCGTATTATTATTCCACCTATGAGACAGAAGATGAGTCCTTGCTTAACGCGGCTAAGCGTAAATCTAATAAAAAGAAAATCATGATTTTGGGCGGCGGCCCCAACCGCATTGGCCAGGGGATTGAATTTGATTATTGCTGCTGCCATGCG
>CAYNTZ010000261.1:0-1855 GCA_964400365.1 uncultured Planctomycetales bacterium | reverse complement strand
GGCCAAACTTTCCGCTTTTTCACCGGTGCGATTCATCAAATAAATCTTGCCTACTTCCCTATTATAAAGATGGTTGAGCGCAATCTCCCCCATCTTACCGGCACCGATGACTAAAATAGCCTTGCCCTTTAAACTAGTTAATTCTTTTTCCGCCATTTCAATGGCCGCCCAACTAATGGAAGAGCCGCCATGACTGATAGCTGTTTCATGCTGGGCTTTTTTCCCCGTACGGATGGCGATATTAGTTAATATATTAAAATACCGAGATAAGGTACCGGCTTCACGCGCCCGTGCCACCGCATGCTTAACCTGGCCTAAAATTTGTTTTTCACCCAAGACCAAGGAATCAATGCCTGAAGCGACCCGCAACAAATGCTCTAAGGCCGCACCCTCCTGATAAGAATAAATATAAGGAGCAGGATCAAAATTAATATCAATCTTCTTGATCTTAGCTATCATGGCAATAATAAAATCCCCACCCACCGACACATCAATGCGCTTGACATAAACTTCAATGCGGTTACACGTCGATAAGACAAAGGCTTCACTGATCGAAGGATTATTCTTTAATTCACTAAGCAAGAGATCCTGCTGCAGTGGATTAAGATAAAACTTCTCACGAATTTCAATGGGGGCTGTCTTGTGATTTAAACCAATGATAAACATATTGAAGTGACTATATCAAAGTTTATTATTTCAAGCAAATGCTACCTAATATTTCTTTCGTTTGTTTATATTCTGCAGTTGTATTGACATTGTCCAGCCAGTGCGGATTGGCTTGGGCAATCAAATGGGCATTGCTATTGATGAGTATTTTGCGGGGACATTTAATCCCTTCATTTAATAATTGCAGGATAGCTGCATAACTTTTACCTTCCCAAATAGCACATAAAGGTTCCGGCAAGGCATCAGCGCTACTCATAAAGGCCGTAGCTAATCGCTGCTCATCACGAGCAGCCATTAACGCTTTTAATGCCCTATGGTCAATAAAGGGCAAATCGCAAGCCACCACCAACCAAGCTTCATTAGGATATTTCTTCATTGCCGATAAGATGCCTCCCAAAGGGCCGATATCAGCAAATTGCGCATCATCGTCGATCGAAATCATACGCTTATACGGTTTTTGATTAGGACGTTTGGAGAGATAAACCTTGGAGCAATATTTGCTTAAGAGTTCGTGCACATATTCGATCTGGGGCATCCCGTGAAAATCTAATAGGGCCTTGTCCTGGCCCATACGACGGCTAAACCCGCCAGCTAAAATAAGGCCGTAAATTTTCGTTTTTTGCTGAGTCATATTCAATAAATCCATCTGCCTGGGCTAAGGCGGCAAAATCACCAGACCCACCAATCGCCACCAACTTGCCATCTTTAACAGGCAAGAAATGCGTTAGGTCAGAGGTGATGTTTACATTCTCGACTAATTTAATAAAATCTTGTTTTATCTTGCGGCCAAAAAGCTGGTGCAGGTACGGAATAATATAACGGTAGGCGCAAATTTGGGTGGATCAAGAATGATGCCGTCAAATTGCCGCCCCCTATCACGCAGCTTGCGCAGATGCTGGAATACATCAGCCTCCAGCCAATCTGCCCGCCCATCATCCAGCCCATTCAGCTGCATATTGAGCTTGGCAGCGGCAATCGCCTCTTCCGAGCTATCGATGGACAGTACCGACTTGGCACCGCCCCGCAGGGCCGCCAATGAGAAGCCTCCGGTGTAGCAGAAGCAGTTAAGCAGTTCGCCCCCCAGTGCCAATTCGCCAATACGGCGGCGATTACGCCGCTGATCCAGATAGAAGCCCGTCTTCTGCCCGGCCTCCACATCGACCCGATAGGTGATACCGTCTTCCAGAAT
>CAYNTZ010000260.1:0-1866 GCA_964400365.1 uncultured Planctomycetales bacterium | reverse complement strand
GGCCACCTCGCAAACCAAACCTTCTTCTATTAATAACTTCAAATCACGCTGCAAGGTTCGTCGATTAATTGATAATGCGGTTTCACACTCTGCAATCGTCGCCCTTTGCTTTTTAAACAAGTAACTCAAAACGGATAAATGACGATCCTTTAAGCCATTCTTATCCTTAGCAATAGATATTATTAAATCTTGTTTAATTGCTATCTCACATTTTATTTTGACTTCTTGCATTTGCGTTGCAAGACCAACTGTAAAATATTCCAGCCAATTTGTCATATCCATATTGTTATCGCGTACTGACTGAATTGCTTTGTAATATTCACTTCTATCACGATCATAATACTCACTAATCGTAAATAGTCGCTTAAAATCATAACCTGATTTATATAAGCAAAGCGTTGATAGCAACCTAGCGCTACGACCATTTCCGTCTAAAAATGGGTGAATATGAACAAATTGAAATTGTGCGAGACCTGACAACAAAACAGGATTTAAATCATTGCTGTTATTAATCCAGCTAATTAACTCTGACTATAATGACCCCCGAAATTTAGACCAGTTGTTAAGCTAGAATGTTATGATCTCCCTGCCCGTAAGAAAGGGGAATGACATATGGCAGACAGACGAAGGAAACACAGCGCTGATTTTAAGGCAAAAGTGGCTTTGGCAGCGATAAAGGGTGACCGGACAACAGCCGAGTTGGTGAGGGAATTTGAAGTTCATGAGGCTCAAATTTATCAATGGAGGAAGCAGTTACTTGACCATGCTGCATCAGCCTTTGATGGCTCCAAGAAAAGCATAATTACGAAAGAAACGGATCCTAGAATCGCCATCTTGCATGAGAAAATTGGACAGCTCTGCGTGGAGCGCGATTTCTTAAAAAAAGTGTTGGGGGATTAAGCCTCCTCGAAAAAAAGGCTCAGATTGATAAAGAGCATCCGACACTCAGTGTGCGACAACAATGTGTATTGCTGGAACTTAATCGTTCAGGGCTCTATTACGAACCCCAAGAACAGGTTGACGATGTTGTGTTAATGAATGAGATTCATGAAATTTGGATCAAGCATCCTTATTTCGGTTATCGACGCATTAAAGAAATGTTGGTACGAGCGGGTTACAGAATTAACCGAAAGCGTGTGGCCCGCTTGATGAAATCCATGAATTTAGCTGCGATTTATCCAAAGCCAAAAACGAGCACTCCCAATAAGGAACATCGTGTTTATAAGTATTTATTAAGGGACTATGAGGTTGTAAAGCCTAATCAAGTTTGGATGACGGATATAACGTATATTCCGATGCGATCTGGTTTTGTTTATTTGGTTGGGCTGATTGATGTTCATAGCCGTTATATTGTTGGCTGGAATATCTCGACGTACCTTGAAACAGAAAATTGTTTATCGGCGCTAGAGAAGGCATTAAAAATTGGAGTACCTGAAATTTTAAATAGTGATCAAGGCTGCCAATTTACAAGCGATGCTTGGGTTCAAATGGTGACGGCATCAAATATTCAAATTAGCATGGATGGGGCTGGTCGATGTTTGGATAATATTTTTATTGAACGTTTTTGGCGATCACTGAAACGAGAAGATGTTTATTTGAAAGCGTACGAAAATGTGGCGGATGCAAGAAAAAATATTGCGGCCTATATTGATTTTTATAACAACAGGCGGCCACATCAAAGCCTGGGCTATAAAACACCTGCGGAGGTATACTTGCAGGAAAAGAATTCTGGTCAGCTACCCGGGGTAGATTCGGCAATTTACCAGGAAGGAGCAGCAAGTTGCTGCATTATTGAACAGCGGCAGGGGAAAATGACTCTCTTAACTTAATTAAGAAATGGTCTTGACGATGGGGGTCACTATACTT
>CAYNTZ010000259.1:0-1866 GCA_964400365.1 uncultured Planctomycetales bacterium | reverse complement strand
ATTGACACCGGCAAACAGCGTATCGCCAAAGCCTTGGAAGAAGCCTTATTTAATTTAGAAAAGAATGTGTATTTCTTAGGCGTATCTAACCGTTTAGCCTTGGCTACTCACGATTCAAAGGATAAAACCTTAGGCAAGTATGACGCCTTGACCCAATTAGGTGAGCTGGCTCACTTGATGACGGATGCCGGCTTAATTATGATAACCAGCATCACGGATATTGACGAATACGAATTGGGCATGCTTAAAAAACTCAATTACCCCAACCGCACCTTTGTGGTTAACGTAGGGGAGAACCGTTTCAACCCTGAGTCTATTGACTTGAATCTAGTTGAAAACGAAGAATCTCAAGTCGCGGTTAAGAAAATCGTTGATCTGCTCGTTAAAGCTGTCGTTCTTGACCCTGAATACGAAATTTAATCTCGGGTAACGCTTTCCTAAAACAGCCTTCCAGCCCTTGTTTTTGTATATTTATATGATTTACTTTATATAACTATGCGAACCCCATTTTTTACCATTACTTTATTATTTATGTTTTTTATAACAACGCTTGGGCCAATGCCTGCCCAAGCTCAAGAATTGATCTTGCCCAAACCTGGGGCAATGGTGCATTTAAGCCCAGCGTTTAATCCGACTATCTTACGGGGAATTAAGGTTGACCCCAATAACCCATTTCGTTTTGATTTCGTCTTAGACCAGGGAGATTTGTCATCCCCGAAATCTTCTGTCGGGGATCCATCATTAAAAGAAGAAGCCCAACGCCTCATTAAATACTTCCTTGCCAGCATTACTGTTTCTGATAACGATCTTTGGGTTAATCTCTCACCCTATGAAAAAGACCGTATTATCCCAGCTGCCTTTGGTAAAACGGAAATGGGCAGAGACCTTTTAGCGCAGGACTATATCCTCAAACAAATCACTGCGAGCCTCATTTATCCAGAAGACGAGGTGGGTAAAGAATTTTGGAAACGCGTTTATGAAGAAGCTCAAAAGAAATACGGCACTACCGAGATGCCTATTAATACCTTTAATAAAGTATGGATAGTTCCAGAAAAAGCTGTGGTTTACGAAAACGTTACAGCTGGCACAGCCTATGTGGTTGAATCAAAACTAAAGGTCATGTTGGAAGAGGATTATCTAGCTACTCAAAAGGGGACAGCCCCTAATTCTTGGCCAAAAACGGGACTTAAAGCAGAATTAGCGACAGTCCCCATCGTCCGTGACATCATCATCCCGCAACTCCAACAAGAAATAAATCAAGGTCAAAACTTTGCCCAATTGCGACAAGTCTATAACTCATTAATCTTAGCCACGTGGTACAAAAAGAAAATTAAGGACAGCATCCTAGCTCAATATTATAAGGATAAGAATAAAGTGGGCGGTTTGTCATCCCCTAATCCCTTAATTGGAGATCCAGCCAAAGGGGACATTGAGAATATCTATCAGCAATACCTCCAAGCCTTCAAAAAAGGTGTTTTTAACTACATCAAGGACCCAGATCCAACCAATGTTGGATCTGGTGCAACATCTTCTCCTAAAAAATACTTCTCCGGAGGGACAAGTTTTGACAACGCCGCCATGACAACAGCATTAAGTTTTACACCAACAGCTCCTGATTTTGATAAGAATTCACCAGCGATGCGTGTTGTAGTAAGAATTGATAATTTAAAAAGTCCTGCAATGAGCAGCAGTTTGCCTAAGATTGACATCCCTAAAAAAGAACTAAAATTAAAGCGGTTTTCATTAATGCACCCAATGATGTACCACACCATGTGGTCACCATGGCAATTAAGTAATGTATTTAAATCTCCCTTGAGAGCATCTGATCATTTACAAATAGCCATTTATACTGCGGTGGCTGGATTT
>CAYNTZ010000258.1:0-1884 GCA_964400365.1 uncultured Planctomycetales bacterium | reverse complement strand
TGATGCTTTGAATAATACGGTGCATTTTGGTGAGAATAATTCTGGCAATCAAAATCTATTTTCTATTTCACATACATCATCCGCAGGCGCGACTGATGCTTATACGCTTACCACATCAAGGGTGTCAGACGCGACTAACAGTCCAACGTTGAATTTATCAGCCCAAACATTGACATTTTTAACAGGGGTTAATGCTAGTGCGCGTACATCAGCTTTTTATATTGATTCGTCAGCTAATATTGGTATTGGTTCCGCAGCTCCAGGTGCTAAGCTCGACGTCAACGGCGATGTGCGCATCGGGTTGGGGACGTTTAATAATGGTTCCAGTAATAATGATTTATTTGTCACAGGTAATTTAGAAGTCGATGGCGATGTATATTTAGGTAATGCGATTACCGATAATTTAGTGGTTGCAGGCCAATTCTCACAGACAGGTAATTTAGGTGTGGGTACCACCGCCCCGCAAGCGTTGTTAGCAGTGCAGGGTGGTAATGTGGGAATTGGTACTTGGACATCTGATTTTAACCGCGTAGGGATAGTGGGTGAGGTAGCTATCGGTTCTGAAACTTACACAAATACTACAGCTCCAACCAATGGCTTGATCGTAGAGGGTAATATAGGTATTGGCACCTTTAGTCCTCAAACTAAATTAGCGGTGTTGGGCAATGTCGGCATCGGCACCTGGACGGCACAGTCGTCCTTGCAGGTGATTGGTTCTCAAGGGGTGGCGGTGACAAGCATTGATGTGAGTGATACGCCTTATACAGCCGCTGAAGACACCTACCTGGTTTTAGTTGATTGTACGACTGATGGCCCGGGTGATGTGACGGTTAACCTGCCGGTTGCTGCCAATGTGAAGGGCCGCGTGTACCAGATTAAGAAGGTGGATGCCGATGTCAGTGCCATGATTATCAATGCTGATAGCGGGGCAGGTGAGTTGGTGGACGGCCAGGCGAGTATTTCAACCACCACCCAATACCAAAGCTTCACAGTAGTCAGCGATGGTGTCAATTGGTGGATTATTTAGAATTTAAAAGCGGGGCTTTATATGAAAACATTTAAGCAATTTGAAAATAAAATAGAGAATATTCCGACGGTTACCTCATGGTATCTGGCTGATTTAGGCGAAGCAAAGGGGCATCAAGAACTTTTCACCAAACAATCTCCCCAGAAATTAAAAGTTTTAAAAGAGCATGCCTTGATTGAAAGTGCTGTTTCGTCCAATAGGATTGAGGGGGTGGTTGTTGATGAAAAGCGTATAGCGGCGGTTGTTCTTGGGAAAGCGCATCTTAAGGATAGGGATGAAGAAGAAATTCGTTCTTATCGTATCGCGCTAGACTGGATTCACCGTGAAGGCACGGATATTCCTATTTCAGAAAAGACAATCTTAAGATTGCATGAAATGAGCCGTGGTCAAATCTGGGACGCTGGGAAATATAAAGAGAAAGATGTTGATATTATAGAAAAATTGCCAGGCGGCGGTGAGCGCATACGTTTTAAGACGGTGAGCCCTTCCAAAACTCTTGATTTTACGGTAGAGCTTGTTCAATATTGGCAGGACATGATAAAAGAGCGGAAGGTTCATCCATTGATTGCTCTTGGGGCTTTTAACCTTGATTTTCTTTGCATTCATCCTTTTAGGGATGGTAATGGCCGTGTGTCTCGGCTATTGCTTTTGCTTCAATGTTATGTCTTGGGATATGAAGTTGGCCGATTTATAAGCCTTGAGCGGTTGATTGAACAAAATAAAGAGCGTTATTATGAAACATTGCAGCAAAGCTCCCAAGGTTGGCATGAAGGTAAGCATGACCCGTGGCCTTACATTAACTACTTATTATATATTTTGAAAACAGCTTATGGTGAATTTGAAAATCGGGTGGGGCA
>CAYNTZ010000257.1:0-1898 GCA_964400365.1 uncultured Planctomycetales bacterium | reverse complement strand
TGGTTCCCCAACCATCACGAAAGACGGTGTGACTGTTGCTAAGGAAATCGAACTAGAAGATAAATTTGAAAACATGGGAGCTCAAATGGTGAAAGAAGTTGCTTCAAAAACTTCTGACAATGCAGGAGACGGTACAACAACGGCTACTGTTCTTGCTCAAGCTATTTATCGTGAAGGTTCTAAACTTGTTGCCGCAGGCCACAATCCGATGGAACTTAAACGTGGTATTGATCAAGCGGTAGGACTTTTAGTTAAAGAAATTGAAAAAATGGCAAAGCCAACACAGAGCAGAAACGAAATTGCTCAAGTGGGTTCTATTTCTGCCAATAACGATAAAGAAATTGGTAATATTTTAGCTGATGCTATGGATAAAGTGGGTCGCGATGGTGTGATCACTGTGGACGAAGCTAAAGGCATGGAAACAACACTTGATGTTGTTGAAGGTATGCAATTTGATCGTGGTTATCTTTCTCCTTACTTTGTGACAGATGCAGAGAGAATGGTTACAGCATTAGATAATCCATATTTACTTATTCATGAGAAAAAAATCTCTAACATGAAAGAAATTTTACCTGTATTAGAAAAAATTGCTCAAACAGGAAGACAGTTTTTAATTGTTGCTGAAGATATCGACGGAGAAGCATTAGCAACTTTGGTTGTTAATAAATTACGCGGAACATTAAAATGTTGTGCTGTAAAAGCTCCTGGCTTTGGTGATCGTAGAAAAGCAATGTTGGAAGATCTTGCAATTCTAACAGGCGGAACTGTTGTTTCTGAAGATCTTGGTTTCAAACTTGAGAACATGACTCTTGACCAACTTGGCCAAGCTAAATCAATCACAATTGATAAAGAAAATACAACTGTAGTTGATGGCAAAGGTGCTAAGAAAGATATCGAAGCTCGCGTAAAACAATTGCGTGCTCAAATCCAAGACACAACTTCAGATTATGACCGCGAAAAACTTCAAGAACGCTTGGCTAAATTAGTCGGTGGTGTTGCGGTGATTAAAGTAGGTGCAGCAACAGAAACAGAAATGAAAGAGAAGAAAGCAAGAGTAGAAGATGCATTAAATTCAACTCGTGCTGCGGTGGCAGAAGGAATCGTTCCTGGTGGTGGAACAGCTTTACTCCGTTGCCAAGATGTTTTAGACACATTGAAGCTTTCTCCTGAGCAACAATTCGGCGTACAAATTATTCGCCGTGCAGTTGAAGAACCTCTTCGCCAGATTGTGATTAATGCAGGTCTTGAACCAGCAGTTATCCTCAATAAAGTTAAAGAAGGAAAAGATGGCTTTGGCTTTAACGCATTGACAGAAACATTTGAAGATTTAGTAAAATCAGGTGTGATTGATCCTGCTAAAGTAACAAAAACTGCTCTTACAAATGCAGCTTCCGTGGCTTCTTTACTCTTAACAACAGAAGCGATGATTGCTGATAAACCACAAGACGCAGAAGACAGTCACTCTCACGGCGGTGGTGGAATGCCTGGTGGTGGTATGGGTGGCATGGGCGGCATGGGCGGGATGATGTAGTTTTCCGCTTTTACAGGTCGAACTAATTTCTATTTCTAGCCTAAAAAATAATCCCAAGTCCTGTAACAGGGGCTTGGGATTTTTTATCACATTATAAAAGGAGTATTATGAGTAAATATGTTGATGGTTTCATCATTCCCTTAAAAAAGAATAAATTAAAGGCTTATAAAAAAATGGCCATGATTGGTCGCAAAGTTTGGATGAAGTACGGGGCTCTTGATTATTACGAGTGCGTGGGGGCTAAGCTTGATAGTGAGTGGGGCATACCTTTTAAGAAGCTTTGCAAACTGAAGTCGGATGAAACTGTTATTTTCGCTTTTGTTGTTTACAAATCCAAGGCTCATCGCAATCAAGTAAACGCTAAAGT
>CAYNTZ010000256.1:0-1900 GCA_964400365.1 uncultured Planctomycetales bacterium | reverse complement strand
ATGGAGAGGTGGCAGAGTGGCCGAATGCGGCGGTCTTGAAAACCGTTGTCTCGCAAGGGACCGTGAGTTCGAATCTCACTCTCTCCGCCATTAAAATAGTAGTAATTGTAACTAGCTGTAAGTTATAATAGTTACAAACATCTTAACCCCCCTACAAGATGGTGGTGCCCAAATTGTGCCCAAATCAAACAACCATCAACAAAAGGGGGTTAGTATGGCAAGTCTCAGATTCCGTAGTGGAAGGTATTACGTCGATTATCGTGTCAAAGGTCGTCGGGTTAGAAAAGCAATTGGTAAATCACGCAAGACAGCAGAACTAGCATTAAAAGACATTGAAGTAAAATTAGAGCGGCAAGAAATTGGGTTTGTTCACAAAGATGTAGAATTAAACAAACTCTTCGAAGAGTATCAAGCCTACAGTAAAGTCCGCCACGCACCATCCTCACAAAATCGCTACAGAGCAATTCTTGATAATTTCAAAAGGTATTTAATTAGGTTTCCTTACATTAAAAAAGCCTCCCAATTAGATCCGAAATTCTTTGAAGATTATCAGGCATGCCGTAAATCACAAAACGCCGCTAATAAAACAGTCAATGTTGAGTTGATTTGTTTAAAGGCAATGTTTTATCAAGGGATGCGATGGGATTATTTACAAGTTAATCCCGTTAAGGGGGTGAAAGAGCTGAAAGAAGAAATGAACAAGAAGCCGCGGTTTTTAAGTAAGGAAGAATGCACAGCCCTTCTTAAAAGTAGTGATCCTTTTCTTCGGCCAATCTTTTATACGTTTCTGCATACCGGCATGCGTAAAAGTGAATTGGAAAATCTAACATGGGCTGATATTGATTTTGACCGCAAGAAAATCAAAATCAGGTATAAGGATAATTGGAGCCCTAAAACATCGGAACGGGAAATCCCTATTAATAACGGTTTGTTTAATCTTTTAGTGAGGCATAAGAAACTATACTCCGTAGATTCTTGTCCGTATATCTTTCACGATGATGGAGTGAAAATAAACCCGAATTATCTACGCCGCCGGCTTATCTTATTAGCTAAAGCCTGTGGCTTTCAGGATGTTACTAAGATTCATACGCTCCGGCATACCTTTGCCAGTCACTTAGTGATGGGTGGAGTGGATTTGCCAACAGTTAAGAAGCTCTTGGGCCATGCCGATATTGAAACTACCATGATTTATGCCCATTTGGCAGATGAGCATGTGGATAAGGCGGTGGATCAGTTAAGTTTTTAGTAAGATAAATTATTTGACAAGAGGCTTTGGAGGTTGTATGCTTGTATACAAAGGTAAACATACATTTACATAGGTATACAAACGTATATGAAAGTAAACAATCCGTTAAGTAACATATTAAACAGCAGGGTCAAGATAGAGTGCTTACGCCATCTGTGTAGGTATCCTACAGAGCTTAATGGCAGGGAGTTATCTAGGTTTTTGAAAATAACGCCTAAATCCATTCATAAGGCTATGGGTGCCTTGGTGGATGAAGGGGTGGTTAATTTTAAGTCGCATGGGAATTCATTTGGGTATTCTATTAATAAGGAAAAATGGGTTGCCAAGCGTTTATTGTTACCGTTATTTCAAAATGAAAAGACCTTTTTGGAAACGATAATTCAGAATATAAAGCAGGAAATTGAATTATTGCCTTTTAAAAAGAGCATTCTATCTGTTGTATTATTTGGGAGCGTTCAAAGGAAAGAAGATAATTGTCGCAGCGATTTCGATATTCTTGTTTTGGTCGATAAAGAGGAAAACGTTAGTATGGCTGAAGAAGAAATTGGAAAAGCTGGGAGCAAGCTTACAAAATCCTACGGGATTACAGTAGAGCCTTATGTGAAGAGTTTATCTTCTTTGAAGAAAGACAAGTCATTAAGCGTCATTAAATCG
>CAYNTZ010000255.1:0-1907 GCA_964400365.1 uncultured Planctomycetales bacterium | reverse complement strand
CGGTGGGTGAGCCTATTAATCCGGAAGCGTGGATGTGGTATTACGAACATATCGGTGGCAATCGTTGCCCCATTGTTGATACCTGGTGGCAGACGGAAACCGGGGCGATTATGATTACGACTATTCCCGGAGTCACGCCGATGAAGCCTGGTTCTGCGGGCAGGCCCTTACCTGGGATTGAAGCCGAAATCTTAAATGAAGAGGGGCAGGTTATTCCAGCGGGCGGTGGTTTTTTAAGTTTAATGTCACCATGGCCATCGATGTTACGCGGTATTTGGGGTGACGATGAGCGTTATAAGAGCACCTATTGGGGGCGTTGGGAGGGGAAGTCATATTTTGCAGGCGATGGCACCAAGCGGGATAAGGATGGTTATTTTTGGTTCTTGGGACGGGTGGACGATATCATGCTGGTGGCGGGTCATAATATTTCTACCGCTGAAGTTGAATCAGCTTTAGTGGATAATTCCATGGTCGCTGAAGCCGCGGTTGTTGGTGTAAAAGATGAGATCAAGGGCCAGGCCATTGCTGCCTTTGTTATTTTAAAGGAAGGGCATCCAGCTACCGCTGATACTGAGGATATCTTAAAGAATCATGTGGCTGCTAAAATCGGTTCCATTGCCAAACCATCACGCATTATTTTTACCGCGGATGTGCCCAAGACCAGGTCGGGTAAGATTATGCGTCGCTTATTGCGTGACGTTGCCGAGGGTAGGGCTTTAGGAGATGTGACTACCTTGGCGGATCCTAACGTGATTGCTTCGCTCAAAGATAAGTATCAGGAAGGCTAAAAAGATATTCTTATCGTTCACTTCATATATTTAATGTGTATAATATAAGTTTATGAGACATATTTGCACATGCTTATTAATGTTTGTTATTTTACCTTCATTACTTGTTCAGGCAGAGCCAAAGCTTCCGGCCGGTAAATTTCAATTAACATCTACTGCTTTTGATGCCAATGGTGAGTTTCCTAAGAGATTTACCTGTCATGGTTCAGATGTTAATCCTCCGTTAGAAATGAGTAATGTTCCAGCCAAAGCTAAAAGTTTGGCCTTAACCGTGCATGATCCAGATGCGCCAGAAGGGGTGTGGGTGCATTGGGTTCTTTATAATATCCCGCCCGATAAGGCTCAAATAGCTGAAAATTCAAATCCTGGCTATCAATCGTTAAATGATTTTGGTAAATATAATTATGCTGGTCCTTGTCCAGCGGATGAACGGGTTCATCGGTATGTGTTTCGCGCTTATGCGGTGGATACGATTTTAGAAATCAATGAAGGTATGACTATGCAGGATTTGGAAAAAGCCATGCGCGGTCATATTGTTGCTAAAAGTGAATTAGTCGGTGTATATCGTAAACCTATTTGGTAAAAATAAAAGTTCGGAAAAAGATTGTAGCTTGTTAAAGAAATCGTAGAATAAAAATATGTCACAAGCTAATACCTTCAATATATCTTCTTCAATTGCCAAAAAGCAAATCGTTGCTGTTTCTGGGCTTATCCTGATTTCTTTTATTATTATTCATTTGATTGGAAATCTTTTTATTTTTTGGGGCCCTGCTGCGCTAAATGGTTACTCTGAAAAGCTACATAAAATGCCGGAGTTATTATTGTTCTTGCGTTTAGGGTTGATCGCTGCGTTTGCAACGCATATCATCATGACAATTTCTCTAGTTATTGATAATTACCGCTCCTGTGGCGGATTAAGGCGTTATGAGGTTGAAAATTCAAAAAGTAAGCGCAGTTTGTCTTCGCGCCTAATGGCCTTAAGTGGGCTTTATATCTTTGTTTTTTTGATCGCGCATTTATTGGATTTCACCTTTATTGATGTGCATGGCCCTAAAAGCATTATTAATGGCCAATCTCTAGGGATTTACGGGGTGGTGGTCAACGCTTTTCTTGATCCCG
>CAYNTZ010000254.1:0-1929 GCA_964400365.1 uncultured Planctomycetales bacterium | reverse complement strand
GATTTATGTGTGTAATGTGATGACCCAGCCGGGTGAGACGGGCGGCTTTTCTGCGGCAGACCATGTGAGGGTTTTAGTTGAGCATAGTAATCCGCAATCGGTGAATGCCTGTATTATTAATAATGCTGTTGTGGATAATGAAGAAGCATTAGCCCGGTATAAAAAAGAAGATGCTTATCCGGTGAATGCGGATGCTCAAGCGATTAAGGAGATGGGCTATAAGGTGGTGGCGACGGACTTGTTAAGTGTGGCTGATTATGTGCGCCATGATTCGACAAAATTAACCCAAGCGTTAATCAAATTAATTGAGAGTCAGCGGATAATAAAAAGATAGGTAATGGGTATTTATGGCTAAAATAGAAAAAGAAGTTATTGTTTCCAATAAAAAAGGGCTGCATGCCCGTCCAGCTGCGCTTTTTGTTCAACTAGCTGAGAAATTTGATGTTTCCGTGACTATTGATAAGAGTGGTGAAAAGGTTAACGGCAAGTCTATTATGGGGATTTTAATGTTAGGTGCCCAAGGTGGGTGCAAGATTAAGCTGATTGTAGATGGTGCGGATGCGCAAAAAGCAATGGAAGAGTTTGAGGTCTTTTTGGCTAAACAAGAGGAAGAATTATTTCAATGAAGGAAGTTGTCCTAAAAGGTATCCCTGCTGCCAGCGGGATTGCGTATGGCCCAACGTTTATCTTGGATAAGCAGGAATTCATTGTGCCTAAACGTTCTATCTTGCCTCATGAGGTTAATTCTGAAATTGCTCGTTTTGAAGAGGCGCTGAATAATACCCGTCAGGAAATCCATTCGATTAAGTCTAAGATTAGTCAGGATATTGGTTTGTCCCAAGGCCAAATATTTGACGCGCATTTAATGGTTTTGGAAGATCCGATGTTGCTGGAAGGGGTGGTTAAGGGTATTCGCCAGAATAAGAATGCGGCGGAATATGTCTTTTCCCAGGTGATTAAGAAATATGCAGAGGGTTTTGCGAAGATCCAGGATGAATACTTGCGGGAACGCATGGCGGATGTTAATGATATTGCCAAGCGTGTGCTGCGCCATTTGATGGATGAAAGCAAGTTGCATGACCTAGACAGCCTTCAGAATGATTTGATTATCGTGGCTCACGACCTCTCGCCCTCTGATGCGGTGAGTATGTATAACAAGAAAATTATGGCTTTTGTGACTGATATTGGCGGCAGGACTTCACATACGGCCATCATTGCTAAATCCTTAGGGGTTCCAGCCGTGGTTGGTTTAAATGACGCGACCTTACGCATCACTAATGGCGATTATGTGATTGTTGACGGCCAAAAGGGGTTGTTGATTATAAATCCTGCCGAGGCGACAAAAGAATTATACCTTAAGGAGCAATCAAAGATCATTGCTTCCTTGGGCAAGCTAGATGATATAAAGAAATTACCTGCACAGACCCTTGATGGCAAGCCAATTGCCCTATTGGCTAATTTAGAGTTATCTTCAGAAATTCCGTCCGCGCAGAAATTTGGTGCAGAAGGCATTGGTCTTTACCGTACGGAATTCTTGTTTATGAACCGCCTGGACCTGCCTTCAGAAGAGGAGCAATATAAGGCGTATAAAAAGGTTGTGGAAGCTGTTAATCCACTGCCGGTAACCATCCGCACCTTGGATATTGGCGGGGATAAGTTTATTTCCAGCGTGCAGATCCCTCGTGATATGTCGCCGTTTTTAGGTTGCAGGGCTATTCGTTTTTGTTTAGAACGTCCAGATATTTTTAAGGCGCAATTAAGGGCAATTTTGCGGGCATCGGTGCATGGCCGCATTCAGTTGATGTACCCGATGATTTCAGGGGTTGGTGAATTGCGCCAAGCCAATGCTGTTTTAGAAGAAGTGAAGCGTTCTTTGCGTGAGGAAAAAATAGCTTTGGATTTTAAGGTGATGGTTGGGTGTAGGATTGA
>CAYNTZ010000253.1:0-2014 GCA_964400365.1 uncultured Planctomycetales bacterium | reverse complement strand
AAAGTCCGATTGACAATATAACCCTTGCCGTTTATAATCGTAAATCTTTTAATATATTCTAGGAGGGCTTATGGCTCAAGAAAAGGCTGTTGCGGAAAAAGTGGAGAAGGTTGAAAAAGGCATGTCTGCCGACAAAGAGAATCGTTTAAAAGCGCTTGATTTGGCGCTCTCACAAATAGAAAAGCAATTTGGCAAGGGATCCATCATGCGCATGGATTCTAAAATTGTCGTCGATATTCCAGTGATTGCCACTGGTTCGTTGGCCTTGGATGCCGCCTTGGGTGTGTGGGGCGTGCCGCGTGGGCGTATCATTGAAATCTATGGCCCGGAATCCTCAGGTAAGACAACCCTGACTTTAAGCATTATCAAGCAATTGCAATTGGCAGGTGGTACCGCGGCTTTCATAGATGCCGAACATGCCTTTGATAGCAAGTATGCAACTACTGTCGGTGTTAAGCTAGATGACCTCTTGGTGTCACAGCCTGATACGGGCGAGCAAGCCTTGGAAATCGCTGAAACCCTGGTGCGTTCCAATGCGGTTGATTTAGTGGTGATTGACTCAGTGGCAGCCTTAACCCCGCGCGCTGAAATCGAAGGTGAAATGGGTGATGCCCACATGGGTTTACAAGCCCGTTTGATGAGCCAGGCCTTGCGTAAGTTAACAGCGGCGATCAGCAAGTCAAAGGCCTGCGTTATCTTTATTAATCAAGTGCGCATGAAGATCGGGGTTATGTTTGGTAACCCTGAGACCACCACCGGTGGTCGTGCTTTGAAGTTTTATGCGTCGGTGCGCATTGATTTGCGTAAGATTGAATCAATCAAATCTGGTGAAGATATCATTGCCAACCGCGTGAAAGCTAAGGTTGTTAAAAATAAGGTGGCGCCGCCTTTTAAAGAAGCTGAATTTGAAATCCATTTCAATGAAGGTATTTCACAGGCCAGCGATGTCCTGGATTTAGGTATCGAGCATGAAGTGGTGCAAAAATCAGGGGCTTGGCTATCTTATGAAAATGAGAAGATCGGTCAAGGCCGTGAAGCTGCGCGCAAGTTCTTGAAAGATAATCCTAAGATTATGGCCAAGATTCAAAAGCAGGTGATTGAAAAGATTACGGCTAAACAAAAAGCGTAATGGCTCAAAGTGTTAAAGCTTCTGCGTTACGGTTTTTAAAGATTAGGCCGCGTAGCATTGAAGAGTTAAGGGGAAAGCTTGCAGGTAAAGGTTTTTCCGAGGATGAAATAACAGCGACCGTTGATTATTTAACGGATATTAAATTACTCGACGACCGGAGCTTTACGAGGAGCTGGATCGCTTATCGTTTAGCCCGGCCGTTTGGTTTTCGCAGGATTATTTTAGAGCTTAAAGAAAAAGGTGTGCCTCAGGATATTATTGATGAGGCCATCGCGGAAATTAAGCCTCAGGTGTCGGAAGCTGACACCATTGCTGAAATGGCTGCCCGCCGTTATGAACGTTTGCGCGGCGAGCCTCAGCAAAAGAAGAAGCGGGTATTAGATTATTTAGCCCGCCGGGGATTTGAATTAGATGCTATTTATAAGGCTATTAAAAAATTATGACAACAAACGAAATCAGAGCCAAGTTTTTATCCTTCTTTAAATCCAAAGGCCATTCCATTATTGCTTCCGATTCCTTGGTGCCTAAGGATGACCCAACTGTGCTTTTTACGACCGCTGGGATGCAGCAATTTAAGCCACAGTTTCTAGGCCGCATCGACGGTTTTACCCGGGCGGCTACTGCGCAAAAGTGTCTGCGCACCGATGACCTAGACGTTGTCGGTAAAACTGATTTTCATCACACCTTTTTTGAAATGCTGGGAAATTTTTCATTCCGTAATTATTTTAAGAAAGAAGCTATTGCTTGGCCCTGGGCGTTCTTGACGGTTGAATTAAAATTACCCAAGGAGCGCCTTTGGGTGTCGGTTTATAAGGATGACGATGAGGCGTACGGTATTTGGGCAGATCAGATTAAGATACCGACGGAGCGCATTGTACGTTTAGG
>CAYNTZ010000252.1:0-2027 GCA_964400365.1 uncultured Planctomycetales bacterium | reverse complement strand
CGTTTAATGAGTTAAGCCGAGCAGAGATTTACGCACAGATTGATAATTATGCAGCGACAGAAGCCCAGAAGAGAATGACAGCAGATAATCATGCAAAGTTCCCAGAACAAGATGATTACGTAAATGCTGTTTATGCTGACATGGGCAGTAGCTTAGACGCTGTTCAAAAACGCCGCGCCAATCCACAAGATATTTTAGACCCAACCAAATTAATTGTCACAAGCGCTAATGGGCGTGTGGCTAGCATACAGATGCAGGGTTATGTGACCCCGCATGCCACCAGCGCCTATGGCAATACCAACAGTGTCGGGGTTGACCGCAGTTTTGGTGATGAAGGCGGTGCTGCCGGAGGGGATAAGGGCATAACCATGGCCCGTTTTGGGCTTCCAACAGCCGCAGAATTAGCGGCCAATCCGCGCGCTGGTGTCCTATTCACGGAAAAGCCGCATGATCAAATCCGTTTTGAAAGCAGTGTGAATGCAAACGGCCAAGGCAATTTTGATGTGAAGTATGGCTTAGGCTCCTTCCTCTATAGTAATAAAGCCGGTGGTTTAAATCCGCTGAATCCAGCCATCTGGACTTCCGGCGATGGTTATGTGTCCCAACAAGAACATAATGCCACGATTGCCATTGTGTCATCCAACCGCCCCGGTGAGAATATGCGTGTGCACGGTGATTTAGAAGGGGAAACGGCTCGCGCTTCGTCCTTGGCTAATGTGGTTAAGTATAAAGATACAGCAGCGATGGGTTGGCTTGACAGGGACGGTAAGGCGGCGAGCATGGACCTGCATGCCTTTGACACCACCAATATTTATGCAATGAAGGTTAATAATCCAACCGAAGCCAATATGTTTATTTGGGAGAATGGTTCTTACCGCGCGCCGGTGACTGGTGAAGAACGCGATGCAGCCCGTGAAGCGGGGATGAAGGCAGTGGCGAAATTGCAGGAGGGATACACCGATAAATATAAGGAAGAGAATAAAAAAATTGCTGAAGCTATGGTTGATCAGGGCATTAAAGAGAATAAATCTGAATATAAAGATATTGTCACTGCACCAGCAGAAAAACGCGCTGAAAAGCGTGCAGCTGAAATCGCGCGCGCGACAGGAAATTTAAATTATAAAGAAGAAACGGAACGCAATAATGCCTTAACTAGCGCTTACCGTGAAGCATCAGGTGAAGTGTTTAGTGAACGAGTGCGCAGCAGGTTTGGCGATAATTGGATCAACGCTTACCAAACCACCTTCTCTGAAAGCGGGGATGATTTAATTGAAGGCAATAAGATCAGCATCTTAAATGAAGCTTTAGCTAACGTTGGTTTAAAGTCCAAGATGTTGACGCCGTTACAACGTAAGGAAACAGCGATTGCCACCGTCACGGGTGGTTATAACATCGATTTTAGCGGCTTAGTATCAACCAGCCCGACGGCTAAAGAAGGTGCGACCAACAGGTATTTCTCCCCTATCTTATTAAATGCCCATCGCCGCGACAATTTTTTCAATAACAACAACATGCTTTCACCTAGCTTCACCCAGGAAATCTTCGCCGGTAAAACCGAAATGGGCGATGTCAGCGTCTCCGGTAATGAGCGCAGGACGATGATCTTGTTGCTTAACAGTATTAATCAGCCGGATCCCAAGGCTGAACAAGCTGGCAACAATCAAGCCGCTCAAGCGCCGTCAGCCAGATATGACAGCGGGCTCATCTCCGCTGGAAAGGACGCGTTTATTACCATCAGCCCCTTGGTCGACGGGGTGGTTAACCAGGTGGAAGGCCGGGTTGATTCTCTTTATTTTGCAGACTCCTTTACGCCCTTGTTTGGTAATGTCACTAACGGCAATGTGGTCTTAAAAGATCGGCCAACGATTGGCTTATTGAATAATTACGAGTACAGCAAAGACGGCGGCCGCGTCGAAGGTCGCGGCGGGATGACCTTTAAGCCTAATGACGATACCGTTGTTGGCGGCATCAATGTAGATAGCGGCAAGTATTCATTTGGACGTTTAGTTGGCCCTAAGGAAGCGCCT
>CAYNTZ010000251.1:0-2041 GCA_964400365.1 uncultured Planctomycetales bacterium | reverse complement strand
ACGAAGCCCTGCCTTAAAGCGTTTACTAGATGAATATCATTTGCAAGATTGGATTGAAAATAGATTAATCGAGCTTCCTGTATCCCCGGAGCTTGATTTTGGTGCTGAGCCAGCGCCTAAGAAGGCGGAAAAGAGTTTTGAGGCTATTGTAGATGAAATAAATCCGTACCATCGTTTATATGCTGTTTCACCATCCGTCTTTGCAGCCCTCAGGGGGCATCAGACGATCGCCATGAATGAGCCAGCAATTGATGCTTTAGGGCAGAAGTTAGTAGCTGAAGGCAAACTCGCCAATATAGATATAGCCAGACGCTTGTTAATGGCGCATTCCTCATATTTTCCCGTTGAAGACAGCAATAATATTGATATTAACGCCATGGTGATGATTTCATTTTGTTATTTTGTAATTAATCAAAGCAAAGAGTTCAGGGAAGATTTTAAAGTGGTGTTAAAAACATTGCCGGAAGATCTGTACAGCCAATTGATGGCAAGACATCCTGCATTGCGTGGAGCAAAGGTTCCTGAGGGCACAGAGGAAACAGTGGCGCTTACCAAGGCCTTACTTGATTTGCTTTACCAGGCAGTCAAGGAAGATCCCTATATTGATGATCCAAGACCCAATAATAACCCAGTAGCCTTGCAAGTGCTGGATCATGAGGCTGTAAAGGTTTTTATGCAGAAGTATGATTTGCCTCAAGGGGCACTACGCATGTTAAAAAAGAGTGTGATTAAGGAAATGCCGGAGAGCTATATTAACGGCACAGAAAACCCGCGGGAATCTTTTGAACGCAAGGTGCGGTGGTTATTGAGGGATTGGGATGAGAAAAGTAAGGAGCCGCTTACCGTTGAATCATTAATAAAGAAGGACCCGGAATTTGAAGCTTCCCTGAAGTCTTCGCCTCCCATCCTGGCGGTGCTTCAAAAATTAACCATTGTCCAGCTCATTGAAGAAGAAAATGCCTTGCGGGTTAGGGATATTCTTGGCCGGGATACCATTACAACAGACAAGATCAAGTTTTCATTAGAAGAGCTGATGCGCTATAAGCCCTATCCATTGGATCAATTTGAGATACATATAACATCAGGAGAATTCATACAAAAGGGGTTAAGGGATATTGAGATAGATGCTGTTTTAATACATGCCATGGATGTGGCATCTTCATTTACTAGCGAGGGTTTAAAAGCGCAGGGGTATAACAAGGATTTATTAAAACGCGGCATGGTTTTCATTAGCGATGGGGACATGTTTTTTCAATTTATTGGGCAATTGGTCAATAGGGTGTTGTTTATGGCAACAGATGCTGATCGGGTCAATTACCTGCAATCAGCATGGGATGAATTTTCTCCAGCATTCAAGAAGGAATTGCAAGATGCGATTAAAAAGAATGAGGATGACCGGAGTTTTTCGTACAGGGTACTTGTTACGCTATTAAAGATCAAATACCTCTCCCAAACCAATAGGGGGGAACTTGACGCCAGAAGCACAGCACTAAAGGCACGCAATGAACAATTATTGGCAAAGGCCCTGGAGCAATCAGCGTCCTTGCGCAGGCTTATCAATGAGCTTCATTTTGTAGATTGGATTGCCGACATATTAAAAGAAACCCCTGTTTTTATTGAATCTGAAGCATTATTTAAGAAGCCAGCGCTGGAACCCCAAGATAAGGTGTTGATGGCCCTGCGCCGCTGGGGCAAGGGAGATGGGGAAGTTTCTATGGATAAATTAAGCGTCAAGGCAGGGGTTACTGCCACAGAGCTTGAAGTAGTGGATATTAAGAAGATGGTGGATGATGAAAATGATATGCGCCTGAGCTTAAAAACAGGCAGGCCGCTATTGTTTATGGCAGGGACTCAAGCTAATGTGCCTCAGGTTCAAACAGCGAAGCTAAGTTTAACGGAGAAATTAGCACAACGGGAGAATTTAGTTTTCTATGTTGTACCCCAAGAGATCTATAACCAGTTAAATTATGAGTCTTTGATTGGGACGATAATTATTACTGATATAAATCATCCATTAGCTAAACAGTTAATAAACTTAGGT
>CAYNTZ010000250.1:0-2056 GCA_964400365.1 uncultured Planctomycetales bacterium | reverse complement strand
TGCATCACCGTTAATGAACAGGGCTGTTTTAGGGCAGTACCCGCCGGGATCCGTGTTTAAGGTTCCAGTGGCATTGGCCGCTATTGAACTTAACAAGATTACGCCGGAAACATCTTTTGATTGCCCAGGGTATTACCTGTTGGGGCAAGCTAGGTTTGGTTGCGCGCATGTGCATGACCGTGAGAATTTACGCCAGGCTATTGCGCATTCATGTAACGTTTATTTCTTTCATGTAGGGAAAATGCTTGGTGCTCCGACGATAGGTGCGTATGCCAAGGCTTTTGGTTTAGGGCGCCCGACGGGTATTGATTTGCCTTATGAAGCGCGCGGCAAATTAGTTATTTCGGGAAGCGCTGAGCGGCGTTGGTATACAGGTAATACGCTTAATTTATCGATTGGCCAGGGAGATATGTTGGCAACGCCATTGCAAATGGCGGTGATGATGGCTGCGGTGGCTAATGATGGGGTCATGTTAAAGCCAAGGTTGGCTAAGGTGTTGGATGGTAAGCCGGTGCCGGAGATTGATTTCCTAAAGCGGCCTATTATCCGTTTGCGTGATTCCAGCTGGCGCATTGTCCAGCAAGGTTTGCGTGAAGTTGTGACAGATCCGGAGGGGACGGCAAATACTTTAAATGATTTACAGGGTATTAAGATTTGGGGCAAAACCGGTACGGCGCAAGCGGGGGCTTCCCGGCCTAATCATGCCTGGTTTGCCGGTTATGCGCGTTCACCAAAGAATAATATCGCCTTTTGTGTGTTTTTAGAATATGGCGGCTCTTCCGCCAATGCAGTTGCTCTTACTAAGGAATTGATTGCGCACATACAATCCCTTTAATAGCCCTTTTTTCATTGCCCGACGACAAAACCCTTCAAGTACCCCACGCATTGTGTAAAAATTCTTAAATAAATATTGTGAAGCATAACCCATTTGTTAATATGGAGTTAACACAAAAACAACCTTTAGCGCGCGGCCATTTTTTAATGCCTTATATATTAAATAGATTATATAAATCTTATATACGTCTTATAGTTGCGTGCCTCGCCTTCTGTTTTTTTCCTCTGCGTATTGCCGCTGCATCTGATATCCAGGCTGTGCTTGACTCAACCGATGGTTCCAGTGGTTTCATTGTGCAGGATTCTGCGAATGCCGCGAAAATCCGTTTATTGTCCAACGGTAATATGGGTATTGGTACGACCACGCCGGTGGGTAGTTTTGAATTAATCAAGACAACGGGTGTTATCCCGGTGCTCATTTCTTCTTCAGCGGCGGCCCATGGTGATTATTTTTCAATCAGTTCTGACGGCAATATCGGCATCGGTTCAGTGAATGCGGTGGCAAAGCTGCAATTGCGTGATGGTGCTTACCGCTTAACCAACACCTCGGATGCGAAGGATTGGGAATTGGCGTACGATGCAGCTGGTGATTATTTTTATGTGAATGAAGTTGGCGCGGCGCGCAATCTGGTGATTGCTAATGGCGGGAATATTGGTATTGGGTCTTTAGCGCCAAGCCAAAAATTGGATGTGAATGGCGATGTGCGCGTTGGGTTAGGCACCTTTGATAACCAGGGGAGTAATGCGGACTTATACGTTAGCGGCAATCTTGAGGTGGATGGTAATGTTTGGTTAGGCGATGCGGTGACGGATAATTTAACGGTAACGGGTATTTTTTCGCAAACAGGTGAGACAAATTTTGACACCATTGAAGTTCGCCAAGGTATTTTTGTTAATACCGCAGGTGGTAATGTGGGGGTGGGGACAACGGCGGCTGACGCCTCCCTTGAAATCCTGCAGACAGGTGCAGAGCCGGCCTTTATGGTTTCTGATACGGCAGCAGGTAATGGCGATTTAGTGATGATTACGTCAAGCGGCAATGTGGGTATTGGTTCAACGGCTCCCAGCCAATTGCTTGATGTCAACGGCGATGTGCGCATTGGGTTAGGCACGTTTAACAATGCGTCAGCCAATGCTGACTTGTATTTAACGGGTAATTTAGAAGTGGATGGGTCGGTGTGGTTGGGTGATGCGGCGGTTGATAATTTAACCGTGACCGGCG
>CAYNTZ010000249.1:0-2057 GCA_964400365.1 uncultured Planctomycetales bacterium | reverse complement strand
CGAGCGCATCAAGATTCAATTTAATGACATGAAGGATTTGACTGATTGGTTAAAAAGTATTGGGGCTAATAATTTACCGCGTGAGGGCTATGTTGGCCGTGACGTGATGACCCGCGCTGCCGCAATTTATAAGGAGAAATTTCCGTATCACCATGGCGTCTATGCCACCTTCGAGGTTATTTGGATCCATGCGCAAAAATAAGACCATTTTTATTACTGCCACCGATACCAATGTCGGGAAAACCGTTACGACCTTATGCTTAGGCGTTTTGCTTAAAGCGCGAGGGTATGATGTCGGGGTGATGAAACCCGTCCAATGCGCCGGGGATGATATTCGATTCTTATCTAAAGCCCTAAACATTGGTGATGAGATGGCCTTGCTTAATCCTTTTTATGTCAAGGAACCATTATCTCCGCATCTAGCGCTTAAGCGGGCTAAGATAAAATTTGATAAGCGCCGCATTTTAGCAGCGCTAAAGGTTTTGCAAGGCCGTCATGAGATTCTCTTGGTGGAAGGTGCCGGCGGGTTAATGGTGCCGTTAAGTCATCACTACTATAATGCTGATTTAATCCGTGACATGAAGGCAGAAATTATTATTGTCGCTCGCTTAGGGTTAGGCACTATTAATCATACGCTCTTGACCATCAATCAGGCCAAGGCCTATGGACTTAGGATTAGGGGTCTAATATTTTGTGATGCCAAGGCTGGAAATAAAACCTTGCCTGCCCGTAGCAACCCGGCTGAAATTGCCAAGCTCTCTGGGATTAAGGTCCTAGGCATTATCCCGTATTTAAAATCATTAACAGCGGCGAATATGTTAAAGCAATGCAAAAAGTTAAAGCTAAAATTCTAAAACAGCAGGATAAGAGATTCCTTTGGCATCCCTTTACCCAGATGAAGGATTGGGTGAGGCAAGAGCCATTGATTATTGATTCAGCAAGGGGTGTTTATTTAACCGATGTGGACGGCAATCATTATATCGACGGAGTTTCCTCATTATGGGTGAATGTGCATGGACATCGCCATCCAGGGATTGATGCCGCCCTCAAGAGACAAATCGATAAACTATCTCACTCAACGCTATTAGGATTGTCTAATACCCCTGCGGTTATGCTATCCAAGAAACTAATCAGCATTGCGCCCAAGGGGTTAAGAAAAGTATTTTATTCCGACAACGGTTCAACTGCGGTTGAAATTGCTATTAAGATGGCTTATCAGTACTGGCAGAATATCGGGCAGACTAAAAAGAGGGGCCTGGTGCATTTAGCTAATTCCTATCACGGCGACACCTTGGGGTCGGTAAGTGTCGGGGGTATTGATTTATTCCACCAGGTCTACCGCGGTCTTATTTTTAAAACCCATGCGCTTAAAGGTCATGGTTGGGAAGCGGTGGATGATTTAGAAAAGTTACTTAAAGACCGCCACCAGCATATTGCGGCCTTGGTCGTCGAGCCCTTGGTGCAGGGGGCGGCAGGGATGTTGATGTGGCCTAAGGGTGCACTTAAACGCATGCGCCAGTTGACTGCTAAATATAAGGTGTTATTAATTATTGATGAAGTGGCCACTGGTTTTGGCCGCACCGGAAAAATGTTTGCATGTCAGCATGAGGGGGTAAGCCCTGATTTGATGTGTGTGGCCAAGGGCTTGACCGGTGGCTATCTGCCCCTGGCAGCCACCTTGACGACAAAGAAGGTTTACCAAGGTTTTGTCTTTGATTACGGGCAGCAAAAAACTTTTTTTCATGGGCATACCTACACGGGCAATCCGCTAGCTTCTGCTGCAGCGTTGGCTAACCTGGATATATTCACTAAAGAACGCACCTTAGTGAGACTGGCCCCTAAGATAAAATACTTAGCCAAACAATTAAATATGTTCTATAATTTGCCCTCTGTAGGGGATATCCGCCAATGCGGTTTTATGGTCGGCATCGAGGTTTTTAAGGACGTTAAGCGCAAGATTCCTTATCCTTGGCAAGACAAGGTGGGCGTTAAGATCTGTCAGGCTGTACGCAAGTATGGAGTTATCCTGCGCCCCTTAGGCAATGTGATTGTGCTGA
>CAYNTZ010000248.1:0-2063 GCA_964400365.1 uncultured Planctomycetales bacterium | reverse complement strand
ACATTTTCCCATTCAGCAGGACTTAATCTTATTTCAATAACATCATGCCTGCCTTCATCAATACGCCGGAGATTCTCAGCACCTATTAATGCGATGGCTTCCGTATAACTTAATTGGGGAGATTTTAAATACTGTTGCAATTCTTCTAAACGGTATTCTCCGGCAGGAACCTCTTCTAACTCTAAGGCTAATCCCGTAGACCTGGGCTTTTCTTCTTCCAAGACAGGTATGGCCAAGACTTCCCTGCCCATGCGCTCAAAGGCCCTTAAACGATTTTCTTCCTTTATAAGACGCACCCAATCAATGCCCATCTTTAATAATGCATCTTGAGATACAGATAATTTAACAGCCAGGCCTTCAATGCTAAATTGACCGTCACGGCTATTATCCCATCGCCGCGCCTCTTCCTTCATTAAACGTAATTGCCGGCTTTGTTTTGTTTCTTCAATAGTCAAATTTGCGTAGGTGTAGGGAATAACAATAATCTCACGCAAAACCTTAATCAGATTATCCACCAAATGATATTTACGCATCACCTCTTCAATCAACGGGTATTCCTTAAGCAATTTCCTAAAATCTTCAGGCAGGATTTCCTGTAAAGGTTTGCCAGGATTATCCAGAACCTTATCAACCGCGATGGATAGAAATCTTGGCCACCAATTACTGTCATAATCATTGACCGTATTCCTTACCGAAACACCTCTCCTGGCGGCAATGAGATCCCTCTGCAAGGCGGGATCTGCACATAACCTGCGCATCAGCACATTGATTAAAGATACGCGGTGCGTCGACGGGTTCCTATCTGACAACAGCAGCGCATCTGGCTTAAATAAATTGTCAATGCCCTGCGCGGTGATATTCCTCTCCATCAAGGCAAGCTTCTGATTATCCATATTGCCGTTGATGAGCAGATGTTCCCCATTTGGGTCTTCCCAGCCGCGGATAATGGCCATTACTTCTTCAGGTATTTGATAAACATCGCGCAGGGGCTGACGTGTTTGAAATAAACGGTAAAGGTAATCTGACGGGATTGCAGGAACGTTTTCTTGTGCTTGAATAAAAACTGCTGGCAATACCACCGCTGGCGGCGGCCTTGGCGCTTCGGGAAGCTTGACCTCCTCTACCTTAACGACAGCAGGCAATTGAACGCTTAAGGGCGCTTGACGCTGGCCTTCCTTTAAACGCAGGGCATTTTCTTTATCAACAAGCTGCTGCATTTCCTGTTGTGTTACATCTTCTTGCTGGCTTTCCTTCTTAAGCGCATCTAAACTGACAACCCCATGCTTAAGAGGATGCCAACGGCGCAAAGCCTCTTCAATCAAACGCAGGCGTTTGGCAGGCGCTGTTTCTGTGCCGTTGAGAAATTCTGGTGTAGGGTGATACACCACCACCTCATCCATGACCTTGATAAGGCCGTTAACCAAATCATACTTCTCAATAAGCTTTCTTGCCTCCGGCATATCCTTAATATCCGGAAACCGGTCATAATTCTTAAGGAAAACCTCATCGATAGATAAATCAAGGCTCCCGCCTTTTCGTTTCCTATACTCATTCACAACAGCCTTGGCTAAAAGAAAGGCCCATATATGCTGTTGCCCTATCTCTGGAGGGAATTTCTTAAAAAGCACATTCTTGGTTAATTCATCAAATTCCTTGTTATACGGATTCATATAGACAAATCGGCGGGCAATAAAGGCGGCCACATCAAATAATCCTCCGGTGCTCAAGGTTGCATTGCCTGCCCTCATTAAGGTATCCACCTGCCCTGTGGTCATCAATTGCTTCTTGCGTAATAATTCCCTGATATAAACTAAATGAACTCCTTCTTTTACCTCATTAACCGTATCAATAACAGCCCTAGGGTATAAATAAAGAATTCTTGGGTCATACGATGTCGATAGGACGCCCGGCAGAAGATCCTTAGGGGGCAGATCTGCCACAAAAGAAAAAGGTTGATAGGTTAAGATGGGCCTGCCAAGCCTCTCTTGAACCCTCATGATGTTTTCATTATTGACTAAAAGATTAATATTATGCACCCTGTCGATTAACTCAAATGCAGCTTC
>CAYNTZ010000247.1:0-2104 GCA_964400365.1 uncultured Planctomycetales bacterium | reverse complement strand
CCCGAATGCTTTAATCGAGGATCCAGTTTTAATATCTAATTTAACCTCATCAGAAGTTAAATCAATACCACCCTTATCGTTTGTACGTCCCATTGCAGCATCTTCATTATTTTGCGATAATCCCAATTCCCGCCTAACTGAAGCTTGATACAAATCAGACAAAGATAAACCTCCAAATTCAAACAATACAACCCTTCCATCGTATTTTCCTAAAGCTTGTAATTTTGGATCTTGCCAAATTAATCCCTTTCCTGTCAAATCCCTTTTTACAACTTCTAAATCAGCATCCTGAACATTAGCCCTATCTGCTTCAGCCTCAATCAAAACTCCTGTTGAACCAAATTTCATATAAGAAAATGGCGCTATACCAAACTCATTTCCCGTTATCTTGGTTAAATCAAAACCCCCAATATTTACAACAGACACCTTGCCTTGCTTATCTAAGAAGCTAACAATCTCATGCATCGATTTAAATTGATCTCCAAAATTCCCCCTATCCCGCACCTGCTCTTGCCCATCAAATCCTTTAACAGGTGCCTTGAAAACTTTAAACACCAAATCAGGAATTTCGTTTATTTTAAAAGCATCATAATAACTACCCCCACCTAAAGATTTATACTTCGGATAACGACCTTGCCTTATTTGTTCGAGATTTCCACTATCTATAGCATCAATTAAACCACCCACCGCCAAAACCTGTTCTTGCAATAATTTGCTTTTTAAATGCGCTAATATTATCCCTTTAGGGTCAACCCTTACCCAATCATCCCCCCATTCTCCCCTTTCAAGACTATCGATATATTTTATAATAGTTTGTTTCCTATCCCACGACTTATCCCACGAATCATTATGCTGAACACTGCCAATATCAACAACATAGGCGGATCTTGACGGCAGATGATCACCTCGCGTTATAATTCCAAGCATGATATTTTGCGGTTTAAAATCAGAGAACCATATATTCTCATTAATTAACCCATCCAACAAATTCAAGACCAATGAAGAATCCAGACTATTTAATTCAAGCGTCATTTGATCCAAAGAATCCCCCTTAACACGCTCAACTTCCATGGCTTCATAATACGTATCATCCATGCGCGCATGTCCCTTTTTAGCTACCAATCTTGGGCTTAACTCAGCATCTCCTAGCAATCTATAATAAAACTCTTCCTGCGGAAAAGTAATACCATTATATATAACCCTCAACACAGAATTCCTGAGACCTATAATCCAATTATCATGACCTTGCCCTATCCATTCTGGCCAATCAGCTTTAAAATCAAACACCTGCCCCCTAACGTTATAGTAATATGACGACACTAAATCCCTCATTTGCTTTTGAGTTAAAGCGGACGCCATAGCTTTACTTTGATTATTATTTAATTGGGCGCTGTCCCCTATTTTACTTAAGCTTTGTGTGAACCTAAAAGGCAATGGTAGCGCTGTCATTGCAGCATTTGCCACTTCTGGAGAAACACTTGCCTCAATAAGTACGGGAATAGGGAAGCCCCCGTCACTCGCAGGCTTTAACCACATTAAATCTAAGCTTAACGAAAAATCATTCTTTAACTCTATGCCAGCAACGCGAAGCCTCATTAAAAAATACTTCGCCTCTTCTGCCAATAACCTTTGCACGTACTTTTCAAAATCTTGCCTCCTATCTAATGGCACAACATTCATGTCATACAAAGGCTTGAAAATCTCTTGATTAGATAAATATTTACCCATTGTAAAATATGAAGAAATACCTACTCTCCCCATTGAATAATGGTCTATACCAACATCCCGATAACTTACTTGTCCTGTCGTCATATCTACAATCAAAGCAAAACGCGTCTCATAACCCTTTCCTTGAGGCTTAATAAAATCTAATGCGGTTTCCATTAAACCAGAATCATACTCTCCCAACCTCACCTTGCCATAGTCATAATAATACGTTGTTAGCTGATGCCATATACCATGAAGCAACGATTTACTTTGAGGATGAGTCGAATTTATAAAAAACTTAATCGTTTTACCCGCAACATCTTTCTCAACCCGCACAAATGGATATGGCCTTAAAAAACGCTCTACAACCTCTCCGCCTCTTTTCTCATCTCTCTCA
>CAYNTZ010000246.1:0-2127 GCA_964400365.1 uncultured Planctomycetales bacterium | reverse complement strand
ATACACTTCCATCACGCAGGGCACGGTGAAGATGGCTGCGGCTAACGGATTATGCTGGCATTCCTCTGCACTTTTATAGGTCACCTTACCTTCATTTTTGACCGGTATATTTAAAACAAACTTAAGCGCGTTTGGATTGGGCGTGCTTTGAATCATCGTCTTGATTTCCATATAAAACTCCTCATTTTTAAATCTAAATACTTCTCTTTTTGACGTATATAGAATAGCATCTTCCCGTGCGTTTGACAAGGGCTTTATACGTAGTACTACGTATACGACGCTTAAATCAACACATATTTATCGACCACATATTGACTAAACGGGAACGAACAGGTAAAGGCCGGCGACACAGCATTAAGCACATGAACGCTTTTATTATCCCCTTCAACTACAAAATCTTGGACAAGCGCTTGTTTGTCCTTGTCCAATAGCTGGGCCCGGATACCCGGCGCCGTCCAATCCGTAAACCCTTTAGGGTCAATCGATTGCACCATGGCCACGGCCAAGGAAATAAAATAGTCCTTATTGTATTTCTGCATCTCCTCGTGCGCCAAGGCACGAAAATTAAAGGCATTGCTCGCATAAAGCTTGGCTTCATAAAATAAGACTTCCGCCAATTCCTTTAAATTAAAACGGCCTAAGGCTTCATAATTTTCTCGCCACAGCGCCGGAATAGCGGTTGGCCCTATCTTGATATCACCCGTCACTGTCTTGGTGTAATGCACCCCCAAAAAGGGATTATTCAAATTCGGCACCGGGTAAATATTCATCTTCACATCGGTCTTATTTTTGGTGTATTTCAAATAAAGCCCTTTAAAGGGAATCATGGTGTATTTTTCGCCAAAGCCGAAATCTTGAGCGACCTTATCCGCATAAAGACCGGCACAGCTGATAATCTTATCTGCCTCAAAATTACCTTGGGTTGTCTTAACCACTTGACCCTCATACCCCAGGTAACGGCAATCAAATTGGAATTCTACATCTAGCATGAGTAAATCTTGGCGCAAGGCCGCACAAACCTTCTTAGGGTCAACCGAGGCAGTGTCTGGGGAATGCAAGGCCTTCTTAAAAGTCTTCACATTGGGCTCTAACTCCATTGCTTCTGCAGCATCAATCAAGCGCACATTGGAACCATTACGCTGGCCCCGTTTAAGCAGTTCATTTAATTGCAAGAGCTCATACTCATTTTGTGCCACCACCAGCTTGCCGCATTCATTCATGGGCAGATTCTTCACCCGGCAATAAGCCTTCATCGCCCTACTCCCATCGACGGTGAATTTAGCCTTCAAACTATCCGCGGTATAATAAAAACCTGCATGCAAAACTCCGCTATTGCGGCCAGAGGCATGTTGAGCTTCGCCACTCTCTTTATCCAAAACCAGGATACGGGCATTAACCTTCCTCGCCTTTAAAGCATGAGCCATGGTTAGGCCTATAATCCCAGAGCCTATCACAATGAAATCAAACTTTTTCATGTCACACTCCTGAAGAAATTGATAAAATAATGAATGAATTATAACATTTACAAAGGAGAACGCCATGAATAAAACAACCGTTGCCTTAGGCATATCAATCGCCTGTGTATGTTTTCTATTAGGGCAAACCCTGAGCAGCAAAGCTGAAGGAAAAAACTTCACCGGGGTCATGCCCTTCATGACTTCTGCTGGGTATTTTGGGCTTTTTAACCAAAATGACGGCAAGGTTTATATCTACGACGGGGATATTAATAAATGCGTGTTTGAAGGAAAAATTGACGAATTAGGCAAGCCAGCTATTAAGGCTGATGCCAGCAACGCGGCACCTATCGTTGAAACCAAAACCATCGATATTAAAACATCCACTGCTAAGGAGAAAGCCCATGTCAGCAAATAATACCCCCATTGTCATGACCATGAAGCCCGGCCGCTATATGTGGTGCTCCTGTGGGCAATCACAAAAACAACCCTTCTGCGACGGCTCCCACGGCCCCACTGGCATGCGCCCTCAACTCGTAGAAATCACCGAAGAAAAACAAGTCGCCTGGTGCACCTGCAAAACCACGGGCAACAAACCCTTCTGCGACGGAAGCCATAAAAAGATATAATCCGTGCCGCTGGCATTGGCAAACATTGTTCAGCCCAGAGATGC
>CAYNTZ010000245.1:0-2151 GCA_964400365.1 uncultured Planctomycetales bacterium | reverse complement strand
CTTATAGGCCGCAGCCATAGCCAAAAAAGCCATTATGGCTAAAGGATATTTAAATTTTTGCCAATACAACGGCATATCCGGACTTAATTTAAACAACATCGCTAACTGGTACGCAATAGCCCCGCTTATCAAAATAAAAAATAATGCCAACGCAGCCGTTAAAAAGCTTAGCTTAATCCTCCATACGCATTGCTGTGCTATTAGTAATGCAGCCAACAAGAAAACATAGGTTAAACCAACCACATCCTTAACGCCATAAGCAAAAAACAATAAACTACTAGCAACAGCAATAAATAAATTACGCTCCTGCACCTTGGTCAAAACCCAAAGAGCCGTATAACCCATCAAGAAGAAACGTACAAATTGCTCCACCCGCACCAGATTTAAATCAATAATAAAACGGCTAGGATGCACATATTGAAAATAATATGACACCAGCATAAGCCCCCAAGACACCCCCACCACGGCATGAAGCTTTTTATCCCGACGAGCGTTTGGGTTAAAGGCCAAGTGGAACAGGTACAAGGCTGTCAAAGCCAGGTATGGCAATAATTTCTGGAACAAAATAACGGCATTGCCTAAGACTTGGGATAAAGGCGTTTCTTGGAAAATAAAATTCTGTGGGCAGGCTAATAAATATAGCGGCATCCATTCCTGCAAAGGAACCGGCACCCCCGCCATTTTCTGAGCAACTGATTTAGGGATTTGCCAACATAAAAATGGCAGCGCTGCAATCGTAAAAATCAGCCCTGTCTTTAGCACCATTGACCAGCGCTTTGGGTGACAAAACAGTAAAAACGCCAACATATACAGCATGGGGAATAAATTATAAATAGCATGGATATTGGCGGCAAAACCAAAAATAAAGGCCGCTAAAAAGTAACGTTCACGGTAAAAATAATACATGCCTGCACAAACAAAGGCGATGCTTAATTCCTGATGGGAAAACGTCCTATACAAGAACTCTTCTGTCCTGGTCGTCAAAAAGAAAGCCAAGGTTGCTATAGCCGCACTTAATCGATCTCCGCCGCTAATCAATTGCCATAGGCGAAATACCCAATAAAACATCGCAAACCGTGCTAATAAGAATAATATCAAATAAACAGCGGGGATCTGGGAAACACTGATAAATTTGGCTAGTATAGGAAATAAATAAGAAGAAAAATTACGCGCCAAGCTTTCAACGTAGTAATCCCCTTTATATAGGGAAGGGTCAATCAGATGCTTGAGTAAGGGGATTTCTAAGTGCTGGTCATCCCAGGCGTAAATATAACTATTAGTCAATAAATACGCGGCAAGGATTAGGAGTGTAACAAAAAAATCGTTACGCAGGAATTTCATCGCCAAATGAAGATTTCGCGCCAAATTTCAAACATATAGGCCGCGCCCCATTTTAATACTTGCAGTTTACGCTCGCCACCCTCACGCACCGGCTCATCACCGGGAATATCAATCACCTGCAACCGGCGTTTCGCGGCACGGATAGATAATAAAGGCTCCCAGCTAATCTTGGTCTTGAATAACTTTTCTTCAAAGCTATAGCTGGCATCCTTATCAAGGTCTAGGTCATAAATCAATTTCTTATGGTAGGCACGGTAGATCACCATGGCATCGGTATATTTAGCGCGATGCAACACATTGATACTAGCGGTGAATAACCAATTACCAAAGGAGGTTACGGCATCATCGTCATAGCTCTTGGCCCCCTCTGCATACCGGGAGACAATCACCATGTCATAACCTTCCTTCATCTTGGCAATACAAGCTGGGATAAGTTCTGGAATTGAATTACCATCAGGAGAAAAAGTTAAAATCACATCGCCCTTAATATGAGGAAGCGCATCCATGTAGGCACCCCGGATGCCAGGGGTTTCTTGAATCACCACGTCATAACCCATTTCACGCGCCACGGCCACGGTATCGTCCTTGGACTTACCATCAACCACTAAAATCTGATCAACCCACTCCTTTTTTACTTTAGGCATCACGGTACGCATACCAACAGCTTCGTTTAGTGTTGGAATCAGCAAGGTTACTTTCATAAGACCTTTCGTGTGGGTATTAAAGATGCTCGTTATGGAGCGGGCGGAGAGAATCGAACCCTCGCTACTAGCTTGGAAGGCTAGAGTTCTACCACTGAACTACGCCCGC
>CAYNTZ010000244.1:0-2167 GCA_964400365.1 uncultured Planctomycetales bacterium | reverse complement strand
ACCAGAGGGCCCAGAAATGATGACAAATCGACCCGCATAGGTCTTAGGCAGTTTTTTATTCGACATTATTGGCTTGTTCCCGTATCTTCTCAACCATGCTCTTTAAGGCAATTACGGCAGCCGCCACTTGTTTATCCTGCACCTTGGAACCAATGGTGTTGGTTTCCCGCTGCATTTCCTGGGCAATGAAATCCATTTTCTTACCGGCACCTTCGGATGTCTTTAACAGCGCCTTGGCTTCATTGATATAGTGCGCCAAGCGGGCTAATTCTTCATTGACATCGTTGCTTTTTTGGAAAGAAGCAAATTCTTCATTGGTTAACGTTGATTTCTTTTCTTTTAAAATTGCATTGGAACGAATCTTAATAATGCCAATCTGGTCAAGCATACATTTTAATTGATCGCTGATATCAGCAAATAACGCCTTGCCTTCACGAATGCGCATCGCCACCAGGGAAGCAATGGCTTTTCCCAAGGCCTTCTCGACAACGGGCCATAATTGCTGCGCTTCCACAAAAACTTCCTTTGCTTCCACAACCCCTGGCAAACGCATTAAATCAGCGACGGTCATGTCGTTCTTAATTGCAAAGTCCTTGGACAAGGACTTGCTAAAATCCATGTAACGCTTAACCGCATCGCGGTTTAACATAATATTCATCAGGGGCTTTTCAGTGATCTTAATCGAAACAGTGACGCGCCCCCGGCGGACATTCTTGCTAAATGCCTTTTGAATCCTCTCTTCCATTGAGGAGAATCCAGCAGGCAAATAGAATGCTACGTCCAAATAACGATGATTAACGCTTTTAATCTCAACCATGCCCTTAACCTTGCCTAAGGCAAATTCTCCGGCACCAAAACCTGTCATGCCTGTTATCATAAAATTCCTTTGTCGATTAATTCGCTTTTCTTAAACCAAAGATTTATTTCTCGTTGCGCTTCCTTTGGCTCCGATGAGACATGGACCAGATTTTCATAAACCCCCTTAGTGGTCACCCTTCCATATTTACCACGGATGGAGTGCGGATCAGCTTCTTCGGGATTGGTCGCCCCGGCTATGGCCCGGCAGATCTTCACCGCACCCTTACCCACAAAAACCATGGCCACGGTCGCAGCGCCACCGTGAAGCTCGCCCATTAAATAGCTGACGATTTGTTTAAAGAAGAATTTATCACGAAGATGTCCGTAGTGTTCTTGGGCCAGGTTGCGGTTAACCTTCACTAATTTCATGCCAACCAATTTTAAGCGGCTGGCCATAAGCGGATTAACAACTTCTCCAATGATTGCTTTTTGGACTCCGTCGGGTTTAATTAAAACTAGGGCTGATTCTTTCATTTGCGGATAATTCCTAAGATGCGGTCTAGGTCATTAAGGGTGTAGTATTCTATGATCAGCTTTCCCTTACCCTTTTTATCTTCAACACTGACCTTGGTACCTAAGACGCGACGTAGATCCTCTTCAAGGATTTCAATGTCGCGGTCTTTCAATTTTATTAGAGAATTTTTTCCTGCTACTGGTTCTTGCGATTTTCTAACCAGCGCTTCCACCTGACGAACAGAAAGGCTTTTCTTAATAATTTCATCGGCAAATTTTTGTTGGGCTTTCGCATCTTCAATACTTAATAGTGCCCGTGCGTGCCCGACGGATAATTTGTCCCCAGCCACATAATCTTGAATGCTCTTGGGCAATTTCAACAAGCGCAATAAGTTAGTTACCGTCGAACGGTCCTTACCGATTGATTCCGCCACCGCTTCCTGGGTGAATTGAAACTCTTCCATTAAGCGCTTAAACCCAAGAGCTTCTTCAATCGCATTTAATTCTTCGCGCTGAATATTTTCTACTAAGGCAAGCACGAGAGCTTCGCGGTCGGTGACATTCTTAATAATAACCGGCACCTGCTCTAAATTAAGCGCGCGGGCTGCCCTTAAACGGCGCTCTCCTGCCACCACCTCATAACCATCCCCACTTTTACGTACCAAGATGGGCTGTAGCACCCCTTTTTCCTTAATAGAGGCCTTAAGATCAGCTAATTTTGTTTCATCGTAATGCTGGCGGGGCTGAAGACGGTTATCCTTAATTAAGAAGGTCTTAATTTGCGCTACGGCGCCTTGATTCGCTGAATTAATTTCCAGACTGGACATTTCTGCCCTCTGTGGAATCAGCGCTGATA
>CAYNTZ010000243.1:0-2180 GCA_964400365.1 uncultured Planctomycetales bacterium | reverse complement strand
GATTGGATGAGTGGTGAACAGGGGTCGTGTGTGAATATCGAGGGGCTGAGAGCACTCAGATAGATAAGGTGGAAGCGAAATTCACCGTTGAAGAAGGCGTGCTTTATTTAGATGAGGCGATTGTCTCGTCCAAGGTTTTTGATTTATTAGCTAAGGGATCAATGAATTATCTTCTAGCTGTTGATATGCAAACAAAACTCCATTTATCCGTAGAGGCTTCCCAGGCGGTCAGCGAACAGGTTAAAGAATTAGGCTATTTAATGGATGAGGAAAAACGTATCGCGATAAATGCCGGTATTTCAGGGACAATCCCCAAACTTTCCTATAAACCTGATGTGGATTTAAAAAGGATTGGGACTAACGCCTTAGTAGAAGAGGGTTCTAAGCAATTGCAAAAGGTGATTGAGCAAAATCCTGAAGTGGGCGCTATCATCAATGATGTGCTTGGTAATTTCTTAAAGTAATCGTATGCTCAAACATGCCTGGCATGTGCTTATCTTGTGTGCGGCGGTGATTCTTATTTATTGGCCGCAGCACAAGGCTTCCTTTGTCATTGACGATTACTACACCGTTGTCCAAAACCCCTTAATCAAACAGCCAGCCCTATATCCCAAGATTTGGACCTCCCGATTATTCGATGCCCATCAATCAGCTGAATATATCAAATTACTCTATTACCGTCCTGTGTTGATGAGTTCCTATGCGCTGGATTATAAACTTGGTGGGCTTAATCCGATAGTTTTTAAATGGGGCAATATATTAATTCATGCCGTAAATGCGGCATTGCTCTATGCCTTGATTTTGCTTTTATTTACCAGGATTGACCTTGCCTTTTATGCCGCGTTGTTATGGGCGCTGTTGCCGAGCCACGAGTGGGTGGTGCGCTATATTACTGGGCGGGGGGACAGCTTACAGGTTTTATTTGGGCTGGCCTGCTGTATTTTATTTGTTAAGGCCTATCGATTAAAAAAACCTAGCCTTTATGTGTTGACGGGAATTTTTATGGTGTTGAGCGCATTAACGCGGGAGTTTGGGTTTTTAATGCCCTTGTATTTAGGGATAATCTATTTGTTGTTGGTAGGAAGGGTTAAGTCGGTGGCTCAATTGGGGTGGTGGTGGATCATGGTAGGCCTTAGTTCCTTGGCTGTGAGTTTTCCGCTTATTTATAAATGCGGCAATATCCAGGCCCTGCATTTAATGTATTTTACGTCGATAGGTCTATGCCTATGGGTGGCTCAAACCCGACGATCGATATTGATCGCCCTTGTTATAGTCTGCGCCGTTATGACCTATAATCAGGGGCGTTTCTGGAAGGATGAATTGACCTTGCTGCGTCATACGCGCCAATATGAATGGTGGCCTTTGACCGCCACTCATCAGCAATTGTTGATGAAATACGATACCCATGAGGCGGCGATTAAGTCTTATTTAATAAGCTTAAACGATAAGGTGCAGCAAAGCATGTGGCATGGTCGTCTAGGGGATATTGCCTTTATGCAAGGGGATTTGCTAAAGGCTAAGGATGCTTATCAAGCAGCGATTGAGCTTAATCCCAATAATGTAGATGCGCTTAATAATCTAGCCGTTGTTTATTTAAACCAAGGCGACGAGGAACGAGGCCTTCAACTATTAACGCAATCGTTAGGGCAGAAGGGTGATTTCGCGGTGACCTTGCGTTTGCTAGGGCTTTATTATTACCGGCATCAGGATTTTAGCCAAGCGCGAGCCTTCCTGCAGCGGGCCTTGTTTTATAATCCCGATGAGCCTCAGGCTAAAGAGCTGCTTGCTACTTTAAACCATTCATGATAAGGTAGGCGCTATGCCGTGTTCAGATTCTTCCTCAGGATTAAATATCCGCCTAGATGCCAAGGAGCGTTTAGTTGAGTTTAAATTTGCCAAGATTACCTGTTCGAGTGAGATCGGCGGGGGGACGGGCCTGTCTGCCTTTTGCGCTGGCCGCAGCCTCGAAGATATCTTGGAATTAGATTTTTACATGGTTGTTTCCGTGCTTAATCTTAACCACGACGAAGAAAATCAATTTATCATGTATTTGGAATTAGATGCCTTAAAAGCAGGGATTGCGCAGTATTTGGGGATTGAACATCCAAGTGTCGACCCTGATCGCTGCCGGGTGAGCTCAATTGAGCAGGGGGAAGAATTTATCGATATCGCCCTGGTGA
>CAYNTZ010000242.1:0-2186 GCA_964400365.1 uncultured Planctomycetales bacterium | reverse complement strand
TAAAGCGCCTGGGCCGCGCCGCGCGGCCTCCACATCCCATTCGCGCAGGGCAAAGGCAATCTGACGGTACCAGCGCAGTTCAGGCAATTGCGTGCCCTTGACCATTTCTTCATCCATTGTCAAAATTACAAGCCTGGATATGAACCCTTCGATTTCTTCGATCAGGTGGTATTTGGCTATCACCTGATTAATGGACGGCAATGCTTTCCAACGCCGCTGCATCTCCGTTAACTGCGGTGCTTCACCTTCAAAATCAGCAAAAATAATATAAAAATAAAGATTCCAAAACTTATTAGGATTATTTTTGTCTATCTTAAACCGCGCCATTATATCATTGGCCTCTAACTTAAACGATGCTGTCAGGGCGTCATAGGCCTTTTGTAAATCAGCTTTAAAATAAGCAGGGGCTTGTTCAACTATTTCTTCAAAGGTAAAAGCCCCTATGATCTCTTTAAGCCGACGGGGCGCAGCCAGGGAGCTCAAGTCCTCCACCTTACCGCTCATCAGGTATTCATCAACAAATACTGCTCCAGCCCCCTTGGCTATCAAGGCCTTACGCATCTCCTGGCGCATGGCTTCCTGTTGATCAATGGGGCAACGACGCAATTTAGCCTTCCATGATTCCCACTCACCTGATAATCCCCCCTCATGAAAGGCCTCAGGAATATTAGCCCACACCGTCTGCTTTGAAAACCTGTCCTCTTTGATGATCGCCCCTATTAATTTCCCCGCAGGCAAGTTCTCAAGATCATGCGCCGGCTTATCTTCCTGCCATAGGCGTAGCTGATCATCAGAATTTCCATCTCGAGCTCTTCGCGCATTTTCTGCCACTATAAATTCACTCAATGGCGGCAGCGCCTCAATATCTTTAGGAAACACCCGCGCCCTGGCTGCCAACCTATCCAGACGCACTGGACCATCGGTAACATCATCCCAAGCGATCAAGGCCCTCCCTACTCTTGATGCAACAGGCATATCTTCACTAAATATCAATACTTGACTAGCCGCTTGCCTTTCTTGCTGTAGTTGCGCTTGCCCAACAAGATGAAGCCGCTTAAAGCCTTCCTTGTCCCGGGTTTCATTCTCCTTAAGAATCATGTGTTCAATATCATATTGGGCAACAGTGCTTTCATGCAGGAAGGAACGCTGGGCTATTGCCGTAATGCTCACCTCCCCGTCAATGGGCGGATGCCAATGACGCAAGGCCCGCGTAATAAGCCTCTCCTCGCGTTCTTTGATAGTCTCTGTACCATTGACATAGGCATCGCTCAAATCAAGGCGAACGGTTCTTTCAAATGCCTCTTTAAAATTAGAAGCCACCTGATACTTTTCCAGAACATCTTTAATGGCCTTCTGTTTTAAAATAGTGTCCATCAATGGATTTAACTCAAAGGTTTCCTTATATAATTCAGGGTAATGTTCCTTGCTGGCCGCCGCACTTAAAACCCACATCCAAAATGATTTAGCCCTGTCTGTTTTATATATCTTTGACCTGCCGCCCGATGCTAATGATGCAAAGAATTTATCAACAAGCACCGGTGGCACCGTATTAAAAGCCCTTTCAAGCTCCTCCTGCATCAGTAATGGCATTTGATCACGGAAAAGACTGGTAACCGTTAACAGATGCTGTGCGCTACTTGCGCCTTCCTTGAATATGAGCACATCCGTACGGGAGACTTGGTCGCCAACTTCCTTATTTTTTTGGCTTAAAACCCTTCTATTGTCCCCTAGCAAGCCTAAGGCATTAAAATAAATTTCTAACTTTCCTGGAAATAACCGGTCAAATACGGCAGGAGATAAATGATAAAGTCTTTCAAAATTACCCTTGACGCGCTCATGTTCCCATTGTGCTTACTGGCCGTTTGGGCTGTAATGTTACTTACAACCGTACTTGTGTTTAGTGTGTTTTAGTAACGGTTTATTTTTTCCCATCCCGTTTGTTACTTTTGAAGATGCTTCCGTCATTTCTTCAATTTAACAACGTATCACATTTACTTCCTGAAAAAAGTAAAGTTCTGTTAGCTGTTAGTGGAGGTGTTGACTCTGTGGTGATGTGTGAATTGTTTCATCAATCAAAAATTTCTTTTAGTATTGCGCATTGCAATTTTAAGTTGAGAGGAAATGAATCGGATGCGGATGAAAAATTTGTAAGATCATTGGCTAAAAAGTATAGAGTTCCTTTTTTC
>CAYNTZ010000241.1:0-2199 GCA_964400365.1 uncultured Planctomycetales bacterium | reverse complement strand
TACCCGTCCAGCGCCCCCTCAAGCACAGCTGTTTCTTTTTCTACATAATTCTTATAATAAGCATACCCAAAGAAAGGAGTGCTTAATAACATATGAGAACCGATGCCCGCAGTAACAGCAAGAACAAACGCACCCATAAGAGCTATATACCGTGTTTCCAACACCGTACCATTATTAACAACGTCTTGATCCACCTCATGGCCCTGATCATCCTCCGTGGAACCATCACTAGCCATAGCTGCACTGGCATTAAAATGTCTAGTGGGTTGGTTTTTCATCATAGCTCTAAAACCTGCTTCATGCTGTTTAGACAATCCTTGTATCATGATTTCAAACCCTGCCGCGTGTCCTGTAGGTCTGCCTGGCATAGCATTAATAGTAATATTACTAAGTGATCCGGTTCTTAGGCTTCCTGCCTGCTCAGGTAAAATTGTGTGCACCATTGCAAGATCTTGTGGCGCACTTAGATTCGTAACGCCGCCAGAGAAATATTTTCTTGGGGTGGTTTGGATTCCCGATTCGTTAACACGTCTGCCTTCGGCAGGCGCGGGAATGACAGAAACATCTTCCTTGATATAATTAAATACTCCCTTTTTGTACGCCTCTAGGTATTGCTGGTAAATCTTGTCTTTCGCTGTTTTATCGGCGATATCTACCCCATTGGTGACACTTTTATCTGAGTACACTTGATTAAGTAAGGCTTGTTTTAGGTTGTTTTTAAACCAACCCGCGAGTATTAGGGAGTAGTACATTTGGCGCAAGGGGGCAAAGTTTTTGCCTTGGTTGACTTCTTTTTCTATTTCGGGGAGGATTATTTCGCGGATGATTTGGCAAGCGACATTTGGCGTACCGTTTGTTCCCTGGGTCGCTTTCGCATTCAACCCTAGTTCGCTTGGCAAGGTGCTTGGGGACACGTTCTTTGTTGTTCTTATCTGAACATGTCCCCTGGTTGGCATCTCATTCTTCGACGTCGCCAAATAATCTTCTTCTAGCATTACTTTTAAATGGCCTTCTAGGACGTAGGCTACTTGATTGCGTTCGAAGACCGTGGCTTTGTCGGCGATGATCCAGACCTTGTTGAAGGTGTTGACGGGGATTTCGCTAGTGCCGTACATCTGCTGAGCCTTGGTGTACACCTTATCCCAAAAGGCCTTGCCTAATTCTTTTTCCGGGTAGATTAACGTCGCGGTTAATTGTTTTAAAATGTAATCTTGGGCCAACAGGTCGCGGCCTAGCGCGGTCTTGGCTAAAGATTCAGGGACGGTGCGGTCTTTTTCGTAGGGGCTTAAGTTGACCCACAGGTCTTTTTCAGGGATGGTTAAACCGGCAAAAAAATATTTGATTAAACGGTCAGCCTCTTGCTTTAAGACCTCCCCCTGCATCTGGGTATTACCGGAATCGACGATAAAATCGAATAGAAAAGGATTTTCCTGATTGACCTTTAAACCCTTGACCAAAACCGGCTCAAAGGCAGGGCTTAGGTTCACCATGGTGCCGGGCTTAGGCAAATCCAGGACAGCTTGGGCATGAACTTGCGGGATTGGGCCAAAGGTGGTTAGCCCAAAGCAAATAAGCGTAACGATGCTTAACAATCGCTTAAACACGGATAAAATCTCCTAATTCATTAAAGAAAATATACGCAGACGCAGGAACGACTAATGGGCACAATGCTTAATTGATATCGATGATTGCGGGTAACTATAAAAGAAAGGATACCACAGATTTAGGCAAAGGCAAGCGCTTGCGACTTAATGCATAACGCATAAGTTGTTTATTAACAATGGGTTGTATTTTTATTAAAAAAATAATTCAATCTGGCTAATTTATTTGCGCAGGATGACGTTAAGCAGCTCTTTGGCAGCTTCTTGGGGGCCGTTGCGTTCCCAACCGGAGAGGCCAAGCCTGGTGCGGATTTGACCAACGAACACATTGGCCTTAAAGAAGGCGTGGAAGAATCTTTCAGCCAGCGGGTCATGCAGTTCTTTGTATTGCACGGGGCCAAAGACATTGGCGTAATACGAATGCACAATACCATGACTTGTGGTGGTCCCCTTGCTCATTACCGTGCCCTCCCTAAAAACCTTGATGGCAGCTTCCGGGGTGGTGATCTTCTCAATGATGGGGTGATCCTCGTCAATCTCTTCATAATTATTGGCATACAAGATAAAATCAATATTATGCCCCTTAATCAAATTATTG
>CAYNTZ010000240.1:0-2221 GCA_964400365.1 uncultured Planctomycetales bacterium | reverse complement strand
GATAAAAAGAATATTTATATAGAAGAGGATCGGCGAAGAAAGCTAATCGCTGTAAATTTTCTTATTTTATTTGTCCTAGTATCCTGTTCTAAAAAAGATGAGTTGCCTCCCATTCCGTCCGCGCCTCAGGTTGCCGCCCCAGTTGCGCCTCCTCCGGTTGAGGAACCAAAAGAAAAACCTGTTTATCTTTATTCCGGCGATAAGTTTCGAGATCCGTTTGCAGCGGCGGGCCAAACAACCAACTATCAGGCCGAATCAATATTTGATCCTCAGCGTTCAATAGTCAAAGGGATCATTTATAGCCCATCTCTAAAATCGGCTGTGTTGAATGTATCGGGAAGCGGGAGTTACTTTATTAAATCTGGACAAATCTTCGATATCATGGGGAAAACTGTTAAAGGATTTACAGCTAAGGTAATGGAAGACCGCGTTATTTTGTTAGGTGAAGCTGATAATACATTTGAACTTAAATTGCGAGATGATGACGAGGAGGCAAAAACATTATGAAGATTTTATTACAACGATTTTTAGCGGGGTTTTATTTCTTAACCCTAACCCTCGTTCCCATTCATGCCGAGGAGGCGGCTGCCTCCGTCCCAAGTTTGATGGATGTTCAAGTTAACGAAGAAGATATCGTTTTGAAGCTTTCACAGTTAATGCCTTATGATATTTATTCCTTGGATTCTCCGTGGCGGCTTGTTATTGAAATTCCAGATACGTTGTATAAAGCCGGTTTCAGTAAGAAAGTGGCAAATACAGGATTGATCAGCCGTGTTCGCGGCTATCAATTTAAAGAAAATCCTTTGATTGCTCGAGTGATATTGGATCTTAAAGCACCTGTTGACTATAAAGCAAACGCATCTGGTTCTGAAGTGACGATCTCACTAAAGAAGAATGATTTGGCCGCTGAAGAACCTAAAAAAGATACAACCAAAAAGGCTGTGGCAACGAAAGGCGGAGGTAAAGGCAAGACAGATTTACTTCGGTCTTTGCCGAAAGAAGTTGTTACCCTTGATTTCGAAGGGGCAGATATTAAAGATGTGATCCGATTGATGGCCGAAACCAGCAATATCAATATTATTTTTGGCCCTGAAGTTGCCGGAAATATTTCAATTCATCTTAAACAAGTACCATTTGACGAAGCTTTTCGAACCATCTTGAATCTTAAGGGGTTGGTTGCTAGTCAATTGGGGGCCAATATTTTGCGGGTAACGACTCCAGAATTATTGGCACGGGAAAGATCTAAGGCTGTTGTCTATACAAAATCCATACCCATTAATTATTTAAAAGCAGATGAAATGCAGACACATATTCAATCTGTCATGGCCTCATCAGGCCGAAAAGGAACAATTACAGTTGTACCTGAAACCAACAGCTTGGTTATAACGGATTCTGAAGAGGGAATTGAGCAGTCGGAAATTCTTATTTCTCAATTGGATAAGAAGCCTAAGCAGGTGATGATCGAATCCAAGATTGTCGAAATTAATTTAAACAACGGATTTGATATTGGCGTTCAATGGGAATATGGGAAACAGCAGACAAAAGGGTCTGATTTTAATTTTCTCGGGTTAATTAATGCGGATGGAGATGCCCGTATAGCTCATGCATTCGAAAATGCAGCTGGAGATGAGATCGAACTGGGTGCACTAGGTTCAGATCAAGGGGGAACTGGTGTTAACTTGGCTGGACCAACTGCGGCTGGTATCACGTTTGGGTTTATAAAAGACGATAGTATTTTGAGCGCAACTTTGGCTGCCTTGGTTACTCAGAGCAAGGCCAAAATCCTCTCGGCTCCTAAAGTCGTTACGGTCAACGGACAGTTAGCTAAAATTGAAGCTGTTCAAGACATTCCTTTCCGAACTTCCACTGTGGCCAATGGTGTTGTAACCAATAATTTTAAAACGGTTAGTGCTGGTATTATTTTAACGGTGACGCCTACGATTAATGCTGAAAATCGTATTACATTGAAGATTAAGCCGGAATCCAGCTTTCCAACCCAAGAAAGCACCGAAGTCGGCCCGATTATTCGGACACGCAATGCTCAAACTACGGTTATTGTTAAAGATGGTGATACCTTGGTTATTGGGGGCTTGATTGACGATCAGGACACCAAAGGTGTAGATAAAGTGCCTTTGCTCGGTGATATTCCAATTATTGGTGTGTTCTTTCGACGTAACACGAGCAGAAAAGTTCGCAACGAATTGCTTGTATTTGTAACCCC
>CAYNTZ010000239.1:0-2249 GCA_964400365.1 uncultured Planctomycetales bacterium | reverse complement strand
CTGGAGCAAAACCCACCATCGTCTCTGCTGACCGCAAGACCTATGACCGCATCCACCGTCAACACGCCGGTGAAAGCTTGATCTACCATTTAAACGTGCAGGATGAAGGTAAGAAGGTTGCGGATTTCCCGGCCATCATCAAGGAATTGCAAATGCACCCAGTGAGCGATGAAGTCATCCACATCGATTTCAACCGCATTTCGTTAGATAAAGAAATTGAAATCAAGGTTAAGGTGATTACCCGTGGCGATGCGATCGGTGTTAAGCGCGATGGCGGTACGGTGGACCATTTGTTATGGGAATTAGATGTTATCTGCTTGCCGACCAATATTCCTCATCACATTGAAGTGGATGTCACGAATTTAGGCGTGCACGACAGTGTCCATGTTAAAGATTTGACCTTGCCTGCAGGTGTTCGCACCAAGCATGATCCTGATTCAGTTGTTGTTACGGTCGCCGGTTCCATGAAGGAAGAAGGCGCTGCAGCTGCTGAAGGTGAAGCAGCTCCTGAATTAGAAGTTATCAAGGAAAAGAAGAAGGAAGAAGGCGAAGCTGCTGCTAAGAAGGACGATAAAAAGTAAATTAGCTCATGAAATTAATTGTAGGACTCGGAAACCCAACAGGGCAATACACCTACACCCGTCACAATTTGGGTTTCCTGAGCTTGGAAGCATTAGCTGCAGAACACAAAGTTTCATTTCGCAAGGTTTTAACCGTCGATGGCTTAGTTGCCAGCGCGGATATAGATGGAAGTGCCTGCTCTTTGTTAATGCCAACGACCTTTATGAACAATTCTGGCTTTGCCGTTAAGCGGCTGGCGGATAAAAAAGGGATTGAGGTTAAAGACATATTGGTCATTTGTGATGACCTGAGTTTAAATTTTGGTTCAATGCGCATTAGGCCCTCTGGTTCTGCTGGCGGGCATAATGGCTTAAAGTCAATCATTGAGCAATTGGGTACCAATGAATTTTCCAGGTTGCGTTTAGGGATATCCCAAGCAAAACCAGGAATGGATACGGCTGATTACGTTTTGTCGAATTTCACCCCGGCAGAGAAAAAAGCTTTGCCGGAATTTATAAATCAGGCCCTTTGTTGCGTCCACAGCTGGGTGGGCCACGGGGTAGAGTACGCGATGAACAGTTACAACAAAAGGACAAGTTAATGAATAAGTATGAATTAGTTTATATCGTCGATGCACACGCGACCCAAGCGGTTAAGGACGAAATTGCCAAGCAGGTGGCGGATTCTATTGCCAAATCTGAGGGCAAGATCACCAATGCCCAAATGTGGTTAGAGCGCCATAAAATGAGTTTCTCTATTAATAAGATTTCAGAGGGGACGTATTACCTGCTGAATGTTGAATCAAAGCCGGCTGGCATTAATAAGCTTAATGCGATCTTGCGTATTAATGAGCAAATCTTGCGTTTCTTAACAGTGCGTCAAGAGGCTCAAGCGGCGGCCTAAGGTTTTACGCGTTTGAACGGATGTTGAAGGAGGTTTTTAGTATGGCAAGTTTAAACAAAGTTTTATTAATTGGGAATTTAACCAAGGATCCGGAATTGCGTTATACGCCCAATGGAACTGCGGTAACCAATTTACGCATTGCGGTCAATCGCAAGTTTAAAGACCGTACCGGTGAACTCAAGGAAGACACCTGCTTCATGACGGTGACGGCTTGGGATAAGCAAGCGGAAATTTGTAATCAGTATTTGCAAAAAGGCCGTTCTATTTTTGTGGAGGGTATTTTGCAAAGTCGTTCCTGGGAAACCGGCGATGGTCAAAAGCGCAGCACTATTGATGTGCGCGCCGAACGTATTCAATTTTTAGGCGGCCCTGGTGGCGTTGGCAAGGCAGAAGGCGGTCAGGCTAACGCGGAAACAGCGGCGAATAACGGCATTAACGATCAAGACACAGTAATCTCTCCCGAAGATATTGCTTGGGAAGAATAAGGACGAGGTAAGCAATGGAAAAGAAAAGAATGAGTGGTGGTAGGAATTCAACAGGTGAGCGCAAACCGTTTAAGAAAGATGGCGACAATTCCTTTGGCGGGGAAAAAGGGCAACGCCGCAGCATGCACCGCACGCCGCGCATGTCCATCCCTAAGGGAACAGTCATTGATTTTAAGAATATTGCGTTCTTGCAAAAGTGTTTAACGGAACGCGGCAAATTATTTTCCCGTCGTTTAACCAGCGCGTCTGCCAAGCAGCAGCGTTTGTTAACCGAAGCGGTGAAGCGTGCCAGGTTTTTAG
>CAYNTZ010000238.1:0-2254 GCA_964400365.1 uncultured Planctomycetales bacterium | reverse complement strand
TTAATTCACCCTGCAATAAACGTAGGGCAATTGGGTCTTGCAATAGACGCTGGATGACGCGTTTTAATGGTCGAGCCCCATAGATAGGATCATACCCTAGGCGGCCCAATAATTCCTTGGCTTTAGCTGTTAATGTTAAATCGATCTTCTTTTCTGCTAAACGTGCAGACAACGTAGCGGTTTGAATATCGACCACCTTGGTGATTTCCCCACGGCCTAAGCGTTTAAAGACAATGGTTTCATCCACCCGGTTTAAAAACTCCGGACGGAAATGCGCACGCATGGCGTCGTTGATGCGATTTTCGATTTCTCGCGGGTCAGTCAATGAAGCCGTATCCGCTGTACCGATGTTGGATGTCATAATCACAATGGTGTTCTTAAAATTAACCACCCGCCCCTGTGAATCCGTAAGGCGACCATCGTCGAGCAGTTGCAAGAGCACATTAAAAACTTCCGGATGCGCTTTTTCGATTTCATCGAAGAGCACCACCGCAAAAGGCTTGCGACGCACAGCTTCGGTCAACTGTCCACCTTCCTCATAGCCGACATAGCCGGGAGGTGCCCCGATTAGCCGGGCGACATTGTGCTTTTCCATATACTCGCTCATGTCAATGCGCACCATGGCATTCTCGTCGTCAAACAAGAACCATGCCAAGGATTTGGCTAGCTCAGTTTTACCTACCCCCGTTGGCCCCACAAAGATAAAGGAACCTGAGGGGCGGTTAGGATCAGCAAGCCCCGTGCGTGAGCGACGGATGCAGGCGGCAATAGAATCAATGGCCGCGTCTTGTCCCACCACGCGGCGCTTTAACGCAGCTTCCATATGAATTAACTTCTGCGTCTCGCCTTGCATTAATTTATCCAGCGGGATCTTTGTCCATTTGGCAATAATGCTGGCAATATCCTGGTCGTCAACTTCTTCTTTTAAAAGACAGCCATCCTTTTGTAACTTGGCTAATTCTTTATTCTTAACTTCTAAGTCTTTTTGCAAATTAACCATCTTGCCATAGCGGATTTCCGCGACCTTGCCAAGATCGCCAGCTTTCTCAGCCTTAGCTTCCTCGACGCGTAACTCTTCAATCTGCGCCTTGGTTGAGCGGATGCGATCAATCACTGCCTTCTCGCTTTGCCATTTGGCACGCATGGCCTTATTTTCTTCCTTTAGAATTTTTAATTCATCGTCGATCTTGGCTAACCGTTCTTTAGAAGGCACATCTGTTTCTTTCTTTAAGGCTTGGCGCTCAATTTCAAGACGGCGGATGTCGCGTTCATTGGTATCCAAGGCTTGCGGCATGCTATCAATTTCAATGCGCAGTTTTGAGGCAGCTTCATCAATCAAATCAATGGCCTTATCCGGTAGAAAACGCTCGGTGACATAACGCTGGCTCATCACTGCCGCGGCCACAATAGCCGAATCCTGGATGCGCACCCCATGATGCACCTCATATTTTTCTTTTAAACCGCGCAAGATGGCAATGGTGTCCTCCACCGTTGGTTCATTAACCATCACCTGCTGAAAACGGCGTTCAAGAGCCGCGTCTTTTTCAATGTATTGGCGGTACTCATCTAAGGTCGTGGCGCCAACACAACGCAGCATCCCGCGCGCTAAGGCCGGCTTTAATAAATTAGCGGCATCAACTGATCCCTCGGCTCGTCCAGCCCCCACAATGGTGTGTAACTCATCAATGAATAAAATAACGGATCCATTTTCACGCTCCACTTCCTTTAATACCGCTTTTAAACGATCTTCAAATTCTCCCCGAAACTTAGCCCCCGCCACCAAGGCGCCCATATCTAAAACAACGACCTTTTTATTTTTCAACCCCTCAGGGACATCCCCTGAAATAATGCGCTGGGCCAAGCCTTCGACAATGGCGGTCTTCCCAACCCCAGGCTCCCCGATTAAGGCCGGATTATTCTTGGTGCGGCGTGACAAGACCTGGATGATGCGGCGGATTTCCTCATCGCGCCCAATCACCGGGTCTAATTTCCCCTTGGCCGCCAACTCCGTTAAATCTCGGCCAAACTGTTCCAACGGTTTAGTAATTTCCTGTGGTTGCATTTGCATAAAAAGTCCTTAAGTAGAAAACAGTGCCGGGCGCTTATTAAATAGCGCCTGGCACTGCCTTGTTTTAGCCAAGATGAATATCAATGGCCTTACGTTTAGATTCATCTGCTTTAGGCGCCGTAATGGTTAAAACGCCATCTTTGTAATTCGCTTGAATCTTATCTGAGGCAATTTGCGCGCCTAAAT
>CAYNTZ010000237.1:0-2268 GCA_964400365.1 uncultured Planctomycetales bacterium | reverse complement strand
CAATGGACTCTCCAATGCTTAATGTCCCCTGCTCCAACACCTTTGCATACATGCCACACCGACCTAAAATATCTTCCTTTAGCTTAGGACTTATACTATCAAGTACGTAACAGGGCTTACGCACCTTGGTTATTTCCAGCAATACCCCATTTGAAAGGCGTAAGCGCGTTCCAATAGGCAAGGTATTAACATGTAAGCCTTCAACTGTTACATTTTCACCAGTTTCTCCAGGGCTTAACTGATAGCCTTGCTGATTTAATTCCTCAAGTTTTTCTAAGTCTTGTAAACATACCGCTTGTAATAGGGTCCGGTGCTTCTCATGATTATGCCCATCCCCTTGAAGACCAAGATTTGTCACACATACTTTGTCCTGAGGGAGTTTAGGAATACCTCCCGTCGATATATTAACTGACACAACCCTTGGCATCGTTACCCCTAACACTTTACCTCAGCATTCTTTCGATCGTAGTAATACCAGTTTAACCCAAGGCAAATGATGTAATACACCGTAAACCCATAAAGCGCATACTCGGCATGACCTGCTTTAATTTGTTGACCAAAAATAATGGGAATAATAAAAGCCCCATACGCTGCTGCCGCTGAGGTCCATCCCAATACAGGACCAGCTAACTCTTTAGGAAAGATATAAGGAATACTCCTAAATGTAGAACCATTTCCAACTCCCGTCGCTACAAACAAGACCATGAATAAGGTAAAAAATGGCCACCAATACATCTCTGGGGACGCCGCCGCCTTAGCCTGCACAATATAATGCGCCACCCCTAAAGCCGCAACGACTTGAACCAAGGTGCTATAAGTTGTAACCTTAGACCCACTGTTGATTTTATCAGCTAATAATCCGCCTAAAGGACGAATCAATGCCCCCACCAAGGGACCTAGGAATGCCCAGACCATTGGATTTGGCGCATTGGGATTTACCGCACCGCCGGGCAAATAACCAAAGACATCCTGAATCAACTTTGGAAAAGACGCCGAATAACCAATAAAGGAACCAAAGGTCATCACATAAAGGATGGTCATGATCCAATTATGCTTATTGCTAAAGATGGAAAACTGTTTGCCTAGACTTCCTTGAATTTCTTTAGGAGATAAGAACTTCATCAAGATAAAGGTTAAGGCAATTGTCACCGGCAAAACAATCCACATATTTAGCTTTACAGCTGTTAATAAATAAGCACCCGTTGCCGCCGCCAATAAACCAAAGAATAATAGAAGCCCAATCTTGGTGAATTCAGAAAAATAATTCCCCAGTTGCGGTGTCGCGCTCTTTAAGTTATTCATTCCAATAAATGATGCTATCGCCGAAAGGATCAAGAAAGGAATCCAAATAAAACCAGCATTTTGCAAATAAACCAAGGTACCAATGGCTTTTGTCCCATCTGCCTCAACTAATGGCAATCCAGAACCTGCCATACTCCCAAAAACGCCCATCGTTATAACCACGGGAATAAGAAACTGCATGGTACTAACCCCCAAATTTCCAAGCCCAGCATTTAAACCTAAAGCAGTTCCCTGCATCCTCTTAGGAAAGAAGAATGAAATATTAGACATCGATGAGGCAAAATTCCCACCACCAAAACCTGACAAAACTGCTAATACTGCAAAGACCGTATAAGGCGTATTAATATCCTGCAAAGCAAACCCAGCTCCAAAAACGGGAATTAGCAACAAAACCGTCGATAAAAAAACAACATTCCGTCCGCCGCCTATCGCAATTAAAAAAGAATGTGGAATACGTAAGGTCGCTCCTGACAAACCAGCGATTGCCGGCAAGGTCCATAATAATTCATTATAAACCTTCATATCCTCGGGAGTTGAATGAGGCAACCCTAGGGTAAACCCAAGCTTCTTCATCTGGACAATAATCATCCCCCACATAATCCAAATCGCAAATGACTGCAACAACGCCGGGATTGAGATCCACAGATTACGCGCGGCTACCCCCTTGCCTTGCTCATTCCAAAACTTCTCATTTTCCACATCCCACTGTTGAATATTAATCGCCATAAGACTCCTTTAGTAAAATGAACTCTAATTTATTACTCAATAAGTTTATGTGTTTCAGGATGCTTTGCCTGCATCATCTTCGTAATCACACTATGCATCCACCACAAACAGCCTAAGGACAAAAAGAACATCAACATCCAACAACTTGTCCAAAGACCGGTACTTTTAAGTAGATAACCAAAAAGAATGGGGCAGAAAAATCCGCCTAATCCACCTAAAACACCAACCATGCCGCCGACC
>CAYNTZ010000236.1:0-2283 GCA_964400365.1 uncultured Planctomycetales bacterium | reverse complement strand
TTGGAAGGGTTCCAATAAATAACAGGAGTTTGCTCGTTATCAATGGATGATTGCCTGGAGATTTGGGAAACTTCATGTCCATTGCTTAAAAAGAATTCAATTAACTTGGAACCAATCATGCCGGTTGAACCGGTAATAGCAATACGCATAATTACACTATCCCAAATGCGCTTATAAAATCAAGCGATATTTACCAACTATAAAGCTGTTTACGTTTCGGTGCTTCTGGTTGACTGGGTTTATTAGTATAAGACGACGATTTAGGACTGCCGCTCCCAGATTTAAATCCACCTTCAGCTCTTGGCTTGGAACGCATGGTTAAGGAAATACGCTTACGCGCCAAATCTACCTCGACCACCTTGACCTTTACCTTTTGGGCAACCTTTAACACATCGGCCGCGTTCTTCACAAAGGTATCAGAAACTTCCGACACATGCACTAAGCCATCTTGATGCACGCCAATATCCACAAAAGCCCCAAAAGCTGTCACATTGGTTACTATACCGGTTAGTTCCATGCCTGGCTGCAAATCTTCCATCTTTTCCACACCTTCTTTAAAGGTAATGGCTTCAAACTGCGCACGAGGGTCACGACCAGGCTTGGCTAATTCATCTTTAATGTCATACAAAGTCGGCAAACCGATCTTGTCTGTCACGTATTTATGCAGATCAATCTTTTGGCGTAATTTATCGTCCTTAATTAAATCCGTCACCGCCACCCCTGCATCCTTGGCCATTTGTTCCACCAAGGAGTAAGATTCCGGGTGAACCCCTGAGGCATCCAAGGGATTCTTTGCATCGCGGATACGCAAAAATCCAGCCGCTTGTTCAAAGGCCTTAGCACCTAGTTTCGGAACCTTCTTTAATTGATCGCGTGAGGCAAAAGCCCCATTTTCATCACGGTACGCCACAATGGCCTGAGCCAAGGCTGGCCCTAAACCAGACACATACATTAATAATTGCTTACTGGCACTATTAACCTCAACGCCGACCTGGTTAACCGAACTAATGACGGTATCATCGAGGCTGCTTTTTAATTTAGTCTGGTCAACGTCATGCTGATATTGGCCAACCCCGATTGATTTGGGATCAATCTTGACTAATTCAGCCAATGGGTCTTGCAAACGGCGACCAATGGACACCGCCCCACGCACGGTAATGTCATGATCAGGGAATTCTTCACGAGCTACATCTGAGGCTGAATAGATAGAGGCACCGCTTTCATTAACCATCACGATCTGCACCTTAGGCAATTTTAACGAACGCACAAAGGTATCCACTTCACGGCTGGCTGTCCCATTACCAATGGCAATGCATTCAATATTAAACAGCGTGCATAATTTCTTTACCACCTGGGCCGCTTGCTCATGCTGGTCTTCCGATTGGCTGATATAGATAACGGTATTATTTAATAATTTACCCTGATTATTTAAACACACCACCTTGCATCCGGTGCGGTAACCAGGATCAATGGCCAAGACGCTTTTTTGACCCAAGGGTGAGGCCATCAATAATTGGCGCAAATTATCGGCAAAAACCTTAATCGCCTCCTCGTCAGCTTTTTGTTTTGTCAATAAACGCACTTCGGTTTCCATCGACAAGGAGAGCAAACGCTTAAAGCAATCATCACAGGCCATCACCACCTGTGAGGCACATAGATTGCCTTTATCAGTCTTCACAAACATTTCATTCAATACGCCCAAGGCATCTGCTTCCGGCACGGTAATGCGCAGCATTAAAAACTCTTCCTTTTCTCCCCGGCGCATGGCTAAAACCCGGTGAGATGGCGCTGTCTTAATTGGTTCCTTCCAATCAAAATAATCTTTAAATTTAGCGCCCTCGACTTCCTTGCCCTTAAGCAGGGTTGATTCAAAAACACCCCTGTCTAAATAAAGGTCACGCACCTTGGCGCGGGCTTGGGCATTTTCATTAATCCACTCCGCAATAATATCCCGCGCTCCGGCTAATGCCTCATCGACGCTTTCCACCTTCTTTTCGGCATCAATATATTTGGCTGCTTCCAACTTTGGATCAAGATTAGGCGTTTGATCAAAGATGGACTGCGCTAAAGGTTCTAAACCTTTTTCTTTAGCAATGGTCGCCCGGGTTCGGCGTTTGGGCTTATAAGGCAGGTATAAATCTTCCAACACCGTCATGGTTTCGGCGGCATTGATTTTATCTTTTAATTCAGGGGTGAGCTTGCCCTGTTTCTCAATGGTTTCAAGCACAGTGGCACGGCGGGAATCTAATTCAAATAATTGCTCTAAGCGGTCACGGATGCTAG
>CAYNTZ010000235.1:0-2323 GCA_964400365.1 uncultured Planctomycetales bacterium | reverse complement strand
GCATGGGTGTTGAAAAATATTCAGACAGGTGAAATTGTTTTCTTGATTGTTCCCGGACACATGAATCCTAATCATGTTTGGACGGAGCGTCAGGTGCATGCAGAAATTCTATCCCGTCGAATTTTAGCTGGAATGACTCAAGCCCAATTTGGCTATGCCCAGGTGGAAGAGGTTTCCCAGGGCAGGTATGTGTGGGTTAAGGAGATGGGCGCTTTTGGATTAATTATGCAGGCACAGGCTTATGACACTATTCCCTCAGGACGGATGAGCCAAGAAGATGAGGCACAGCTACAGCCTTATGTAGATTTTATGCATCGGCTGTATGCATTTTTTGATGAGATTGGGGCCTATGGGTTTAAGATCCAGGTGCGGGTTAAAGATACGCACCGGTTCTTTAAATTTGTTTTTCCCTCCATCTTCCCCTTATTATGGGTGGCCTTAGTCGTCATTGCCCTGATGACCTATATATATAGCCCAGAGCACCACACCTGGGTCTGGCTTATTATTGTGGGTCTCTTGTCAAATATCTTTTATCACCGCTGGTCATCCACACCAAACGTCATTGCAGTTAACGATACGGCAACTGCCCAAAGAAGGCTTAAATTATTTTATTTGCCGCCGGGTTTTGCGCATGTTGTGGTGCATTGGATGAGATTTTGGATGTGGATGGGCATAACGTTAAGTTTAGCAAAGTTTTTTGCCTTGCCATTTTCTATAGGCATCTTGCTATTTATCCTGGGTGGTCCATTTTTTACTGATAGCTATGAGTTAAGGCTTTTTATTGAAAATTTGCAGCGGGGTTTTGTCAACGGCTATACCCAAATAGATATTGAGTGTTTAAAACGATATATCAATCAACATAAGGGAGAGTTGACAGCGAAGATAGATCTAGCTCAATTAATGAAGGATATCGAGAAGCTGGATGCCTTGCAAGCCCGATTGGAAGAAAGCCATTACAATTGGAAGGTGTGGCTAGTGAAGGTCTGCATCAGGCCCATGCTTAGGCTTGCGCGCGATGATTTAGGGGAAGTTTCCAAGGATGCTTATGATTGGTGGCAAGGGTTTCTGTTGCGCATTAAATGGATGAAAGAAGAAAGGATAGCCTGGCTAAAGCAGCAGGGCGTATTGGCAGGCAATTTCTTGGAATACTTAAGGCAGTCGAATATCGTATTTTTTATCTACGTGTTCTTAATATCCCTTCCGTTTATTATTTCCATTGCCGTGATGTTTGCGATCTCACCGTTATTAGGCGTAGGTTTAGGGCTGCTGTCAGTCATGATCTCTTACCGCTGGTCTAAATTCTTAGGGGATACAGGATACCGTCGGCATGTTCGGCAGTTATTGACAGACAATGATTATTTATTAAAGCATTGGGAAAATGCCAAGACATACAAGACCATTTCATTAATTCGGCAAAAGAGGATTGATCGTAAATTCTGGAATGGCCAGACCGTGGAGATAGGGAACATTGTTTATGTGATGCACTTAATCTTAAGCCAGCTGACCCCAGCGCGGATGCACCGTTTTATTAGTTCAGCGGCATACCGACGGGTCGTCTTTAGGGGCTTTGGGAGTATAGTAAGAAATATAAAGAAATTTTTGCGTCATGGTTCATCCGATCCTTTGGCAATGATCTTGCCTATCCGATTTTGTTACAAGGCCACTTGGGCAGGGCTGGCCGTATCGCTGTGTTTTGGCTATACCACCACAGCATTGTTTATTAAGGCCATTGTGCTGATCCTGATTTTAGGCGCAGTGGTTGAAGAGATTATTTATTCTTTAGGCGGGCACCAATGGCTTATTGCGCAGCACTATTATAAGGATGAAGATCATCAGAAGGTGGAAGAGTTCTTCTCCTTCAATAGTTCCTTTGGTTTCATCGAGCGGGTTATTAATCATATTTGGAATAATGTATTGGCCACCATTGAAAGAGCTATCTGGCTGATAAGTTTTGGCAAGTATAAGCCATCCTTTGTATTAGCCATGGCAAATTCAGTAACAATGCAATCAGTACAGGAATCACTATTTGCAGAACCAGGTTGGGGTGTAGGGGTTGGTAAGTTGCAGCCGCAATATTTTCGTCTGGCCCAAGCTCAAGAATTTGTTCAAAGTGACGAGGCTCTTTTACGCCAGCAATTGCAGGCCCTTCGCCGGGTCTTGGATGCACTAAAGAAAAAGGGACGAAGCCTAAATGAGGATATCAGCAGCATCGTCAAGGCAGTGATGTGGGGCCGCAACGTCTACGACAGCATCTCCAAGTTTCTTCAGTTCCAGCTTACTGTCAACGTCGTGGCCGTCATAGTGGCTTTTACTGGTGCCTGCA
>CAYNTZ010000234.1:0-2326 GCA_964400365.1 uncultured Planctomycetales bacterium | reverse complement strand
AAAGAATTAGTGACAATCCATCCCTTTGTCGATGGCAATGGCCGTACAGCCCGATTATTAATGAATCTATCGCTACTACAAGCCGGTTATGTGATTACCATTATTCCGCCTATTGTGCGTTCAGATTATATTACTGCTTTAAAGAAAGCCCAAGTTAAGCCAACCGACGATAAGCCCTTTGTTGATTTTATCGCGCGATGTGTTTATGAATCTATGAGCGATTATATTCGATTATTGGAGAATTTGAGATAGATGGAAGAATTTAAATTTATATTTGAAGTAGCTAATAAAATAATTCTTATTTTAGAAGAATCAGCGCAACTGAAAGCTTCAAATGAATTAAAGAAGGTGATTGAAGATTTAAGATTGTCAAAAGATGTTGAATTAAATCTAAGAGAAATTATTAGTTTATGTCATCCAAGGGGCTATGGTGATTTATTAGTAAGTGGTTCTCAAGCAAAGTATTTAGAAGATTTAAACAATCTTCAACGTTTGTGTAATAAGAAATTAAAGGGTTTGAAAAAGTGAATATAACAGTTGTCCAACAGTTTGATTTGTTCATCGAAGGCAAGGTTGCTCCAGCCTTATCGGGTAAATACTTTGATGCTATTAATCCGTCGAATGGCGAGGTAGTTGCGCGGTTGGCTGATGCGGATACCATTGATGTAGAAATGGCGGTCCAGGCGGCACGTTTAGGTTTTGATCATGGGCGTTGGCCGCAGATGAGCCCGGCAGAACGGGGTGCCTTCCTTATAAAGATTGGCCAGATTATTCGGGATAATGCTAAGGAATTAGCTGATTTGGAATCTGCCTCAACGGGCAAGACGATTAAGCATGCGACCTTTATTGATGTCCCAACTGCCGCGGAAGCGTTTGAATTTTTTGGCAAGCTGGAAGGCTGCCTGACTTGCGAAACGATTAAGGTGTCGGCACCGATGCTTTCTATGGCCCACCGTGAACCCATTGGTGTAGTGGTGGCGATTATTCCGTGGAATTATCCCTTAATCATGGCAGCATGGAAAATTGCCCCAATTCTTTTGGCAGGTAATACCTTGATTCTAAAGCCATCGCATGCTGGATGTGCGTCAGTGATGGCCTTGGCTAAATTATGCGCCCAGGTTGGGCTTCCTAAGGGTGTGTTAAATATCATTAGCTCATCCCGTCATGAGTCAGGTAAGGATCTAGTCAGTAACCCGCAGGTTGATATGATTTCTTTTACCGGTGGCAATAAAACTGGGGAGACGGTGATGGCTCTAGCAGCAAAAGGTGTGAAGAAATTAACTTTAGAGCTAGGTGGCAAATCACCCAATATTGTTTTTGCCGATTGCGACATGGATGCAGCTATCGGTGGGGCCTTATCAGCTATCTTTATGAATCAAGGTCAGATGTGCACGGCAGGGTCGAGGCTTTTAGTGGAAGATAAGATTTATCATGAATTTGTTGAAAAGCTGGTGGCGCGCGCTAAATCTTTAAAAATTGGCCCGGCTGATTCTTTTGAAACAGAATTTGGTCCTTTAGTAAGTATCGCGCATCGTGATAATGTCTTGAAATTTATTGAGAAGGGTAAGCAAGAGGGGGCCAAGCTTGCCTGCGGCGGAAATATTCCACAAGGCCTGCCCGCTAAAGGTGCTTACCTTGAGCCAACCATCTTTGTGAATGTGCGTAACAATATGTATATTGCCCAAGAAGAAGTTTTTGGGCCAGTGCTTTGTGTGATTCCCTTTACGTCGACAAATGAAGCAGTGCATTTGGCTAATGAGAGTAAGTATGGTTTAGCCGCGATGGTTTGGAGTAAGGATTTAGAAAAGGCTAATGGTGTGGCTCGTCAGTTGCGCTGTGGCACGGTGTGGATTAATACCTATGGCGCGTTTTTAAATGAAGTGGGCTTTGGTGGTTATAAGCAAAGCGGCTTTGGTCGTGAATTAGGCAAGGATGGGTTATTGGAATACACCCAATTAAAGCACATTGCTACCGACCAGACGCCCGGTGGGAAATCCTTAGTTACATCATGGTTCTGACTAAGCAAGGTACAGGCTGTTGGTATTTATTTGCTGTCCCAATTAATTAAAAGGTTAAAGGGAATGGAAGCGTCAAAAGAAAAAATGTGGGCGGTGATTGGGCATCTAGGTGGTTTGGTTCCTGGGTATTTCTTATGTGGGTTAATTCCTTTATTTGTCTGGTTATTAAAAGGGGAAGAGTCAGCCTTTGTCAATAAGCAGGCTAAGGAAGCTTTGAATTTTCAAATTTCCTTGGTGATTTATGAGTCAGTAGCTTTTTTAATTGCGTTTACGGTTATTGGTTTGCCTATCACCATTATGGCTTTTTT
>CAYNTZ010000233.1:0-2349 GCA_964400365.1 uncultured Planctomycetales bacterium | reverse complement strand
TTTGAAGCTCAGTTTTATTTAGGGCAGGTGAAAGCTATTCCGCAAACAACGCCGTCAGTCACTGATCCGGCGCCTGTAGTTGATGCGTTGAAAGCGAATAATATTGTGGTGTTGAAAAATCATGGGGTGGTGGCGGTTGGTGATGATTTATTTCATGCTTTTGTGTTAATTCAGGAATTAGAGGAACAAGCCAAGGTTGATTTAGTCGCCGTGCATTTTAAACATCTGCCAACCAGGGGACATGTTCCGGAAGCTGAGCCGAAAGGCGAAGATCGGAACGTGTCCCCAAGCACGTTGCCAAGCGAGATAGCTTTGAATGTGAAAGCGACCGAGGGAACTAACCAGACGAATTCCAAGAAATACAAACTCTTCTCTAAAGAACAAATCGACGCCATCGTTACTGTCGTTAACGGCGACCCACAAATGCAAGAATTAGGTGCTAAGACAGCCATGAATATGAGTTTAGCTGTTATCCTTGATGAAACACAGCAAAAGCATCGTTTCACCTTTGAAAATGGCCGCATCAAGGAAGCGGCGCAGGATGCCAACGCTGAATTTGTGATTAATGCGCCGGAAACAATTTGGCGTGCGGTATTTAATCGTGAGATCGATCCCTTTGTAGCGACGACCCAAAAGAAGATGACCTTAAAAGGCGATTTCGCCCGCATCTCCAAATGGTACGCACCCTGCAGCCGCATCTTTCAATTGTGGACTAAGGTAGGTATTGAATAGTGATGAATAAAGACATTTTAAATAAGATCGACAAGCTTAAGAAGGAACTGGATCAATACCGTCCTTTAAGCAAGAAGGTATTAGACCAACTAAAAGCGTATTACCGGGTTGGTTTAACCTATTCGAGTAATGCCTTGGAAGGTAACTCTTTGACGGAGACTGAAACCAAGGTGGTTTTAGAAGATGGCATTACCATCGGCGGCAAGCCACTTAAGGATCACTATGAGGCCATGGGGCATAGTGAGGCGTATGATTTGTTATACCGCTTGGCTAAAGAAAAGAAGATAACGGAGAAAGATATTTGCCACCTGCACCGTTTGTTTTATTACCGTATTGACGAGGGCAAGGCAGGTGAGTACCGTCAAGAAAAGGTGATTATTACAGGAACGCCTTTTGTGCCGCCTACTCCTAAAGAAGTGCCGGTGTTGATGAAAGCTTTTGTTAAGAATTTGTCTAAATGGAAAAAAGAATATCATCCGGTTGAATATTCCGCACGCCTGCATAAAGAATTAGTGACAATCCATCCCTTTGTCGATGGCAATGGCCGTACAGCTCGGTTGTTAATGAATCTTTCTTTACTGCAAGCAGGTTATGTGATCACCATTATTCCGCCTGTCGTGCGCTCAGAGTATATTACCGCTTTAAAGAAAGCCCAAGTTAAACCAACGGACCATAAGCCCTTTGTTAATTTTATCGCGCGATGTGTTTATGAATCGATGAGTGATTATATAAGGTTGTTGGAGAATTTAAGTTAATGAATACAACAGTTGTCCAACATTTTGATCTGCTTATCGAAGGCAAGGTGGCTCCCGCCTTGTCGGGTAAGTATTTTGATGCCATTAACCCGTCGAATGGTGAGGTAGTTGCGCGGTTGGCAGATGCTGATACCATTGATGTGGAAATGGCTGTGCAAGCTGCACGATTAGCTTTCGATCACAGTCGTTGGCCGCAGATGAGTCCAGCAGAGCGTGGAGCATTCCTTATAAAAATTGGTCAGCTTATTCGGGATAATGCTAAGGAATTAGCAGATTTGGAATCAGCTTCAACGGGAAAGACGATTAAACATGCCACCTTTATTGATGTCCCAACTGCCGCAGAAGCATTTGAATTCTTTGGTAAATGGGAAGGTTGTTTTACTTGTGAATCGGTAAAAGTCTCTTCACCAATGCTATCCATGACTCATCGCGAACCTGTTGGTGTTGTTGTAGCGATTATCCCGTGGAATTATCCGTTAATTATGGCGGCATGGAAAATAGCCCCGGCATTATTAGCGGGTAATGCCGTGATTTTAAAACCTTCAAAGGCTGGATGCGTATCTGTCATGGCCTTGGCTAAATTATGCGCTCAAGTGGGCTTGCCTAAGGGAGTGTTAAATATTATTAGCTCTTCGCGTCACGAAGCAGGTAAGGAATTAGTTGCTAATCCTCAAGTGGATATGATTTCTTTTACAGGAGGCAATAAAACCGGTGAAGCCGTAATGGCTCAAGCATCCAAGGGTGTTAAGAAATTAACCTTAGAGCTAGGTGGTAAATCACCCAATAGAGTATTTTCGGTTTGCGACATGGATGCGGCTATTGGTGGTTCCTTATCAGCTATCTTTATGTATCAAGGCCTAAT
>CAYNTZ010000232.1:0-2364 GCA_964400365.1 uncultured Planctomycetales bacterium | reverse complement strand
TGTTTCGGACTATGTATTTTGTAATAAGTGTCTCCGTTGATATAATCCGTCAGGGTCTTTGGGAAGAAGATCGCCTAGAGCTTCCTCTACCTGCAAATACCTTCTAACTATTTTATGATCCTTCATTGGACGATAAAAGTATTGATTAGCAATAGAATATCCAACCCTACTTCTAACGTATTCTTTGTCAGGAAAGTCAAACTCCTCATTAAATAAGTGTCTCTCAAAAATCAGAAATCCCTTTAATTCCATTAACGCCAAATGTAGATACGGATCGTGGGCAATTCTTGAGTGAACAAATTGAACCTTTTTCTCTTCACCATTAACAAACAGCTGATCTATAAATTTATTTCTTCCGTATTCCTCAAAAACATCATGCGTATATTTAAATCTAATCTTAGATCCTTGAAATATTTTATCAAAAGCCTGCCTAAGCTCTGTTGAAAAATCATTATTAAAACCTAAAGCATATTCATTCATTTTATTGGCAGCTGGCATTTCAATCACCTCAATATCAAGATCTTCAATATCCCTCAACTTAACCCAACCATCCCAACCCATATAATCCCACGCGCTCCCACCAACAAAAAGACGTACATTTTCATGATAGTTAGCACTTAAAACTATTGAAAGCTTTAATAAAAGTTCTTGAAGTAAAACAATATTTATTTTATCTCCATCATCAGAAACAAGCATCGCCTGACTTGCTGGTTTAATAACAGGCGCATTTGTTAAATTTGGAGAAATGAAGATTAAATAATTAAATTTATACGGCACCACATAATCAATCACTTCAACACCATTTACCACCTTATACCTGGCCTTAGGCACATACTCATGCATAGTACTATACCTACCAAGTCCACCATCAGGATCGACAGTGGATAAATTAAACCACTTAGGTTCAAGCTTGACCCCAGTAATAATGTCAACCACAGCGCGATCATTAGGAAATTGATTATAATTTATGATAGGTTGTCCATTAGCCAACGAATTGATTATGAGATTAATATTCCAATAATCCCCCCTTGTCTGAGGCTCCTCTCTATATCTTCTTTCTAAATCAATAATCTTTACATCAAAACCTCGCCGCCTAGCATGTTCATCAAGATTAATTTTATCCTTCTGCATTTCATTATAAATATTATCTACAGTATCTTTAACCCCATAGAATTCATACAACATCTTTAATGTCGCCGCAACATACTTAGGGCTGCGACTACTAACATGCTCAAAAGAAACCGTTCCACGAAATTTCTCATCAACATCAACTATTCTCTTCTTTAACCCTTTCACTTGTTTTGTATTTCCTTCATTTAAGGCTTTTCCCTTATTACGCATCCCCTCAAAGAAATCTACTGAACCTTCTTCCGAAGATAAAAACTTAACTGTAAACTCATAATCCTTCTTTTTATTCTCATGATACCGCTTAATATCAAGTCCTGTGATGCTAAAAGATGCCATAAACAAAGCCGCCATTAAAACAGGGACCAAAGCAGAACCCTTGTAAACCTTCTTCATAAAAGTCATGTAAGATCTATTTCTCTTGTTTACCTCAAACATATTTATAACTGGAAACTTCATTGAACTTAAATAATGAGCACCTAGGAATACCCCCGAAGTAAAAAGGGCATAATGCCTATCCAAATAACCAAAACTTAAAGCTCCTAAGTGTAAAAATGAAGCAATCGCAAAGGCATCACCAAGACCAAAAAACTTCTCATGAATCTTAGGAAAATTAAAATCACTTACATCAACCTTAAATATCTCACTGGTAATAATACGAATCTGATCTTGGGTAATATGCCTGCCCCCGTTCAACGCAAGACAAGCCACCAACTCTGCAACAAATTCACGATAATTAATAGCTGAATATATTGACGCTATCCACTTCCCCAATCTAGGCAATCCATCCTTAGTCATGACTTTTTCTGCAAGCCTGCGTTCAATATCAGGTCTTCCATTGGTCAAGATATGCGTTAATTCATGAATCAATAAATACCTAAATCTCTGCCGATCTAAACCTGCATTGATGCGTATGGAGCCATTGCGTCGCGTTGACGCATCACCTTCTATTAATAAAAAGCTTAGCCAAAATGCCTTTGGATGTGATGCAGGGTAAATCCTAAAATCTAATTCTTTCAATCGCTTTTCTGGCACCCACGACAACGCCTTTTCAATATCATCTAAATATCCCGGCGATAACAATGACCTATTTGTCATTTTGATTTGATCAATTAATGGATATTTTGAAGGGCTCTTAGCTTTAAATGGGTTACCGACAGCTGCTGGGTCAGCAATTTGTGCAGGAGAGAATGCCTGAGCAATATTTGCACTAATTAAAAGTGTTTTTGCATTATTTGA
>CAYNTZ010000231.1:0-2370 GCA_964400365.1 uncultured Planctomycetales bacterium | reverse complement strand
CTTCGATCTTTCCAGTTTGCTCATCGCGGATGCGTAACGGAACGCCCTCTTGGTTATATTCATAAATATTAGCCCCCACCCCTTTTTGACTAAAACGTTTTATCCTGCCTTGGGCATCAAGCTCAATGGTATTACCTCCTAATTGTATCTGCTTCATATGCGCTGATTGGGAATCTAACCAATCAAAAGAAAACTGCATTCCATTCGTTGCTATAACACTTGTATTTCTTACAACACTGCCTGGAGCTCCTTTAATTATTACTTTTGAAAAGATGTATTGATTACCTTCTTTGTCTTTTACAATAGCACCATCTTCTTGATCTCTATTTTGGTAAGGGCGAATTTCCAAGAAAGGAATATCTTTTAATAAATCATGACTAATCATATAATCAAGAACGGCTTTGCGAGCTGTAGGGGAATAACCTTGCTCCGCGTTACTTCGATGCTTAAAACCTTTCATAAAATCTAGTTTTCCTGCCTTAATAAGACGCTTTATTCTTAACGCCTTGTTTGAATTAGGACTGCTTATAAGGAAATCTTGATACTCATTCCAAGTATCTTCGCTCACCACTATCTTAATAACATCATCAAACTTTAATCCCTCATTAATGCTTGGATGCGGATCAAAATGCGCATGCTCTAAGATTGCTTGTTTTTTATCACGCAAATCATTAAACTTGAGGGCGCTCACTAAAATAAGAGCTGGATTGAGAATCTCTTCTACAAAATCTCCTGCACCATAATTTTGCCCAACCCTTGTTAAGGGCATTCTTTTAAATTGTCCATCTTCTAAAACAGCATCTAAATCCTTTGTATTATGGTACAAAATTCCTTGTGAGAACTGTAAATCTAACCCTGCTCCAACAATCATCTTTTGCAAGAAAGTATTATCAAACATTGCTTCTGGATCAGATGACAATCCCCCTACCAAGTCATCAAATGATAAGCTTCCCCCTGCTCCATAGAATTTCACTACATAATTACGGACTGCTGGTATTTTAAAATAATTATTCCCCCCTAGATTTTCTAATTTTAACGTCTGATACAATAAGTTATTAATCCTAATTTCACGTTGTTTATCTTCAGGTGATGTTTTAATAAAATCTGTCGCCTTTGATAAAGCATCCATCACTTGAATAAACGTCAATTTCTCATATTTAAGAGCCAATAAAACATATTCAGCCGCGGCTTTTCTGGAATCAAAAAAGTTGTTTTTTTCTAAGGCTGAAATATACCGATCCAACGCTTGACGTGCTTTTAATTTGTAATCTACCTTACTTGTATATTCAAGTGTCCATGAAAATACCTGAATCTTTTCACCTGTAAGATCAAAGAACTTAAATATGGATTCATTACCTGCCTCATATATAATTACTTCGCTAACCGTTACCCCCACCTGGGCTGTCTCTGGGAGAAAACCTAAGCTACCGCCATTAACAAATATTTCTTTCTGCCCCTTCATACGGACATCTTGCCCTACCGCCACCACAACCTGCTTATTCCCCTGGTAAACAATGGCCTTGGCTGTGTTAAGAAAATTCTTTAAATCCAACCGAAGAGAACCTTCACGCACATATAACGGTTCTGTAAACACGCCCATGTGATGCAGTTGAATATTCTCCCCTTGGAAGAATATCTTGAATTTCTCTCGGTCACTAACGCCAAACTTACGGATTAAATAATCCATCCGGTTTAACCATACTGATGCCGTTACATTAAAACCAATATCTGCCTGGGGAACATATAATTTAATATGCCCCGCTTTAGCAGGATTCTTGCCTTTACTGGATGCTGCATAAAGAAACTTTTCAGCCTCCTTATCTTTAAACCCCGCCGTAATCTCATGATTACCTGTACTAAAGACGTTCAATAAATGCGTAGCATCAACCGTTTGCCCAATCAACGCCTGGGTGACGCGAAGGATCTGTTGATGCGGGATTTGCAATTGCACGGCTATCGACTTTAAGGCTTCAATTGCAGACGGATTTAGTTTCAGGTTACCTATTAATTCTAAATCTAAAGACGACAGCATGGCCTGACTCTTTCTCTTAACCCCCTTAGGCACGCGCAAGCTAAAGTGATTACGATCCCCCACAGCAATAGCAACTCGACGTTGAACTGCTACCTTAAGATCTTGCACTTCTCTACGCATTGGCGTGTCTACAGCAAGAGTTCTTTCATACCCACCTAATACAGAGATCACTTCCCGTAATTCATCAATTGAATACTTCCCCTTTGATATGTCTTTTTTCATCGCCTTAAATTGTTCTGCTGACGTAACATTGGGCACGGAAGAAGCCATTGCCCTATCACGCGATAGCGCCCACCACGCAAGCGTACCCACACCAATAGCCGTTACTATTTTAAGTG
>CAYNTZ010000230.1:0-2428 GCA_964400365.1 uncultured Planctomycetales bacterium | reverse complement strand
TCACGTAGTTGTTGGCGTAAATTATTATGGTCAATCTTTAAGAACCATTGCTCGGTGGCGCGGAAAATTACCGGATTCTTGCAACGCCAGCAATGAGGATAGGAATGCTGAATCGGTTCGCCAGCAAAAAGCAAGCCACGTTCGATTAGATTAGTGATAATTTGGTCATTAGCCTTAAAAACAAATTGACCCGCAAAAGGCGCTCCTTCGTCGGTAAAGACACCCTTGGAATTAACAGGCATTAATACCGGCAATTTATTGGCTAGGCCGGTTTGGTAGTCGTCCACCCCATGTCCCGGCGCCGTATGCACCAGCCCTGTACCATCATCGCGGGTCACATACTCAGCGGTCACCACCGGGCAATGCTCACGCTTGCCAAAGGGATGCGTGTAATTAACTTGCTTTAATTCAATACCCTTTACTTCCTTAATGACATGAAAGGCGCCGGCATTGCCTTTGGGCAGGATACGTTCGGATAAACCTCTTTCTAAAATCAAAATCTCTTGGCCGTTATCCGCGCAGACATAATCAAAATGCGCGTTAGCCGCGACAGCCACATTCGCCAATAAGGTCCACGGCGTTGTGGTCCACACCAGCAAAGACACCTTCTTGCCCGCCGGCAATCCTAATACTTGTGGATTATTCACCTCAAAGCGCACAAATACAGTCGGAGATTGCTTATCTTCATGCTCAACTTCCGCTTCAGCTAAAGCTGTCTCGCAAGAAAAACACCAGTTAACGGGTTTGAGTGAACGGTAGACATAGCCTTTCTTCTTTAACTCTGCTAATGATTTTAGAATCCAATATTCGTAATGCGGAGCTAACGTCAGGTAAGGATTCTCCCACTCACCCCAAATACCTAAACGCTTAAATTCTTCCCGCTGGATGCCGACGAATTTCATCGCATAGTCATGCGCGTTCTTACGAAAGACTAGTGTGTCAAAATCTTCCTTTTTCGCCTTCATGTCCTTCAACAATTGATGCTCAATGGGAAGTCCATGACAATCCCAACCAGGCACATAAAGCGCATCAAAACCCTTCATGGTTTTGTAACGAACAATAATATCTTTAAGGATTTTATTTAAGGCATGACCAATGTGGATATGGCCATTGGCATAGGGCGGCCCGTCGTGCAATATAAAGGACGGACGGCCTTTAGACTTTTCACGGATGCGCTTGTAAATCTCATCCTTTTGCCAATGGGCTAACATGACAGGCTCTTTTTGAGTTAGTCCCGCCTTCATGGCAAAATCGGTTTGCGGCAAATTTAATGTCTTTTGATAGTCCATAGCATGAATAACGTGCTGGGTAAGCTTCTCTCAAGCTTCAACTGCCCCCCCCCAGCCCCCACTACAGATGCACTTGAGGTTTTGGGCAGAAGGTTTTTGGTTTATCGTTTGTAGTTCTTTTTCGGATGGCATCTGGTGGGGGTAGGTTTCAGCTTTCGAGAACTTACCCATCCCGTTATCCGCCACGTATTATTTAATATACTTACCAATAATTGGTGCCAAATCTTTCTTCAATTTAGGCTTAATCAATTTACGGTCGGTAATAATAGCATATTGCAGGGCATTTGAGGCAGAAAAATTTTTTAACTTGGCCACCGCTGGAATTGCTAATTTTAAGATGTTTTTGGCGTTGGCCACGTTCTTGTGTAGGTAGTCAATGATCATTTCAACGGTCACCGAGTCATGCGACGGGTGCCAGCAATCGTAATCCGTGATGGCAGCCAAGGTGGCATAGGAAATCTCCGCTTCACGTGCGAGCTTAGCCTCGGTCAAATTGGTCATGCCAATAATATCAGCTCCCCAGGAGCGGTAGAGATTGCTCTCCGCCTTGGTAGAAAACTGCGGACCTTCCATATTAATGTAGGTTCCCCCACGATGCGCCTTAATCTTTAGCTTCTTAGCGGAATCGTCGATAATATCGGCGATTTCTTTACTGATCGGATCAGCAAAAGCAACATGAGCCACAATACCATTGGTGAAAAAAGAATCCAAACGCGCCTTGCGAGTGCGGTCGATGAATTGATCAGGGATCACAAAATCCATAGGCTTAAGTTTTTCTTTAAGCGAACCACACGCAGACACCGAGATGATCGCTTCCACCCCCAGCTTCTTCATCCCATAAATATTTGCACGGTAATTGATTTCACTAGGGGAAATGCGATGGCCAACACCATGGCGAGGCAAAAATACCACCTTGCACCCTGTAATCTCGCCAGTAATAAATTTATCTGAAGGATTACCAAAAGGGGTTTTCACCGCCACCTTCTTCACCTTCTCAATCCCCTCAATCTGATACAACCCCGACCCACCAATAACGCCGACTATAGCCATAAAAACTCCTATTGAAAATTAAGAAATACTTTTTATAATAAATATTGTCTTTTTCGTGAGGGAAGCGCATTGAGGTTGCAGATGTTGCA
>CAYNTZ010000229.1:0-2434 GCA_964400365.1 uncultured Planctomycetales bacterium | reverse complement strand
AGATCTGTAGATGCTATCGAAGTGATTGCTAGGAGCACGCTTAATCGTCAGGAGAAGAATAGCACTGGTTCCTTTGGTGCCTTATTTGATTTAGGCGGATTTAAATACAAGAATCCGGTTCTGGTCTCTTCCACTGACGGGGTTGGTACAAAATTATTGGTCGCTAATCTAGTTGGCAAGCATGACACCATCGGCATTGATTTAGTGGCGATGAATGTTAATGATGTGTTGTGTACGGGAGCTAAGCCATTATTTTTCTTAGATTATTTAGCCACCGGCAAATTAAAACTTAAGACCATGAAGCAGGTGATTAAGGGTGTGGTGGCTGGCTGTCATTTGTCCGGCTGTGCGTTAATCGGCGGTGAAACTGCTGAGATGCCTGATCTGTATAAGGGCGAAGATTATGATTTGGCCGGGTTTACGGTTGGGATTGTGGAGCGCGACAAGATTATTGATGGGTCAACGATTAAGGAAGGCGATGTCTTAATCGGCCTGCCATCGTCGGGCTTGCATTCAAACGGCTATTCGTTGGCGCGCAAGGCCTTAAGCCAAGCGGAACAAAAAGCCTACGCGGCTATTCTGCTTAAGCCCACCTGCATCTATGTTAAGCCGGTTTTGGATTTGTTGACCAAGGTTAAGGTCAAGGGCATGGCGCATATGACCGGTGGCGCTTGGTATGAAAAATTAACCAAGATCCTGCCCAAGGGCCTATGCTTTGAGGTGAATAAAGGCTCCTGGCCTATCCCGAGGATTTTTCAGTTAATTCAAGATAAGGGGCGCGTGCCTGAGCATGACATGTACCGCACCTTTAATATGGGTATTGGTTTTTCCATCGTGGTTGATCCCGATGATTTAGACGCCACCCATGCGGCCTTAATGAAGCATGGTATTGAAGCCTTCACCATTGGTGAAGTGGTTAAGGATGCGAAGCGTAAGGTGATGTTTAAATGAATATTTTAGTGATTGGTTCTGGTGGTCGTGAGCACGCCCTGTGCTGGAAAATCAAGCAGTCGCCTAGGTGCAAGAAATTATACTGTGCGCCGGGTAACGGCGGGATTGCGCAATTAGCTGAATGTGTCGCGATTGCTGCAGATGATGTGGACGGCTTGCTGAAATTTGCCTTAGCTAAGAAAATAGACCTGACCGTGGTGGGGCCGGAAGTGGCCTTGGTTAAGGGGATCGTTGATGTTTTTGCGCAAAAGGGATTAAAGATCTTTGGGCCTTCCCAAGCAGCAGCGCAATTGGAAGGCAGCAAGGTCTATTGCAAGGAGTTTATGCACCGGCGCAATATACCAACAGCCGTGTATAAGATTTTTGATAATGCCTTGGATGCGCAAGCATTTTTAGTGAAGGCGCAATATCCCTTAGTGGTTAAGGCTGACGGTATTGCCGCTGGCAAGGGTGTTTATGTTTGCAAGGATTTAAAAGAAGCGCAAACAGCCATTGACGATATCATGGTGCAGAAGATCTTTGGCGCGGCGGGTGAAAGAATAGTTATTGAAGAATGTTTGGTTGGCGAAGAAGCCTCCGTTTTGGCTATTTCTGACGGCAAACATTTTCTAGTATTGCCAACGGCGCAAGACCATAAGCGCATTTTTGATGATGATTTAGGGCCAAACACCGGCGGTATGGGGACATTTTCACCGAATCCATTAGTTAACGTCGATGTGCTTAACCAGGTCATTGCCCGTATTATAGAGCCGGCGATCCGCGGCATGTACCAGGAGGGGCATCCTTTTAAGGGGGTGCTTTACGCCGGGGTGATGTTAACTGAGTCAGGTCCCAAGACATTGGAATTTAATACCCGTTTTGGTGACCCTGAAACCCAATGCATCTTGCCGCGCCTGCGTACTGATCTTGTTGATATCATATTAGCGGCGTGTGATGGCAGGCTTCATGAGACCCAGGTGAAATGGGATGAACAAGCCTGTGTATGTGTGGTGATTGCTTCCGGCGGTTATCCGGGTAAATACCAAAATGGTTATGAGATCAAGGGGCTAGAAACCATTGACGATCCAGAAACCATTGTTTTTCATGCCGGGACTAAGAATGACGGCGGGGTTATTGTGACTAATGGCGGCAGGGTCTTAGGGGTAACCAGCTTAGGTCCTAATTTAAAGTTGGCCCGCAGCAAGGCCTATGAGGCTGTTGACAAGATTGATTTTGAGCATATTTTCTTTAGGCGTGATATCGGTGTTAAGGTGCTTCGCCGCGAGGGCGAAGGGGCAGTCAAGGCATAGGGTAAATTTATGATAACCAAGATTCTTAAAATCAACTCAGCACTGCCGGAAACTGAGAAGATTGCCGAGGCTGCGCGTATTATCCGTCAAGGCGGCTTGGTTATTTTCCCCACTGAAACCGTTTATGGCATTGCCGCGGATTCTAATAATCCAGAGGCTATGAAACGTTTAAATGAAGTTAAAAAGCGCACGGA
>CAYNTZ010000228.1:0-2451 GCA_964400365.1 uncultured Planctomycetales bacterium | reverse complement strand
TGATGGCAAGACCATGGTGACCTTAGGGGAAGATGGCAAGGTGCTGCTTTGGGCTAGCGATCCTTTAAATTTGCTTCAGAAGCTAGAAGAGCATATTAAGCCTGTAAGATTTGCCGCTTTTAACGCAAATGGGGATAGTTTGGTGACAAGCGGGGATGATGATTATCTTATTTTCTGGAAAAAGACGGCTCAAGGATGGAAAAAGCAACAAACAATCACGTTAACAATTAGTGGATTACTAAAAGATATTTTGGCTCATATTAGGGAAATAAAGATAGAAAATAATAATCTTTATCTTACTGCAAAGAATATCAAGTTTAGTTTTGAGCTTAATCCTGCTACAAAAGATTATCAATATATGGGACATGCTACGTTTGAGCAAAATAAGAAAGATGTTTTATACACGGGGGGAGGAAATGTTTTATACCTTGATGGAATGTTGGGGGCTGGCATGGGTGGCGCATTAACCAAGATTTCTGATAAGCCGATAGAGGTCTTTGCTGTTTCACCTACCCAGAAACAATTGGCAATTCTTGAATTTCCAGGAATTAATATATTTAAATTGGATCCAAATGCCAAACCTCAAGGTATATATACCACAGGAGCATCCTCTGATATAAAAGCAATCGCCTTTCTTCCTTCTGAGCAAAGATTTGTTACTGGAGATACGGATGGCAGATTAATGTTCTGGGATATGAAGAATAAGGCAGGAGATTATTATCATAATATGAAATTATCAGATAAGCCCATTGTTTCCATAACCCCTATCCCTCAAGTTAATCGTCTGGCTGTTGGTTTAGCAGACGGCACGGTACAGATGGTTGACATTACTAATCTAGATGTGATAGTACAAGCACCTGCTACTGCTCCTCAAAAGTCAATACCTGCTGTTCAACAACCGATAGCCTTGCCTATGCAGGTGCCAGGGTTGACCGCCAGCTTAGATCCTAAGCCGTCTTCTTCAGGTGCGGCTAGCCAACCAATAATGAGTGCTCCTTGGCTGAAAAATGCGCATGCAGGTGGTATTAAGCAAATGGTGCTTTCTCCAGATCAAAAAACCTTGGTTACATTTGGTTTAGATAATAAACTTACTTTTCGGGATGTAGAATCGGGTAAGGAGATAAAGGCTCATGGCATTCCTGGTGTTGAAAAAGCAGCTTTTAATGCTAAGGGGGATATTTTAGCTGCCTTTGCTGTTGATCGGATGGCTTTTTATAAAAAAGACCCGCAAACAAATGAATGGAATTTAGTCAATGTTTCTGATCCTATTCCTGAATTAAAGGGGCAGGAGAAATTCTTGATCTTTAATGCAAGTAAGACTAAAGCAGTGAGCAGTGCGTTTATTGTGTCCTCACCAGGAATTGGTTATATTGTTTTTCTTGAAGAAAAATTCTCTCAAGGTGATTTTAGACCACATAGTGAGGTTAAAGGGAATTATAATGACTTGTTGTATAGCTATTCTCAAGATGAAAATGATTCAATCAATGCATTTAAGATTTTTAAAGTTTTTAAAGACCTTGGTAATGATAAGCACCTGATTAGCGGAGGTTCTAATGCTGAGTTAAAGTTATGGGATGTTAAGACTGGCCATAAGCAGTATATAGCAGGCCAGAAATTAAATTCTGTAATCCGTGATGTGGACGAATCAGAAAAGTTAGGGATTGTTGTTTCTGCGCATGAAGATGGCAAGATTCGGGTATTTACACGTTCGAACTTGGAGTTTAAAGAGGAAATTACTGTATCAAATGTACCGTTGACTAGTGTAAAGATTTTTGATAATGGAAGAATTTTAGTCAGCGACCAATTAGGTAATATCTATGATGTGTCTGCCAATCCATCATCTAAGCCTGTTTTTAAATTACCTCGGTTAGAGGGAGAAATTAATCAAATAGTTGTTTCTCCTGATGGTAAGGAAGTCGCAATTAGGGGTAAGGATGGAGTTAAATTTTGGGACATGACATCAGGAAAGATTTTGCAAAGGTTTGATTTAGCAGATGCGCAAGACATTATTTATGATCCCAAAGGAAAGTATTTTGCAATCTTTGTTGATGGTCAAATATACGCATTCGCTAAACCATCGGGTAATCAATGGATTCATATGAGCACATCTGCTTTAAATATTGATTTAAAGGGGGTAAAAAAGAGCATATTTTTTGAAGATAATCTTTTGGTTGTTTACATGCCTGGTGGAGTGGCTAAGTTTGATTTATCCCAACAATTTCCTTCAATGCAGCATGAGCATAACAAGGATGGGGCCAAAGGGGTGCTTTATCATTGGCCGGGAAATAAGACGTCCTATATTGATCTTTCTGCTGATGGCAAATTGCTTGATGGCCATATAGATACGCATCATGGCAAGTTAAATGGTTTGGCGTTGTTGGGAGACAATAAATTTGTCACGGTAGGTGAGGATGGGGTTATTGCCTTATTTGATTATCAAGAAGTCTTTAA
>CAYNTZ010000227.1:0-2468 GCA_964400365.1 uncultured Planctomycetales bacterium | reverse complement strand
CAAAAAGCTGTTGGGCAAAGAAATCCTTTAATACATACCTGGCTTGTTCTGGATGCTCCGCATTAATCATTAATGGCTCATTAAGCTTTGCTACCACTACCTTGTTTGCTTTAAATTGACCCTCCATGAGGTGTCCGCCAACCACATCATCCCCAACCCCAAACAAATTAACGTAATCCTTATGATTACGGCTCAGCCGGGTGACCTCATGAAGCGGCCATCTCACAGCTATATTTCTGATGGCTTGAAAAGTCTTTTTCATATCTTCATCCGTGATGGTGCGTTTCGCCGCCAGATTGATATCTTCTTCATCCACGGATTGAGATGGAACAAGCAGGGTTGGTAAATTGCCCTTGGCCTTTTGTTCTAAGAACAAAGCCTCAGGAATAACGGGTGCTGTATTGGCCCATTGGCGGGCCTGGTCTAAATGGCTCTTCACCCACGCGCGGCGCTCTTGGGGGCCCACCCCTTCTTTGGCAAAAACCTGCTCGGCCATCAGCAATTGATAAAACTCGCGGGCTAAGACATCGGCGTTATCTTTGTATTCTTCCTCGATATAAATAACACCTTCCCCATACTGCTGGCCCAAACCCACATGCCCTAATTGGCCTAGCGTGTTAATCATGCGCGCAATAGGGATAATAGGCGCCTGTGCTAATAATTTTTCTAGGGTAGGATTGTCTAGCTCTTGGGCAGATTCTCTAGCTGCTGCCACTATCTTGGCTTTAACTTGTTCTTTAATCACTTCCGACTGAATCCCACGGTAAGCATCCAGATCTGACTTGGCTGTAATCTTTGCAGCAAGCAGGGGTTTTAATAATTCATTAGCAAAACTGTGCGGCAACAGACTCACCTCCACCGAGGCAAGGCGATCTTCATGGGCCATGGCAGCACTTACTTGCGCGGATGAAGGCGCCGTACGCTGTAAACCCGCCAAGCTCATCCCTCCAGAGAAGTATTTGCGCGCCACGGGCTGTTGGGAGATCTCATCGATATCTTCCTTCACATAATTATAAACGCCTTTTTTAAAAGCCGTGATATACAGCTGGTACACCCGCTCAATAGCCTGCGCATCCGGGCCGTCTAAACCAAGGCTCTTGCCTTGATTGGCATAAACTGTATTAAGTAAGCTATTGCGCAGTGATTCCTTATACCAATCTGCCAGTATAAAAGCATCATACATCTGCCTTAAGGGCGCAAAATGCTTGCCCTCATTAACTTCCTTTTCCAAGACTGGAATAATAATTTCACGCAAGAGCTCATTGCTTAACTGATCAATGCCTTGCGGGGCCTTTGCCTCTTGATGTTTCCACGCTAAATAATCTTCTTCCATCATCACCTTTAAAGAACTCTTAACAATAAAGGCCTTGCCGTCTTCTTCATGAACCACGGCTTCATTAGGCACAATCCACACCTTATTAAATGATTTAATCGGCACCTGGGCATTACCATATTTTTCAGCTGCCTTTTTATAAACCTTCTGCCAAAATTCTTTTCCTAATTCACTCTCCGGATAAAGCAGGGATGCGGTTAATTGCTTCAAGAGGTAATCTTGGGCAAGCATATCGCTCCCCATTTCGGTTAAGCCAAAACCATGGTCAATGATGCGGTCTTTTTCATAGGGAGAAAGATTCACCCAGAAATCTTCCTTAGGGATGGTTAAGGCGGTAAGGAAATACTTCATTAATTTTTTTGTTTCTTCGCTGATAATGGCGCTATTAAATACTTGCCCACCACGGTCAACTAAGAATTGCAATTGTAGCGGAGATTGTGGATTTACTACCACCCCGCGCAAAAGCACAGGGTCAAAAGGAGAGCTTGGCGTCATCCTTATTCCTGGAGCAGGCAAATTCATCGCCGGTAAAATAGATGGCCCTGCCTGTGCCGAAGGAAATGGCCCTACCGCATTAAGCACAAAGGTGCATAATAGGAAAATGTGAATCAACCGCGAGTGTCGCATATGTTATAAAGTAAATACTATAAATACTAGAAAAACAAGGGGCGGGCTATTATGAATAGAGTTGCAACATATTGAATATAAATGAGTTATGTAAATATGAAATTAAATTTTGGGTGGGTATTGTAATTCTATCCAAAACAAGAAAAGGCTGCCTTTTAGACTAGGCCTTGCCCTTAACCTTAAGGGATCGTTGTAAGACCTTCTCCCCAGTAAAAATCCCTGTTAAAGCTTCCTTCTTTTCACCGTAACCTTTGATCTTTTCTAAAACAAAACCCTGCTCTTGAAGGCCGCGGCGCACAAAACCTGCTACGGTAAAGGTGGAGAAGGTCGTACCTTTACGGCTTAGCGGCTTCATCCCTTGGAAAACTTCTATCGACCACATCCATTCCAACGCCGCGTCCGGAAATCTCACTCACTTCAGTTTTTGTTGAAAACCCAGGGTAGAAAATGATATTACGAGCTTCCTCATTTTTCATCCCCTCTGCCTGCTCTTTCGTGATCAAACCTT
>CAYNTZ010000226.1:0-2474 GCA_964400365.1 uncultured Planctomycetales bacterium | reverse complement strand
TCCCAAATGAAGAGGTTGAACTTGCAAGGTGTATTTTTTGACAAGGAGACCGCCTGTGCGTGTCATTCCACAAAGAATCCATATCTTGAAGTTCATTGGGGAACAAGGAATTGTCACCATTCCTGACGTAGACCGTCACTTATTCCAATCCCAAAAATTTGCCTATGTGCGCGTAACCATGCATGAATTGGGTATCTCACACATGAAATACCGCGAAATCCCCAATGGTATTTGGTACATAGACAATCCTAAGTTATTTGAACTGCTTAAGTCATATTTTCCAGATTTGCCGCCTTTTGAAGTCCGGCCTATTACCCTGCATTATGTTGATCATTCCCTAGAGCTTAATCGTATTCGTAGCGCTTTTACTAGAAATAACCTGATAACCATTGACGAGTGGTGGTCAGAAGACTATATCCGCGCCTTGCCTCAATTTGACTTTGGCAATATTAAGACACCCGATGCTATTTTTTGGCGCAGACGCCAAGATGGCACCCGCCAAAAAGTATTTCTTGAGTATGAGCGCACCTTAAAGAATAAGGAGCGCTATGAGGATATATTCCGAAATTATTCCAAACGTGAAGACGTTAAAGACCGCAATGTTATTTACCTTTGCGACACCCCCACTATTAAGGAAGAGCTGTTGGCAATTGAGAAGAAATTAGCCGCAATAGGAAAATTGGAAGCGGTGGGGATGTATTTTCAATTTGTAACCTTGGAGAATTTTTATAAAGCCTATGACAATCAAACCATAACAAAGGAGATATCGCCATGCGTACCCTCAAAAAATGGGTAAAAACCCCCAGCTGTAAGTGTTTTTTAATACTGATGCTTTTTGTCTTTTTAAGCAGTCAGCCAGCTTTTGCTGATTTAGTCAGCGGTATGGATGAATTACAAAGCAAGGTGAAAAGTGTCTGCCAGCCACTGGCCATCATCTTCCTTATTATAGCTGGCTGGCAGAAGGCTATGGGCAACAGCCAATTATTCGCTGCCGCTTTAATTGGCACAGTCATTATGTTTGCCTCACCGCAAATTGTGGATTTTGTCAGCGCGTCATTTGGGAGATAGCCTTTATGCGTCTTTATTCAGAAAAGGTTTTAAGGAATTTGCAGGACAGGATGATTGTCTTTGGCTTTGAGGGATGGGATATCTTCATCGTTTTGGGAACCGCCTTGATTCTGCAAATCATAAAGGTGAATAACCTTGGTATTTGGGGATTCTGTGGGGTCTTGAGCGGTTTTCTTATTTTGGTCAAAAAAGGCAAACCGGCAAACGCAAGCGAACATTACATCGATTGGTTCTTTAAGGACAAGCGATTCACCGCTTATCCCCAAGTGTTTGCCCACACAATTAAAGGCCGTGAGCTGGATTTGAAGCTCACTGGCCTGCAAGAGTTATTGCCTTATAGCCATTTTGAAGATGGATTCCTAGTCTTTAAGGATGATTCTTTATCCGTAGGATACAGCCTTGCCTGTCCAAGCCTTGATAATTTATCTTCCGATGGGCTAATTAGGTGCTCACAAAAAACTGAAAACTTCCTTAATAGCTTAAGCGACCGCGCAAGCTACCAGATATTCTTCACCTTAGATAGCGACTACCACAAGGAAATGGAAGAACACGCGCTTATTAAGGCTAACCATCCATTGATTAAAGCCATGCATTCACAGCGTATGGAGCGCTTTGAATCATTAACCAAGGAGAAGTTGTTTAGGCGCAGGCGTTGTTATTTGTTAGTTAATTTCAATCAGGAATCAAAAGAGGCTAAGCGGTTTAATTTCTTAAGCAATGTTAAGAAATTAACTAAATTCCAGCTGGAAGAGGCTAAGAAAGACTTCCGCTTATTGCTTAATAATATAGAGGAAGGCATCAATGGTGCGGGGTTAGGGTTTAAGCCCTTGGATGACTACGGGCTTATGTGCTTAATGTACAAATACCTTAACCCCGACCGTTTAAAAGAAGGTATTGAGTGTCCTAAGCCTAAAGCTAATGAGGTGTTTGTCCGTCAAGTGTCTTGTTCGGATATTGCCATTGATGAAAAGAAGGGGGAATACATCCATTTTGGCGGTTTCTATCACAAGTACATTTCTTTAAAAGTCTTACCCGAGGCGAGTTTTCCTTTTATGTTGGCGGGACTGGATCACCTTTCTTTTTCAGATTTTGATGTGGTGGTTAATTTTGAAGCGCCTCCTAAAGAATGGGGGCGCTCAAAGATTGAGGGGATGCGCAAACGTGAATACGGCAATATGCAGGGAATGTTTAATATTATTAACAAAGATGCCCAAACAAAGGTACAGCAATACGAATACCTGCTTGAGGAGATACAGCAAAGCAATCAAAAGCTATTTCGCATGCAGTTGACTATACATATATATGCCCAAGAATTTGACGAAATTAAAAAGAAGACAGCCGAGATTATTAGGCTTTTTGCCTCCCTTAACGGCACGGAAATACACGATGAGCGTAGGGGATCGGTT
>CAYNTZ010000225.1:0-2507 GCA_964400365.1 uncultured Planctomycetales bacterium | reverse complement strand
TTAAGATACCAATTTTCTTCATTAATTCCTATACCCATGAAAAGGCACTTGGGGATCAATCACACCCTTGCCCTTTACGCCCTTTAAATCATCCAATGAAATCTTAATCACATGAACCCGGACATTAACCTTATCTTCCATACCGATCGCTTCTTCAATCTTGACTCTAACTAGATCTTGTAGACGGCCGGTAAGATCAGGAATATTTGCTTCATGACGCAAGGTCAATTTAATATCCACATCCAGACCCTTTTTGGTGGCGATGATATGCGGCCTGATTTCCAACGCTTCCGGCACATGCACAATCAGGCGCTTAACCAAGTCTTCGATCGCCGCCAAGGATACCGTCACCGGCCCACTGGGATTAATAAATGCAATAGTGCGCTCCGCCCGACGGCGGCCATAAATTAGATTCTCAAGAAGGATGCTAACCCCCACAATGCCAATCGCAATGCAGCCAACAATAATACGGGCATTCTTCTCATTATAAACAGCCTTTAACACCTGGCTGACTGTCTCAAACTCTAATTGATGCAGGACAAAAAGGATAACGGCAATCGAGGTTACCCAAAGAATTGTCACATAAAAAACAATCGCCATCCGCGTCAAGAACCACATTAAGAATCCCTCCGTTGAACCGCTTGAATGCTCACATTAATTTCCCGCACATAAATATCAACAGCTTCTTCAACCGCCCGCGCAATCACATCCTGGATTTGACGAGCCGCTTCCGGAATGCTAATACCATAATTAATTATAACACGGATTTCAATAGTAACTTGCTGGTCTTTGGTAATACGGACAGAAACCCCTGGGTAATTCTTAAACCCAAAACTTTCCGCAAGAACACCCAAAATGCCAAAGGTAGCCAAACTGACACCGGGGATATCCTTGATAGCCTCAGCCGCGATATCGCCAATCACTTTTCGGTGAATCTGCACCGCTCCAAGGTCTACAATTTGCTCCCCACGCATAGGCCGCTCCTCTAATTTATTCGTTCTTCATCATCTTTTCTAAGAAATGAGTTGTCACCTTACCCTCGAGGAAGGTGGGATGGTGCAAGATTTCCATATGCAATGGAATGGTAGTCTTGATAGGTGCTACATAAAATTCATCCAGGGCACGACGCATAATGCGAATAGCCTCTTGACGGTCACGGCCATAAACAATAAGCTTAGCCACCATTGAATCATAGTAAGGGCTGATGCTGTAACCGGGATAAATATGCGTATCCAGGCGTATACCAGGGCCGCCAGGTAAATTCAATTCCTCAATCTTGCCGGGACTGGGGATAAAATTATTATATGGATCCTCGGCGTTAATACGGCATTCAATGGCCGCACCGGTGATCTTAATATCTTCTTGTTTTAATTTTAACTTCATCCCCCAGGCCACCTTGATCTGTTCTTTAATCAAATCAATGCCGGTAACCAGTTCAGTCACCGGATGCTCGACCTGGATGCGGGTATTCATTTCCATGAAGTAAAAATTATTATGCGCATCAAGCAGGAATTCAATTGTCCCCACCCCATGATAATTCACCGCTTTAGCAGCCTTAATGGCGGCATCACCCATCTTTTTACGCAAGGCTGCATCTAAGGCGGGTGACGGCGCCTCTTCTAACAATTTTTGATGACGGCGCTGGACAGAACAATCACGCTCGCCTAAATGAATCACATTGCCATGCTCATCAGCTAAGATCTGAAACTCGACGTGGCGTGGGCCTTCAATGTATTTTTCGATATACACGTCGCCACGGCCAAAATTGGCCTCAGCCTCGGTCTGCGCCATCTTAAAGGAATTAATCAAGGTCACATCATTGTGGCAAACCCGCATCCCCTTACCACCACCGCCTGCCGCTGCTTTGATAATCACCGGATATTTAATTTTCTGGGCAATCTTAAGCGCTTCTTCTTGGGTCTTGATAATGCCATCGCCACCTGGAGTTAACGGCACGCCGATTTTCTTGACGGTTTCTTTAGCGACAATCTTATCCCCCATCTTACGGATACTCTCGGGAGAAGGCCCAATAAACTTAATATGGCAAGATTCACAAATTTCCGCAAAATGTGCGTTTTCAGACAAGAAACCATAACCCGGGTGAATCGCTTCCACGTCGGTGATTTCAGCGGCTGAGATAATCGCTGGGATATTTAAATAAGACTCTTTACTAGAGGCTTTACCGATACAGACAGCTTCATCAGCAAAACGCACATGCAAGGATGTACGGTCAGCTTCAGAATAAACCGCTACGGTACGAATACCCATTTCCTTACATGCACGGATAATGCGCAGGGCAATTTCACCACGGTTAGCAATAAGGATTTTAGAGAACATACTATCTTTCTGCAGACACACACCGTAACTTTAATTCAAAATAATTAAAATTACGGTGTGTGTCTGCTAATATCACAGTGGATCAACGACAAATAAGGTTTGGCCAAATTCCACCGGTTCGCCATTTTGCACGGTGACTTCCACCACCTTGCCGCGGACTTCGGATTTGA
>CAYNTZ010000224.1:0-2523 GCA_964400365.1 uncultured Planctomycetales bacterium | reverse complement strand
CTGATATTTATGTTTTTCGTCTAACGACTTATTCATTGACGGACGGTCTTTTAACTTCATACGCCTATTTCTTATAGCCTTCTTATTTATTTGACGAGTGGATGATATATCCATATATTTTGCATCCATAAAACCAATTTTATTTTTAGAATCCACATCAGAAAACCAGAAATCACCCGTTTCGCTGGCGTAGTTGTCCGGAGGCATCTGATATCCCACAAAAGGCAAGGATACCCCACCCGCACCCGCTACTTCATAATAAAACTCGGGAACCTTGAATATTAAAATAGTCTCAAATCCTCCAGAAAAAACCCTAGCTGACCCGTTTGGGCGAACTTCTTCATCCCGCCATTCCTGAGGTATAGGATAATTATGACTAAACCTTGTAAAGGTAGAATATCCAGCCTTATTAAACAAAGCCTTATGCTTGGCTATCAAAACTAACTCTTTCAGACTCATTTGGCGATGCCATTCTTTCCAACCACTATCAACAATCTCCCGCACAGCCTTTTCATATCCAAACAATGGATCCCGATCATATTGTTTATCTAACTCTATTGCCACTCTTAATAGCTCTCTCTTTAAACTTTCTGGGTTAAGCGACATTTGAATTAAATCAAATAATACCATCCTAGATTTCCACATCACTGCCCATCTGTCACTTCCTTCCCTTTTCACAACTCGATCACGAAAGCTACCTTTTTGAATTGGAACATAAATACGGTTACTTAACATATTCTCAATCAACCGCTCATGGGTTAGATTGCCACCTAAACCAATTTCATTTGAATTATTTAATAACGAAGGATTAGTCGTTTCCATAATCCCAGCAACATTCTGTTCTGCTAATCTTAATTTCAAATCAGCAGCAATTCCCCTCACCACTCCAGAATTAAACCCTTTTTTAAAATCTAACCATAAATTATCACCCATTAAGCTAACTTCCAAAAACGCATACAATCGTTCTATAAAATCTGACACTAAATTAATAACCTCTTGAGAATAACGGGCGCTTGATATTTCAACCTCAATAATTGGAATACGCCCTTTATTCTTAGGGAATTCCCCCCACTCATGAAAAGCTTCGTTTAAATATTCTAGTGTTAAGGGATGAAAACCAGCATAACGAATACCCTCATAACTAGACCCTACCAGTCGAAACCTTAAATTTAAATGCTCAGCAAGTCCACCTAAAAACCCAGAAAGAAAAATAATATTCTCCATTCCATAAACTCTCTGTCTAGAAAGGTTATTAGCCAAATCAATACGCAATGTCTTTCTGGCGCCAGTGGCCATTGCCTTATCAACTCTCTTTACAAATACTTCATCAGTACCTTCATTTACCAATAAATTACCGTATTGACGCAAATAGCTCCTAAAAGCTTTGCCGATATTTCCGGTTATAATCTCAACTCCACCCGCCTCTAAAACACGCACCATTTCTTTTGCAAAAGTAGATTGCAACTCTTCACTGCCAGCAGTTAAATTTGTCCCTACAAGCAACTTAACCTTTCCGTTATCCTTAATAGCCCCGCGCATATCATTCATATCTGCTTGATGTATTTCAAAAACACCCTTACCTTTAAAACGCTTCCTCGCTTTGGAAACTCGCCGCTCTTCTCCCTCCACCGCTTCCACACCAATCACCCTGTCTAATTTAAAATACCTTTTAACAAACTCTAGTTGCTGTGGATTACTGCCAAACCCCACTACTAAACCTACACCTCCCTTTGGCACTTCCACCCGCCTAGACCGCAATAAGCTCACTGCTGACTTAACAACATCATTGCTTCGAGCATCATTAGGAACACCTCCCCAGCCAGGTTCATTAAATACACCTTGTAAAACACCAACAGCTCTTGCTTTAAAAGTGGATACCATAGCCTGATCAGTTGAAGCTAAGATTAAGGCTACTTTGTGTGAACGCAATTTTCCAAATCCATTCCCACGGATATCAATCTTAGGAGAATATCTAACAGTTGACTTTAATTGAGCATCATCAAAAAGAAACGACTCTTCACTAAGGCCAAATTTACCCTCAACAGCCGATTCATACATAACTTCACTTAAAATTGAATACACCTTAGAACCCGCCTCATGATTTATCTGACCTTTCTTCTCAATGTCAAAGAATAAATCTATATCACTTTTAGAATCAAAAGGCTCGCCATTAACCCTTCCTCCTACCCAATATAAAGTTATCTTCCCTGGGTCTATTCCAAATTCTTTAAATATCCTTTGCTTAAATTTATCAACCAAGGTTTTTCCTATTCCTCTTAGCCTAGGATAAAACTGAATATGCGCACGCATATTAGCGATCAAATCCTCATTCCTTGGAACTCTTTTTTCTTCAATTTCTAAACCAATTCCCAACGAATTAATTAAATAGGCTAATCGATCATCATTTAATGGCTCAATAATTGGCTTATCCTGATCGCCATTAATCATGGCAGAATCATCTGTTTGACCAGGGTCAGCAAACAACATCACTAAGCGTTCAAATTGCTCATACTTGTAAATGGA
>CAYNTZ010000223.1:0-2565 GCA_964400365.1 uncultured Planctomycetales bacterium | reverse complement strand
GGCCGCCTGCAAGATTTAGTGCGGAGCAAGATTGAAGAAGCGATTGGCATGGAAGACAAGGTTAACGTTCGGGTACATGTGGTAAAGATTTCATTAGATGATTTAAAGGGCTCAAAGGGTAAGGGCGGGATTGATCCGCAAGTGCCTTTTCATGGGTATAGGAATTAATGAAGAAAATAGGTATCCTCACAGGTGGCGCGGATTGTCCAGGGTTAAACTCCGTTATCCGTGCCGTGGTGCGTAAGGGCATGCAGGAAGGCTATGTGGTCACCGGTATTAAGAACGGTTGGCAGGGCCTGATTGAAAATGACATGCGCGTCCTGGATATCAAATCCACTACCGGGGTCTTGGATAAGGGTGGGACTATCTTAGGTACTAGCCGGGTTAATCCACTTAATGACGACGATCAGCTCAAGAAAATTAAAGAAAATTACCAGCGCAGCGGCATTGATGCTTTAATTGTCGTCGGTGGTGAAGAGACGTTAAAGGTGGCTTATGCCCTGCATAAAAAAGGCATTATCCATGTGGTTGGGGTGCCTAAATCTATTGATAATGCGCTTTCTGGGACTGATTACGCTTTTGGTTTTGACACGGCGGTTAATATCGCGACTGAATGCATTGATCGCCTGCACACCACCGCGGAATCACATCACCGCATCATGGTTGTTGAGGTGATGGGGCTTTATACCGGATGGCTGGCGGTGCAATCAGGAATTGCTGGTGGTGCGGATATTATTTTAATTCCAGAGATTCCTGTTAATTTAGAAGAAGTCTATGAATTGCTGACCGAACGCCATAAGCGCGGCAAGCCCTTTAGTATTATTGTGATTTCTGAAGGGACGAAGATTGATGGTTATGCCATGCGTTCGGTTGATCAGACGGTGACTAGCATTGAAAAGCGCCGTTTTGGCTCAGTGGGTGAATATTTAGCTAAATCGATTGAGGACAATACCGGTTATGAAACTAGGGTGTCTGTCTTGGGTTATATCTTGCGCGGCGGTTCTCCGACGGCATTTGATCGGGTTTTGGGGACGCGTTTTGGGGTGAAGGCAGTCGAGTTGGTGAAGGAGCATAAATTTGGCAAGATGGTTTCATTGAAAGATAATAAGATTCGTTTTGTGGACATGGAAGAAGCGGTAAGTCAGCGCAAGGCCGTCACCATGGACTTAGTTGAAATTGCCAACGTATTTTCTGCTAAACATTAAGGATAATTTATGAAAGCTGTGATTGAACAAATTTTTGCAGAGTCCATCAGCGTTAAACAAGAGACGTTAAAGCGCAATAGCGATAAGTTGGCTCAAGCGTCACAAATGATTATTGATGCGTTTAAAAATGGTAATAAATTGTTTTTTTGTGGTAATGGCGGGTCTGCAGCGGATTCACAACATATTGCGGCGGAGTTTGTGGGGCGGTTTCAGAAAGAACGTAAGGCTTGGCCTGCGATTGCGCTTACTACAGATACTTCAGCGTTGACGGCCTTAGGCAATGATTATACCTTTGATATTGTTTTCTCCCGCCAATTGCAAGCGTTGGGTGCAAAGGGGGATGTTTTAATTGCTATTTCCACTTCCGGTAACTCCAAGAATGTGATCGAAGCGGTAAAATACGCCAAGAGTGCTGGTATTAAAACCATCGCCGTCACAGGTGGTACAGGTGCCGCCTTAGCCCCGTTATGCGACATCGCCTTAATTGCGGCCTCATCCAAAACCGCCCGCATCCAAGAATCCCACCTAGTTATGTTTCACACCATTTGCGAGATCGTTGAGAACGCCCTGACGGCGTAGTATCGCCTAACTTCTTAAATTGGCATTTATATAGATAATATGGTATCTTTACGGTATGTTCCGTAAGATGACCGTGTTTTTAACCTTAGCCAGCTTTCTGGCGAGTTGCTTCGTTTTTCCGCAACCCGCTGGGGCACAGCTATTTATGCCTCAACCAGGGGAAATGGTGGCGCCTTCCCAAGCTGGGGATGGGGTGGCCTTAAGGGGTATAAAGATCAACCCCAGCCAACCGATGCGTTTTGAATTTTTAATTTCTAGTGCTAATAACCCAAACATTAAAGAGTCTTCCCAACGCCTCATCAAATACTTCCTAGCCTGCCTAAGCCTGCCCGAAGAAGATCTCTGGGTTAATTTAAGCCCTTATGAAAAAGATAAGATGATTCCGCAAACCTTAGGGCAAACGGAATTAGGCCGCGACCTTTTAGCGCAGGATTATGTCTTAAAGCAATTAACCGCGAGCTTAATTGATCCGCGTAAGGAACTGGGTAAGGAATTTTGGGCGCGCATTTATAAGAAAGCACAGGAGCAATTCGGCACCACCGAAGTGCCGGTTAATACCTTCAATAAGGTTTGGATTTTAGCTGACACCGCCAAGGTTTTTGTAAACAAGAATGAGGTGTATGTCGTTAACAGCCACATGAAGGTGATGCTGGAAGAAGATTATCTAGCGCATTCGAAAAATGAGATGCCAAGCGATACAGGGTTGAATGCGAAAGCAACCCAGGGAACAAACGGTACGCCAAATGTTGCTAACCAAGTAGTAAGAGACATCATCCTCCCC
>CAYNTZ010000222.1:0-2568 GCA_964400365.1 uncultured Planctomycetales bacterium | reverse complement strand
GGCCTTTTTCAAAGGAAACCTTGGCGGTAAAATTAAATTTTGCACGCGCTAAACGCGTGTCTAAACAACGCCGGGGCTGTCCATCCGGTTTGGTCGTATCCCAAACCAATTTGCCCTTAAAACCAGTCAATTTTACAATCAAGGACGCTAAGTTTTTAATTGAAATCTCAAAACCCGCCCCTAAATTCACCGGCTCTGAACTGTTATATTTCTCCGCCGCTAAAACAATCCCACGGGCAGCATCATCCACGTACAAAAATTCACGCGTGGCACGGCCCGTGCCCCACACCACGATTTCTTTATCCCCGCGTTGTTTGGCTTCAATGCATTTGCGGATCAAGGCTGGGATGACATGGGAAGAATGCAAATCAAAATTATCCTCGGGGCCGTATAAATTCACCGGCAATAAATAAATGGAATTAAAACCATACTGCTGGCGGTAGGACTGTGATTGCACCAATAAAGCTTTCTTGGCAATGCCGTAAGGTGCATTGGTTTCCTCAGGGTAGCCATTCCATAAATCCTCTTCTTTAAAAGGTACTGGGCAAAACTTAGGGTAGGCGCAAATCGTCCCGACAATCACCACCTTGGGAATTTTAGCTAAACGGGCCTGTTCCATCAACACCACACCCATCATTAAATTCTCATAAAAGAATTTACCAGGATTATCCCGATTAGCCCCAATGCCACCGACAGAGGCCGCTAAATGAATAATGAGATCAGGCTTTTGATCAACCAATAAACGCTTCACCGCCGATTCCTTAAGGAGATTATATTGCTTGGAACGCACCACAAAGACATGCCGGGCTCCCTTAGCTTTAAGCTGGCGCAGCACGGCCTTGCCTAAAAACCCGGCACCACCTGTCACCACCACCCTCTTGCCTGACCAAAAACTCATCGCTTTCCTTTCATGCCGTAAAGTTCCTTGCTTACCAAGGCCATGTCGCTGTCAACCATCATGCGCACCAATTGCTGAAAATTCACCTTTGGTTTCCATTTCAATACCCGACGCGCCTTGGACGCATCACCTAATAATAATTCCACTTCGGTAGGGCGAAAATAACGTTTATCAATAGCCACATACTTCTTCCAATCCAGCTTAGCGTAAGAAAACGCCTCTTGCAAAAATTCTTTAACCGAATAAGTCTGACCGGTGGCAATCACATAATCATCCGCTTTAGGCTGCTGAAGCATTAGCCACATGGCCTCCACATAATCCCCAGCAAAACCCCAATCACGTTTAGCATCCAAGTTTCCTAAATACAATTTATCCTGCATGCCGTATTTGATCCGTGCTAAAGCCATGGTGATCTTGCGGGTCACAAAGGTCTCTCCCCGACGGGGAGATTCATGATTAAATAAAATCCCATTACAGGCAAACATATTATAGGCCTCACGGTAATTGACTGTCATCCAGTAGGCATAAACCTTGGCCGCCCCATAAGGGGAGCGCGGGTAAAAAGGCGTTTTCTCAGATTGAGGCGTTTCTAATACCTTACCATACATCTCTGATGAAGAGGCTTGATAAAACTTTGTTTTGACCCCCGTATCACGGATCGCTTCTAATAAACGGGTTGTTCCCAATGCAGTAACCTCCCCCGTATATTCCGGCACTTCAAAAGAAACCTTCACATGGCTTTGTGCGCCTAAATTATAAATTTCATCAGGTTTAATATTCTTAATGATGGCATTCAATGACGAAGCGTCATTAAGATCACCGTAAACCAAATTAAGCTTGCGGTTCTTCTCATGGGGGTCTTGATAAAGATGATCGATGCGCTGGGTGTTAAAAGAAGAGGATCGACGGATAATCCCATAAACCGTATAGCCCTTAGCAATCAAAAACTCAGCCAAATAAGCGCCATCCTGTCCGGTGATACCCGTAATTAATGCTTTTTTCTGAATTGGCATAATTTATTTTTCCTTATTTATAATAACGTCATTATAATCAACTGCAATTTAAATGCTACCCTGTTGCTAAAATTCTTAATAGGCTCCCTTGGCTTTTAGAACCACCGGGATTGTTTGAAATAAAATATATAAATCCAACGCAAAAGACCAATTATTGATATACCAAATATCCCAACGTAACAACCTATCAAAAGATACATCACTGCGCCCCCTAATTTGCCATAAACCAGTGATGCCTGGACGAATATCCAAACGCTTTAATTGACGTAGATCTTCCTTTTCCACCTGGTCAATGGGCAAGGGCCTAGGGCCAACTAAGCTCATGTCCCCATTAATCACATTAATCAATTGAGGCAATTCATCTAAACTATATTTGCGCAGCCACGCACCAATCTTGGTGACCCTAGGATCACATTTCATCTTAAAAATCGGCCCATTAACCTCATTATGCTGCCTTAACTGTGGCAATAATTCATCCGCATTAGTGCTCATACTACGGAATTTCTTCATTTGAAAAACTCGCCCCCCCTGGCCATAACGCCTAGAGTGATAAAAAATCGGCCCTTTTGAATCCAGCTTAATCAAGACCATAATCACCAACCACAAGGGCGAAATAGCCAGTAAGCCACCCCAGGCCATCACCAAATCCAAAACCCG
>CAYNTZ010000221.1:0-2582 GCA_964400365.1 uncultured Planctomycetales bacterium | reverse complement strand
AGTAATTCCCTTCTTAACGCAGCTGTGACCATTTCATCAGCGTCTAAATTAATGATCCACTCACCCGTTATTTTTACATCGGCAAATTGACGGGCCGGCTCACAAAAACCTAGGCGCTCATGCATAAATATTTTATCAGTGTATTGGCGGACAATGCTCAGGGTGTCATCATCGCTATGCATATCAACGACGACGATTTCATCCGCCCACTTGACACTTTCTAAGCAGGGACGGATGCGCTTGGCTTCATTGAGCGTATTGATAAAAACCGAGATTGTCATAACAAACCCACTAAACGCTGTAGCCCTTAGACGTTAAGAATTGCGCCACCACCTCGATGGCATAATCGCATTGGCTGATCTCAATATCCTGGTGACAGCCGATATGCGTGCCGTTATCTGAGCAGTATTCGGTTTCAGGAAAATCGCCCAATTTATGCCCCATGAATTCATAGCTGGGGGTTTGGGTGGGGATGGAATAAAATAAATTGCGTGAATCAACACCGTGCTTTTCTAAATAGGTGACAAATTCATCCTTAGTGAAATTAAGATTTGGCTTAACAATCATTGAGAAGGCATGCGGCCCTAAAACCTCATGGCTATCTTCCTTGAGATACCAGAAATACTTATCGAAACGTGCAAAATTCTTAATCAAATGGCGCACATTACGGCGCCGGGTTTCTAGGATATGGTGGAAGATATCAATATTGCCTAAGCCCACCGCGGCCTCAATCTCATTCATCTTGGCGGAAAACCCGATGCGCTTAAAACGAAACTTACCGTCGATGCCATGATTACGCAAGGAGCGCGCCGCCTCAGCCATCTGTTCATTATCCGTAATAATCATACCACCTTCAATGGTGGTAACGATATGCGCCGCATAAAGGGAAAAACAGGCCATGTCACCAATTGAACCAATCTTCTGCCCCCGATATTCCGCCCCATGCGCTTCCGCCGCATCTTCGATCACATGCAATTTATGTTTTTTAGCAATCGCCATAATCTTATCCATATCGGCGGGCTTGCCCATTAAATGCACCGGCATAATCGCACGGGTGCGCGGGGTAATGGCGGCTTCAATCTTGTCAGGGTCGATGTTCAAGGTTTCACGCTTCACATCAACAAAGACCGGCGTCAATCCGGCTTGCAACACCGCATTACCGGTGGCCACAAAGGTCAGGGACGGAATAATCACCTCATCGCCACGCTTAGCACCAAAGTCATAAAGCACGGCACAGGCAATGGCATCGGCATCTGTACCGCTAGACACCGCAACCCCGTATTTCACGCCAAAGAGGGCCGCAAATTTCTGTTCAAACTCAGCCACATAGGCGCCCTTGGTCACCCATTTACGGGCAATGGCGTCATCAATTAATTTCTTGGCCTTATCGGTAATCGACACCGTCCCAAAGGGCACCTTATACCCAGCCTTCTTCGCTTCCTGTCCCTCGGCAATCGCCGTTGCTTTATTAAAATCTGTGGTCATATTCACTCCCTGCTATGTTAATTGTCTCGGCTTAACAGCCTCAACATAAACGGTTTCAATTTCACGGCCGGCTAATTCCAATTTCGCTAAATCAGGGGTTTTGCCCTCCAGCCGGTCTACTTTTTTCACATCCACAAAACCCGCCCGTTCCAACACACTCTTAAGCGAAGAAAAATCATGGAACCATTTATGCGCCCCGCCGCTGTCATAGGCCTTGGCCGCAAATATTTGGCTTGACGTTAGTGCCGTCTTGAACGTACAGGCCTTGATAATTTCCTGATTGCTAAAAAAATCCTGATTACCCGCCACATAGTTGCGCGCGTAAACCTCAAGATCCGGGCAAGATAGGCGTATCACCCCGCCTGGTTTTAATACATTATATGCTTGACCGCAAAACCACAGGCATTGGTTTAGATCAATGTGTTCAATAAAATGGGCGGCCGCCACATGGGTCACGCTATTCTCAGCCCACGGCCAGGGTCCCATCAAATTATAGTTGAGGAAATCCGTACCCTCGCGCTTGGTCAAACGGCCGTATTCCTGATTTTTTTCATAAAGCACATTGCACCAGCCAGGCAGGTAAAGCAGGCCGCAGCCTAGATGCAATTTGTTCACCGTCGATGCGGCAAAGAATTTCTTTAATTGCGCCCGGTTAAAAGCACTGTAGCGCAATAACGCTAACGAATATAGGTAGATCAAAAAGCCCTTCAACTTAAATAACCGTTTCTGCCACACCGTCATTGATATGCCTCTCTTAATCAATATCAAAGCGCTTCATCTTGCCGCTTAAATATTTTAAATGTTCCTGCGCCCACTGGTAACGGTCAGGCGTGCCGATATCAATAAATTGATTGGCCACTTCAAAGGCGCAAAAACCGTGACCCACTAGGAAGGGAAAAAAATCATATTCAATGGAAAATTTCTGCGACGTATTAACCAAGGAAAAAACATCCTTAGTTAAACAGTAGGTCCCTGTATTAATCAAGGCGCTGTTAACCCACGGCTGTTTTTCTTTAAACGCAGCGATATTATTGTCCTGATCTAACTCAATAGTGCCATATTCACGGGCATCGTCGACCTTGGTCACCGCGAGTGTT
>CAYNTZ010000220.1:0-2592 GCA_964400365.1 uncultured Planctomycetales bacterium | reverse complement strand
GCACCACCAAGTTATGCTTTTCCATCCCGTCTATGAGGCGGGTCATGCTGGTCTTGTCCTTGCAGGTCATGGAAGCCAATTCCTGCTGGCTTTGGCCGTTGCGCGCGCCTAAATTAGACAGAATGGACCACTGCTCACAGGTAACGTCAAAACCCGCCTCCTGAAAGTTACGATTCAACAAAGCCCCCACAGAACGGGCAGCCCGGCCCACTAAGTAACCTAAAGACTCTTCCAATATGTATATCTTCTTAGCCATACGCGTATTAGTTGCATATGCAACTTAATGAAGTTTACACGATGCAGGGCTGTTTGTCAAATTACAATTCTTAACCGGACGCTAACAACGGCTGGCTTGTTTCTGTAAGCCCGAGGAATAAACGCAGATCTGTCATGGGTTGGATATTAATAATGACGGGTGTAAAACCTGGCGCATTTTGTAGTTGCTCAAGCATGGCGGGGTCAATATTAAACTTAATCGCCTCACCACTATTCTCTACTTGAAGGGCTTTATCAGAAGTTAAGTCGATACCACCCTTTAAATCTTGTGCCATATTTGTTTGCGCTTTATCAGCAACTATCTTTACACCAAGAATATTAGGATTAATTTTCTTATCATTTTCAATCGCCTCACCAAATTGATATAAAAAGAGCAATCCTTCCCCTAAAGTTTTATGCCCTTCTAAAGCCATTTCTCCCATAGCAGAGCCATAAATATAAGCCCATTGATTATGACCATCATTATTTATTAAAGGTATTTTATAATCATCGGCACTTAAACCACTGGCTGTTTGCAGAAATAAATCCTTTTGCTTTTGACCATCATTTAATACAAGAAAAGCATTCCTCAATCCAGAATCACCTGCTATTTTCCGTATTACGGCTTCTTGCAAAGATAAAGTCAGACCGCTAGACATGGCCGCTTTAGCAAGATAATGGCCAATGTATTCACTTGATTGCTTAGCATCCCCTTGCAAAAATTGGGCGATGCCTAAAAGCGTAGGAGCTGGTTTTTTTATCTGAGAAGCCACCCTATTAGCAATTAAAAGAGCATAGCCGTTTGCTAAATAATTATTGCCTGGCAACTCCAACATATGTGCTAATTCATGCGCAGTAGTAAATAGAAAATGATCATTAACAATATCATTTTCAAACTTCTTCGATAATAAAACACGCCTTTTCATCAGTCCATTAAAATCAGAAAGGGTAAGCCCAGTTGGAGATGTATTAAACATTACTACTCCCATAAAATATAGCATACCCTGAACGAGAAATGTACTTGCAGATTCCACTTTACTTAATTTATAATTATTTTTACCCAGTTTTGAATCTTCTCTGTGATAAAGATTAAGCGCTAATAAATACGCGATCATAGAACCGCCAATAACCTTAAATGTCGCGTTTAAATCAGTAGTAATAATATCCCCCATCAATGCTTCGGGTCTTTCTCGTTTTGTTTTATTAGCAACATCATAGAGTTCCTTATAAATATTAAACATTACATCAATTGCCTTTTTTTGATTTTCTCCAAGAGAACTCCCCATCTTAATAGCTATACCCATTACTGATGGCGTAATCAAGGCAGCCCCAAAAGCTGACCAGAATATTTTGTTAAAATTTCTACGATCAATGCCTTTCACTTCTTCCTTCTTATCTTCCTTCTTATCTTTTTTTGCCTTAACAACTTTCTTTCTCGAACTACTCATCGCCGCATCCTGACCGCTGATCATTTCCCATAATGATTCTTCAACAGAATATGTTGAATCTTGTAAACTCTCACGCATATATTCATCAATCCGGCTTACAGGATCCTCAATATATTTTGGTTTATAAAGTGGCGGCTGCATCTTTATACCAATAGCAAATTCACGAAAAGCTTTTAAAATAGCTTCGTATTTTCCCTTATCACCTAACGACCCCGTCATTGCTTGCCTTAATAACCGTTGAAATTCCCATTCCTCCTTTCCTTCCCTAAGCACCCAAGATTGGCCTGAAAAACTCTTTAGAAATTCAAATATCTCTACAAACGTATGCTTCTTCACAATCTTGCTGGAAAGCGCCTCGCCAGGCTCATCATTCTTAATATCAATAATCATTTTCTGACCTAAAATCCCTCCCTCATCTGCTTCGACCTTAAAAGACAACCGCCATTGTGTTCCATCTAGTTCCACATCTTCCATCGCATCTAATTTAGTCACGACCTCATCATCAATAAAATGAACACGTTCCCGCATCAAATAAAGCTCTTGTTTCATGGCTGTTGGGAAATAGCCTTTGATGATCGACCATGCCGAACCAACCTCAGCATTCTGCCCAATACTTTCATATAATTTACGCAGGCGCTCATTACTCATTTGAATATTACTTGTCTCCACCTGACCATCCTTAATAAAAATAATCTTTAAAAGCCCACTCTCAAATTTAACAATCACCTTCTTAAATCCAGCCCTAAATGCCGTTTCTAAGACGCTCTTGCTAAAATACCTCCCCAACACATCTTTAGCTGCGCGGTCTAACTGCCAATACAAATGCTCTTCTTGCTCTGCCGATACTATTGCGCCACTGAACACCTTCCTCAACCCCATCATTACACTA
>CAYNTZ010000219.1:0-2627 GCA_964400365.1 uncultured Planctomycetales bacterium | reverse complement strand
TTATTAGCCCTATGGCAGATGAGGGTGGTGGCCGCGCCTATTAATCCTAAATGGCCTGCTAAGGCAGTTAGCGCCTATGCCGCACAGATTAGTGCAGCGCATTTATTTCGGGGTGTTGATATTAAGCGTTTAGTTTGTTTTGATGCGCGTCATGAGGTTGAGGTTATAGAAGCTCCAGGGTTTCAACCAGACCAAGACATGACTATTATCGCGACATCTGGTTCCAGCGGTGAGCCAAAGCCTGCTATGCATACGTGGGGTAATCATTATTATAGTGCAAAAGGTTTAAATGAATTAATTCCACTAACGCCTAAGGATGCTTGGGTTTTAGCCTTACCTTTGTATCATGTGGCAGGCCTTGCTGTATTAGTGCGTTGTTTATTAAGCGGAGCAGCCTTGGTGCTTGCTTCAAATCTGGATATTGCTACTGTGATTAATAGGGGTAGGGTGACGCATGCGTCATTAGTTACGACCCAGTTGCAGCGTTTGTTAAATGATGAAACAAATCACGCTGCATTAAGGAAATTAAAATGTATTTTATTAGGCGGTTCAGCTATTCCGTCGAGTTTAGTGGAGCAGTCCTTAGAATTAGGATTAAATATTTATTTAAGCTATGGCTTAACCGAAATGTCCTCAACAGTGGCCTGTGGCAAACCAGTTATGGCTGATAAGACATCTGTGCAACGTTTGCCTTACCGTCAATTAAGTATTTCATCAGCGGGTGAAGTTTTAGTGAAGGGAGAGGCTTTATTTAAAGGTTATATCGCCGGCACGCGTTTGCAGTTACCACTAATTTCAGGCGGTTGGTTTGCGACAGGTGATTTAGGCGCCATAGGCAAGGATGGATGCCTAATTATCCTGGGGCGTAAGGATAATATGTTTATTTCCGGCGGAGAGAATATCCAACCTGAAGAAATTGAAAAAGCCATTTTGCGTATTGCAGGGGTAGAGCAGGTGGTGGTGGTGCCAAAGGAAGATAAAGAATTTGGGGCTCGTCCAGTAGCCTTTATCAAATACACCGCAGAACCAATAGCTCAAGAGCAATTAATCAAACACCTGCAGCATGACCTGCCCGCATTCAAAATTCCCATTGCTTTTTACCCTTGGCCGCAAGAGCTAATGACCCAAGGCATTAAACTTGCCCGTAAAGATTTTTTAATCCGTATTTAGCTGATTTCGTCGATAAATCCCAAGAAAACGCTTTCCTATAATGGCCGTTCAGCTCTTGTTTTCGTATATTTATATGGTTTACTTTATATAGATATGCGAGCCCCAATATTTCCTATTTCTTTGTTTCGAGAACCCTTTTGTAGAAAAGGCCAAGCTCTTATTATTCTAATGGCATTTTTAATCAACAGCCTAGCTCCAATCCCTGTGCAGGCGCAGGAATTCACCTTGCCTAAGCCTGGCACAATGGTGCGATTAAGTCCTGCCTTTAATCCACCCGTGTTACGCGGAATAAAGGTTGATCCCAATAATCCATTCCGTTTTGACTTCGTGCTGTCCCCAGGGGATAGCGCATCAGCTGAATCCTTGGCGAAGGCGGATTACCTAAAACAAGAATCCACCAAACTAATCAAATATTTCTTAGCCAGCCTAACCGTCCCAGAAAAAGATCTCTGGGTTAACCTAAGCCCATATGAAAAAGACCGTATTATTCCTGAATCTTTCGGGCAGACTGAAATGGGTCGGGATCTTTTAGCTCAAGATTATATTTTAAAACAAATCACCGCCAGCCTAATTTATCCAGAGGATGAAATCGGTAAGAAATTTTGGAAACGTATTTATGAAGAAGCAGCCAAGAAATATGGCTCAACCAATATTCAGGTCAATACCTTTAACAAGGTTTGGATAGTTCCGGAAAAAGCCGTAGTTTATGAAAATGCCAAAGCTGGCACCGCCTATGTGGTTGAATCCAAGCTAAAGGTCATGCTCGAGCAAGACTACCTTGCTTTGGGGACTGCCGCTAATTCTGCTGTAAGTGGCGCTTTGTCGCAAGAATTGGGGGATGTCCCCAAACTTGCTAGTGACATTGTCCGTGAAATCGTCATCCCCGAGCTCACTAAGGAAGTCAACGAAGGTAAGAACTTTGCCCAGCTAAGGCAGGTATATCAATCCTTAATCTTAGCCACCTGGTATAAAAAGAAAATTAAGGATAGCATCCTAGCCAAGGTCTATGCAGATAAAAATAAGGTGGTTGGAGTTGGTTATAATTATACTGTTATTCCCGCGCAGGTGGGAATCCAGGACACGGAAGCCATCTACCAACAATACCTCCAAGCTTTCAAGAAAGGTGCCTATAACTACATCAAAGAAGATATCGATCCTGTAACGCAACAGTCTGTTCCAAGGAAATATTTTTCCGGTGGTTTCACAGCGGCCATGATTGCGCCCACTATCAGTTATGCCCAAGCCGCTAGTGTTGATAAGCATTTAGACCATGCACAAGTAGTGACAGCTGATTTTGCGATGGCCACTGCCCCAGCCCCTAAACTTAAACAAGGGGATATTCCTTTTAAAACAATTAAATTAGAGATGGATGCAGAAACGCATATTTCCAAGGGGGATCTTAGGCCGGCTCCAGAGATCGTTGATGATTTGCATGGTTTTGCATTAGCCAATGATTT
>CAYNTZ010000218.1:0-2630 GCA_964400365.1 uncultured Planctomycetales bacterium | reverse complement strand
AATCTGCCATTGCACAACCTCCGTATTTTCAATAGGATATGAATGAAAGAAAATTACGATTTCAAATTAAGATGAAATTTAAAGCGCGATTATACAGGAAAGCGGGGGAATTGTCAATAATTAAGGTGGCGCTTGATTTTCTCGATCAATTCATCTGCGTAGAAGGATTTTACCACATAATCAATAGCCCCCTCCACTTTAAAGAGATCACCCATCGCCTCTTGGGAAGTAAAGACAATAATCGGAACGCCGCGCAGGTAGGGAATGGTCTTTGTTTCGCGGATAAAGGTATACCCATCCATGTAGGGCATCACCACATCCAATAAAATCAAATCAGGCTTACCCTCCTGATCAGCAGGGTCTTGTTTAATAAAGAAATCCAAAGCCTCGCGACCATCATTAAAGATTTCAGTAGTGTATGGTCGCCCTAATTGCTCAAGGATTTTTAAGGTGATTTTTATATCAGTCTCGTTATCATCAACAATAATGATGCGCATCACGACCTCCTTTTAGGCAGGGTGAAATAAAATATTGCCCCCTGCCCCAATTGTGATTCAACCCATACCCGTCCGCCATGGTCCTCAATTGCTTTTTGCACAATACTTAAACCAATACCGTTCCCCTCGTAATCACTTGACTTGTTAAGGCGGTTAAAATACCCAAAGATACGTTCATGGTCTTGCGGGTCAATGCCAATACCATTATCTTTAACAAAGAAAATATACTCCTGGTTATTCTGGTTCCACCCCAATTCAACCTTAGCGCCTTGGAGATTATTCTTGGATGAGAACTTTATAGCATTCATCACTAAATTCATCAACACAATCTGCATCTTCACACGCACACAGCATACGGTTGGCCAATCAGCCCCAACACTTAAATCAACCCCATACTGCTCTATATCTGCCGCCAAGGATTGACGGACATACTCAAGGATTTCCCCCACATTAACCTGTTGGTAATTATCCTTCATTTGCGAAACCTTAGCCAAGGACAACAACCCTTCAATCAATTCCCGCAAACGTGCCGTGCTTTGCATGATTTCCTTCAAATAGGATTGGCCCTTAGCATCCAAGCGGTCTTTATACTCATTATGCAAAAAGGTCGCAAAGGAGGCTACGCCCCTCAACGGCGCCCGCATGTCATGACTGGCCGTAAAAGCAAAACTTTCTAACTCCTGATTAACCTTTTGCAAATCAGCGGTCGCCCGCTTAACTTCACGCGCTATATCCGCTGAACGGCGGATGGTAACCCAAAGATACCATAATAAACCAATAGTCAGCAAGAACAACATACCAGCCCCCGCTATAGGCAGCCAGGACCGTCCCGACGCTAAATAAGCGCTGGAAGGCAGACACATCACCATCCATTGCCTGTTTAACACATTAATCGCTTCTGTGTGGTAAACCTGGTTGGATTCATGCAGCCGGCCTTCCAATAATAAGCGATTCGCCTTAGCCGCAACTTCCCCCCCATGCGCATAAATCAACTGCTGGCCTTCCGCTGCAAAAAGGTCATAAATCAAGATCTCCATTTCCTTGCCCTTAACAAACCCCAAGGCTTCATCTGTAATCTTAGACAACCTCACCATCCCCGCCACAAAACCCGACAAATTCTCCCGTCGGGATTCGACCCCTGTATCAAAAAAACCTTTTTGGTACACAGGCTTGGCCACCATAAAGGCGTATTGATCGCGCTCCTTCTCTTCCAATAACGGGATACCAGGAGAAATAATCATCAAATTACTGTCCCGAGCCAAATACAGCGTCGCGGCACGCTGAGGTTCGGTTGAAAGGTCATTACCCAACACACCCTCATTGCCTTGAGCTGGCTCAATGTAATAAACCGGCAAATACTCATGGTTGATATTATCCAGCGTCCCTTGAACCTTGGCGCCTTTTTGATAAATACTAAATCCACTAAAGCCTTCTTCCTGGGCCTTTTTTTCGTATTCAATCCGCTCTGAAGCAAGAACCCTAGGCACCCACAACAAGGATTGCATCCCCTGTTTAGCCATGATCAAATTCCTGGCAAAAAATTCAAATTCAACCCGCTCGACTGTTTGCGAACTATTATAAAAACAAGTTAAGAGATTAACCGCGTCAGTTACATTCTCAATATTCCGCTTGATTGCCCCCACCCTATTCTGAGCATCAAGAATAAAGGATTGATTGAAATTCTTAAATTGCAAATCTGTCAACCGGTTAAAAACAAAAATAGAAAGGAAAAGGCCGCAGAAGCCAACCAAGATTAAAGGCAGGTAAATGGTTTTTATAAAATTACGCATCTGGATATTCTAATCTCAAAACTTGCAATACACAATAAAAAAGGCCTGCCACTTAACGCGGCAGGCCTTTTCATCAAAACTTAACTATTTCTTAATACATCCCACCCATGCCGCCGCCTGGCATGCCACCTGGCATAGCGGGAGCTGGCTTATCCTTTTCAGGAGCATCGGTGATTAAACATTCGGTAGTTAACAATAAACCAGCGATGGATGCCGCATGCTGTAAGGCGGTGCGGGTAACCTTGGCGGGATCAATGATACCAGCCTTGAACATATCCACATACTGGTTGCTGTTAAAATCAAAACCGGACGCAGCATCCTTCTCGTTGATTAAACGCTCAAC
>CAYNTZ010000217.1:0-2637 GCA_964400365.1 uncultured Planctomycetales bacterium | reverse complement strand
AATATAAAGTCAAAACTCATGGGCTTATCCGGATAGATCTTCATCCCATGCAAAACAGTGGGCGTAAAAGCAGGGCTTCTTTCCACCATGGTGCCAGGCACTGGCAAGGTCCAGCCGCTACCCTCCTGCCACACGGTGGCATAGCCCTGCGTGGGAGATAAAGCAAAACTCACGATGATAAACCATAACAGCATTTTTCTCAACATATGCCGAAAGTATACCATATATATAATAGAAAATGCCACCTGGGGGAAATTACCTACGGGTAGCGCCAAGCTCGGCAATTAATGCCTTGATAATGGCTTCCTGGCTGGCATTGATTTCTTCTTCGCGCAGGGTGCGCTCGTGGCTTTGATAGATAAGAGAAAAAACCAGGGCCTTTTGATCAGCAGCAATCTTATCGCCCACATACTGCTCAATAAATTGCACATTCGTTAATAACGCACCGCCCTGTTTACGGCAGATGGCTTCCACATCCGTGTACGGTGTTTCCCTCTTAACACTTAAGGACACATCCCTGGAAATCGAAGGAAATTCCGCAAGTGCTTGATATTTAGTGACCTTGGGCTGGGTTATAATCGAATCTAGATCAATGGCCGCAAAATAGACGTCTTGATTTTTAATATCCCAATTGCGTAAAACATCGGCAGCTAATTTTCCTAAGGATCCTATAGGCTTGCCATTTAAAACAATATTAGCCGCGGATTGCGCATCAAAGGCCGGCCATTGCAACGATTCAAAACTCGCCGTAACTCCTGCCGCTCCCAATACCCGCTCAATGCTTCCTTTTAAATCAATAAAATCAACCATCTCTTTTTTATTGCCGCGCCAATCATTGTGGCGACGGCCAGTTAATAAGATAGCCAACGTTTCTTTTTCGCCTTCGGCATAATAACGCTTGCCGATTTCAAACAAACGTAGGTCTTTTTGCCCGCGGCTGATATTCGTTAATGCCACCTGTAATAACGACGGCAGTAATGACGGGCGCATCAATTCTTGGTCTTGGCTTAACGGATTAAAAACACGCAGGGCTTTTGTTTCGCCCAAATTACTTTTAACCAATGCCTTGGTATTAGTCATGGCAAAGGTGACGGTTTCATTCATGCCAGCACCAACTAAGACCTGACGCAACAAAGTCTTTAACTGCGCAGCCCTTGTATCCAAGTTGATGTTGGTGGCCTTAATTACGGGCATCGCCATGGGCAATTTATCAAATCCTGTTAAACGGGCAATTTCTTCAACGAGATCTGCGGTTTGATTAATATCCCGACGGAAACTTGACGCAGTAACCTTAAAGGTCGCCGAACCAGACACTTTAAAACCAAGGGCTACTAAACCGCGTTTAATCTGCGCGGGTTTTAAATTAAGCCCTAATCTGCGGCTGACATCATTGGCAGAAATACTAATCGGCTTTTCCTTCGCCTTGCTCATCGCATAGGCATCCAGGCGGCCAACAAGCGTGGCCTTGGTGGCCTCAATTAATAGCGACGTCGCGCGATTGGCACCAGCTAAAACCCCATTAATATCAACCCCGCGTTCAAAACGATAGGAAGAATCACTGCGCAAGGCTAACGAGCGGCTGGCCCGACGGATTAAGACTGAATTAAACGATGCGCTCTCTAATAAAATATTGGTAGTAGCCGTGGTGACCTGCGTATCCATCCCACCCATGATGCCGGCAATCGCAATGGGTTTTTGGGCATCCGCAATTACCAGAATCGAGGGGTCTAGCTTACGTTCAACGCCATCTAAGGTAACAATGCGCTCTCCGACCTTGGCCCGACGGACAAAGACCTCCCCGCCTTCAATTTTGTCATAATCAAACACATGCAGAGGCTGCCCCATATCCATCAGAATATAATTGGTGATATCAACGGCATTGCTAATCGCCTTCATGTCAACGCTATTAAGATAATTGGCCCACACCCCGCCCTGTGAAACCTGGGCCTTACTTAATAAAGTGGCCACATAACGGGTGCAATCACGTTTATCATCAATATGTATGCGCAGGTTAGATTTCTTAATCGCATAATTCTTAATTGCAGGATAAACAACCTTTTTTTGCAAGATAGCCCCTATATCACGCGCCAAACCTTGCACGCTTAACCAATCGGGACGATTAGGCGTAACCTCCAAATCAATGACGGTATCTTTCCCATGAGCTTCAACCGACTCAACTTCAAGTCCGGCCATGGTTAGGCGATTGACCATTTCTTCCGTCGATAGTTTTGGATCTAAATAATCTTTAAGCCAATTAATAGATAATTTCATATTAGAATTGCTTTAAGAAACGCACATCATTTTCATAAAAAAGACGAATATCGCTAATGCCGTGACGCAGCATAGCCATTCGTTCCACGCCCATGCCAAAGGCAATGCCACTGTATCTGCCCTCAGGATAGCCCACGGCTTTAAACACATTGGGATTAACCAAACCACAGCCTAGAATCTCCAACCACTTCTTATTTTTAATCCCTAGGGCTTCAGCGCCGATATCAACCTCAGCGGAAGGTTCAGTAAATGGAAAAAAGTGCGGACGAAAACGCATTTCAACCTTGGGGCCAAAGAAGCGCTTGCAAAACTCCGTCAACAAACCTTTTAGGTGTGCAAAATTGACATTATCGTCGACTAATAAAC
>CAYNTZ010000216.1:0-2651 GCA_964400365.1 uncultured Planctomycetales bacterium | reverse complement strand
CGCGATATCGATGGATTTTTAGACGCCCAGGGTTTTTGTTTAATCGACCTGCGCCGTTGTTTATGGAAGAAAAAATCCTTTGTGGATTATATCGGCCGGGGCCAATTGGTTTTTGCCGACGCGCTGTATTTGCGCCGCGCGGATATCTTTTTAGAGATGCTGGCGAAAAATGCTGACCCTGTGGCCAGGTTGGATAAGATCCGCAAGGCCGTGGCGGTGTGCATGGTTTACCGAATGGCGGATTACGCGGTTGATGTATTGGATAAGGCGTTAGCTCGCGGTATTATTGATGAATCAGCGCATCAATCCTTGGTGGCCTTGGTTAAACAAGAGGCGGGGCGTTGGGGCATGCCGCGTTTATATGGCCGTAGTATCTTGGCGAAGATATTTAACCGTTTAGCTGAAACTGTCAAAATGCCCTCGCATTTAGGCTGGGCTGACGGGGACAGGTTTATCGGGAATACCCGTAATCTTTAGGAGATATGCTGTGGATTATTTAACGCGATTATTTAATTTGAAAAATAAATCAGCCGTGGTGATCGGCGGCGGTGGGCATCTGTGTTCCGCCATGGCCATTGGATTAGCCAAGGCCGGCGTTTCAGTGGCCGTGGTTGATAAGGATTTAGCTAAGGCCCAACTCATCGCCAAACAGATCAAGAAATTTAATCCCAAGGTCATGGCCTTAAGTATGGATGTGACGCTTAAGCCGGACCATCAGAGGGTCTTAGCCCAGGTGATCAAGAAATTTAAGAAGGTTGATATCTTGATGAACGGAGCGGGTATTAATGCGCCAACGCCTGTTTTGGATATTTCCCTTTCCGAGTGGCATGCGATTATTGACAGTCATGCCACTGCGACCTTGTTAGGATGTCAGGTCTTTGGCGCGCATATGTTAAAACGCAAGAGCGGTTCCATCATTAATATGTCTTCAGCATCGTCGGGACCGTCCCTATCCAAGGCATTTTCTTATTCCGTGGCTAAGTCCGGGGTAAAAAGTTTAACGCAAAACATCGGCCGTGAGTGGGCCACCCAGGGGGTGCGGGTCAATGCCCTGCGCCCGGGATTTTTCCCTACTGCCTGGAGTATGAAACATTTCATCGATGCCAAACGCCAGGCCGCCATCCTGGGGCATACGCCCATGGGCCGTTACGGTAAGCCGCAAGAATTAGTCGGCGCCCTCCTATGGTTGGCTTCTGATGCCTCAGCCTTTGTCACCGGCAGCGAGGTCTGTGTGGATGGAGGTTTTACATGCATGACGATATGAAGAATACAAATGCAAAGACAGTGGTGATTACCGGCGGGACAAAGGGTATTGGTGCGGCCATTGCCCGTTACTGCCATGAGCGGGGCATGCAGGTGATAATCGGCGCGCGCAGTAAAAGCGGGTTGGCGCTGGGGTTAAAAGAACGCGCCTGGTTTGTGCCCTGCGATGTGCGCCGCTTAGGGGATCACCAGCGTTTGGTTAAGGCCGCCATAAAGCACACCGGCCGTTTGGATGTCTATGTTAACTGCGCGGGTTTCTCGGCGTGGAAACCGTTGAAGGCTATTGATAAGAAATTCTTAGAGAGCATGATTGATGTGAATTTAAAGGGCGCCTTTTATGGTTGTCAGGCAGCGGCGGGGCAACTCTCTCGCGGAGGGGTAATTATTAATATCTCTTCGCTGGCAGGCCGGCGCGGCAGTGCCAATAACAGTGCCTATTGCATGGCGAAATTCGGGGTTACGGGTTTGACGCAGGCCCTAGCCAAGGAATTAGGCCCCCAAGGTATCCGTGTTAATGCGGTGTGCCCGGTTTATGTGAATACCGAGGGGGTTTTAGAAGCCCTTAAGGACAAACATTCACCAGCTGCGGGCGGTGATGTTAAGAAATATTTAGCGCAGTTTGCCTTAACCCAAAGTGCCTTGGGTCGTTTGCCCCAGGGGCATGAGGTGGCGGCCGCGGTTTACTTTTTAGCGTCGGAGGAAGCATCAGCCATCACCGGCCAGTCATTAAATGTGGATTGCGGGGTCTTACCCCAGTAAATATTAGGAGAATAGAGGATGAGCAAGAAAAAAGTAGTGGCAATTATTCCCGCGCGCATGGCCGCATCGCGTTTCCCCGGCAAACCTTTAGCCAAGATCCTTGATTTGCCCATGATTGAGCATGTGCGTCGCCGGGCTTTATTATGTGAGGCCTTAGATGAAGTCTATGTGGCCACCTGTGATCAAGAAATCATGGATGCGGTGGCTCAAGCCGGAGGCAAGGCGGTGATGACTAAAGATACGCATCAGCGCTGCACTGACCGGGTGCAGGAAGCCATGAGTCATATTAACGCCGACATCGTGGTGATTCTTCAGGGCGATGAGCCCTTATTCGATGGTGAAATTATCCGTCAATTGGTGGCCCCCTTGCTGGCGGATGAAAGTCTGGTGTGCAGTAATTTGTTAACGCCTATTACAGATAAGAAAGATTTAAAGGATGTAGATATCGTTAAGGCCTTAACCGATCCTCGCGGCCAGGTGATTTATTTCTCACGGGCTGCAGTGCCGCATTTTCGGGTCAATCATCCCTGTCCGGTATTTCGTCAAACAGGCTTATCAGCATTTACCTTTGATTTCTTAAATACTTTTTCAAATTTCTCACAACTGCAGCTTCTCCACAGCTACCATCG
>CAYNTZ010000215.1:0-2687 GCA_964400365.1 uncultured Planctomycetales bacterium | reverse complement strand
TGGCGGTACGCATCTGTCAGCAAGTCCGCCACCTTTTGCATATCGCTTAAGGACAATTCCTTGCCTTCATGGGCTGCAGTAATTTGGCGCAATTCATTTTCAGCTAAAAGCGTATTACCCGTTACCGTAATATTACTGATTAACACCTTTTGCCCAGCACCTTGGGCAGAGACTGGCTCAGGAACCAATACCGCCTCTTGCTCTTGTGCAACCGGCGTGGATTCTTTCTTCTCCAACTGACGGCGCAATCGCTGGTCACGTTCCTGCATTTGACGCAAACTTTCCTGGCCGGAAGCCTGCTGGGCGCTGGGAACCTGCTGAGCCCAGACGGGAACTGAAGATAAAAGAATCAAGAAAAAAAAGAAAAAGGAATATAAATTCATAGATGTTATTGTATAAAATATGCCGCACTTAAACAAGGATTATCCCTTATTTCCTTGCAAGCCCTCTAAAATCTCCCATCGCTGGTAGGCGACCAATAATCGATCTTCCGCTTCCTCCAGCTTAAGCTTGGATTGAGCAATATCGGCCGCGTTTTTCTTATAAAATTGCGGGTCAGCCATTGCTGTTAAAAAATCTTCCCGCTGAGACTCTAATTGCTGAATTTGCACCACAAGGGAAGCCAACTCTTTTTCTTCCTTGAAAGATAATTTACGTGACTGAGTCTCAATTGGCATTGAAACAGCAAGCAGCTTTTCCTCATCTGTTTTCTTAACTTGGGAACGCTTGCCTTGGCGCTGGCTTAACCAATCATCATAGCCGCCGGCATATTCATTAATCGCCCCTTCACCTTCCAAAACAAAGGTGCTGGTGGCCACATTATTTAAAAAGGCACGGTCGTGGCTAACTAACAATAAGGTGCCGGAATAATCCAATAACAATTCTTCCAATAATTCTAGCGTTTCCACGTCCAAATCATTGGTAGGCTCATCCATGACCAGCACATTGGATGGCTTAGTAAAAAGCCGGGCCAATAATAACCGGTTACGCTCACCGCCAGACAACACCTTCACCGGCGTGCGGGCCCGGTCCGGGGTAAACAAAAAATCACCCAGATAACCGATGATATGCCGCGGCTTGCCGTTAATGGTCACCGTGTCCCCTCCTGGAGTTACATTGTCGATGACGGTTTTTTCTAAATCCAATTCTTCGCGCAATTGGTCAAAATAGGCGATTTCCAAATTTGTCCCTAAACGCACCTTGCCTGTTTGTGGGGTTAGTTTGCCCAACAATAACCGGATCAGCGTCGACTTACCCGCCCCATTAGGACCGATAATACCAATCTTGTCCCCGCGCATGATGTTGGTTGAAAAATTCTTTACCAAGCAATGTTCGCCATAACCAAAACCCAAATTAACAATCTTAGCCACCAGATGCCCAGAACGCTCGGCTTCCTGCGCTTGCATATTCACCTGGCCAATCACCTGACGCTGGGATTGCTTCACCAAACGCATGCGCTCAAGCGCCTTCACCCGGCCTTCATTACGCACCCGACGGGCCTTCACCCCTTTGCGGATCCACACCTCTTCAATCGCCAGCTTCTTGTCAAATTCTGCCCGCTGCATTTCTTCAATAGCCAAGGTCTCTTCCTTACGCACTAAAAAAGTATCGTAATCGCAACTCCAATTATAGGTCTTGCCGCGGTCAAGCTCAACGATGCGGGTAGCCATGTGGCGCATGAACATACGATCATGGGTCACAAAAACCAGGGTGCCGGGAAAATCTTTTAAGAAAGATTCTAACCAATCGATGGAAGTAATATCTAAATGGTTGGTGGGCTCATCCAATAATAAAATATCAGGACCCATCACCAACGCCTTGGCCAACAAAGTTTTTCTTTTTTGCCCACCGGAGAGCGCGTTAAATTCAGCCTCTGAATCCAATCCCATCTTAGAGATAATCAACTCCACCTCGTTGCTAATATCCCAACTTTCGGTGCGGGTAATCTCCTCTTGCAGAAAATCCATGCGCTTCATTAATTTAGGCGAATGGTCGGTTTCCATCTGATGGCTAACATGATGATATTCTTGCAATAATTCACCACGTTTTCCTAAGCCCTGAGCCACAATATCAAAGACCGTGCCTGGCAAATCAAAGGGCACCTCCTGCGGCAAATGAGTGACCGTAATACCCTGCTGGCGCACCACCTTACCCGCATCAACACCCAATTGCCCGGCGATAACCTTCATCAGCGTGGTTTTACCCACCCCATTGCGGCCAAGCAAAACAACACGCTCCTTTGGCTCTAACTGTAAACTTAATTGGTCAAAAAGCAACGGCCCGCCAAAAGCAAGGCTAATTTCTTGCAAACTAATTAACGCCATTTTCTTGTTTTACCTATTCTCTTAGTGCAGCACGGATGGTCATGCGGCCTTTTTTATCAATCTTGTAGGAAATGTCAACTAGCTTTTCATAGCCCGCCTCAATATAAAGACGCTTAACAGCGGCTACAATTTCCTTGACCTCATCAGGAGTTAACTTTTTATTGCGGTAGCGCTTAATCATTGGCGCTAATTTTTGATTTTCTTTTAATAAAAAACCATCAATAATAATTTGCCGAATTAACACCCTGCCCTTACCTTCACCTACCCTCGCCGCCAAGGACTGCTCATTAATTAAATCTAACGAGCGGTTAACCTCAGCTACCGTCGCCTTGGCAGACACGATGCTTGGCATTAAAAATAAGG
>CAYNTZ010000214.1:0-2690 GCA_964400365.1 uncultured Planctomycetales bacterium | reverse complement strand
CGACATTTCTCCTTCAAAAGCTTGCATGGCCTTATAAAATTTATCTGCATAGTTTTTAACCCGTGCCTCATTTTCAATACCAATGCTGTAATAATAAACCATCTCCTGCGCTGGTATAAGCATTGCGTGATAACGCATGAGCTTAATCATTTCCACAAAGGCCTCATCTTCATTATCTGGTTCAGAGGCAAAATCGGTATAGCCAATCACCGGCAATAAATCTTTAACCACCTGCCAGACCATATAATGACGGTGATAGGTATTTACCATTTCTGATGTATAAAAATCCTTGTAAGACACCTTGCCCTGCACGCGCAACACCGAACGGTCAATACCAAAGAGCACCATGGCTTCAAGCATGGTGGTTAAATGCCCCCAATTCAGGGGATTTGCTGCAATACCATTAAACAGTAATTTAATTGCTTGGCCAGGACGTGGGGCGCGCATAGCCATCGGCGCTTCATCCGTGGAGAACTTCATCAAGGGGATATCAACCAACGGGTCTACCTTGCCTTCTTGAGCCATGGTTGCAAATGCACCTAAAGCCAAATCAAAGATGCGGTAAACCTTATCCAAAAGGAATTCTTCACGGGTGCCAACAACGCTGGGATCTGCCTCTCCTTCGCGCAATTGACCTAACATATTTTCCCGCACACGCAAGACAGCAGCTTCCGGGCTTAAAATAATCGCCTGCAGTTGCAGGCCCATCTGCTTCTTTAAAGCGGCCCTGATCTTCTCTTCGTTGATGCCTAATAGCATGAGCAAGGTCAGAACCTTATCGGGGCGGGTATTATAAAATGGGTAGGATGTGCTTAAAACAAAACGGTCGTTATGCTGGGTTAAATTTTCTACTCCCAAGAAACCTTCCAGCGGCCCGGCACGGATGCGTTGATTCTGAATGTGGCCCAACAATTCCAGCAAGATTTCTTCTTCGTTCAATGCGCGTAATATCTCACGGGCCAAATCCATCACCGCCCTATCTTCTTCATATTGCTCGGGGTCAAATTTACGCCAGGAAGATGCTGGTACTGCAGCAAGAGCTTTGGTAACTGCTTTCTTTGTTGCTGCTGGGGCATTAGGGTATTGGGCCTTGGTTAAAGTGCGAGCATTTTCCCCATAATAGTACACCTCACGCAAATGCTTTTCATACAGTGTAGCGTTAGCGGCTTCATCCCTACTTGCCAAGGCATCAAATTCCTCACGAGTAATGCCAATCCACGCACCTGCTAAATGAATCGGCCCAAAACCGCTGCCGGCTGATTCGGGTTTACGCTTAGAGCGAGGGAACACCCACACGCCCACTTCATTAACGCCGCGTTTAGTCCATAAATAATCAATGTCTTTCTCTGCTAATCCTTGGGTTAAGAAATCACGCGCGGCTCGAGCCGACGCTTCAACCACTGATTTAATATCGCCTTGGCTATAGATTAACGGCAGGGGCCAGTTGCTATTATCCTGCATGAGCGGGTATTGCTTAAACACGCCTTGGAAATGCGCATGGGTTGCGACGGAACGGCCCGGGCCATTCCACAAGATGGAGGCACCCGGCATTAATTGCGCAAGTTTCGCACCCACTAGCATTTGATGCGCAACGCCTGGATAATCTTGATGGCGTTCAAAGGCAATCACAAAACTTGGTAATTCTTGATTTTCATCCGTCCCCCAGAAGAATGGATTAACATACATCACCCAACCCTCTAATACCGCGTCAAAGCGCCCTAAATTAAATCCACGCTCATTAAGCGGGAAGGATGCCGCGCATAAAAGGCAGGTCTTTGGCTCATCTGGATAATCACACTTAAATGATTTTAACTTCTGGTCGCGCATGAAATGACGCCACGCTAAATACACGCCATACAGCCCTTGGGATCTTAAATGTTCATACCAATATTTCTCTTCTAATTTGACACCCTGGATGTAGGCCCTGGTGCGGTGCGGGATGAAGCTGGCTGAATAACGGCCAAACTCCTTGGTATTAATAGCTGTTAATGCTTCCTTGCGGATAAATCCAGCGGCAATCTGCTGGGCCACTAAATCCTTAAAAGTTTCCTTGATGCTTTCGCCGCCGACCGGACGGATTGCATTAAAGAAATCATTCCAATTCTTTTCCACTCGCCACTGGCCAATCCATTGCCGCAAGTCACTAAAACTGCGCTTCATCGCGCGGGCCACATATAGGATCGTATTAAAACCAATATCCGCTAACACACCCTTAGCCGCTTGAGTTGGGCGGGAATACGCGCTCTGGGCCCTATCCTGCTTACCGGCCATTTCTAAGGCAAGCGGCAAATTTCTGAATTCTTTTAAGTCTTTCACCTTGGCGGCCGCGCCCCGGGTCATGGCCCGATGGTCTAGGACATCCGCAAATTGGCCAAAAGGTGTTTCATATTGGAACCCGCCGTCGCGGTGGCGGATCTTGGTATCCACCGTCCATTTAGTAAATTCCTTATTTGCTAACTTACGGATCAGCGCACGCACGCTCACCGCCTGATTAAAACGGTTATAATAAACCCCACGGCGAAGACCCTCTGTCGCGATAGCTACTTCCTGGTTAGCCTCATTGATCAATTTCCGCCACTGCTCATTCTCACCGCTTAATCCTTCAAAGACAACGCTTCGCTCCTGAGGCATGCCCGGCTTCCACAAGAATAACCCGCCCTTTTGCTTGCCGTCATTAACCAAGCCTTCTG
>CAYNTZ010000213.1:0-2704 GCA_964400365.1 uncultured Planctomycetales bacterium | reverse complement strand
AGACAACAGGCCCTCCATGACCTTTTTATCATGCATAAATTGACCTGCCATAGAAACCAACAAAAAGCCCCCCAAGCCAATGACCAACAATTGAAACAGCAGAGCCTTTTGCCCTAAAAGAAAAGAAATGAAATCCATCGGATCCATATTCTTCCAATTGGATAATTTCAACGGCTCTTTTTTTTGTTCGGTCATCTTACCCTCAAAATCCTATCCACTAATTAAATCAAAAACAGTAATCGTCACATTCTTGGCCTGTTGGCGATTCATTGTTTTTAATTGCCACTTAAGTACATATTGGGCCAATTGCTTATCATTTTTTAAATCAGAAAGGAATTTATTGACAAGGCGTGCCTGTTGGCTGACATCCTGGGCATAGACCGCCGCCTTTAACGTGATCCCTAGGCCCTTGGCCACATTGCTATAGGAGATATTCACTTCCTGCAACCACATCCCTTGCGGCATATGTTGGGCTATGAGCAACAAAACCATATGTTGTGATGTTTGCGAGGGAGCCTGTTGCAAACCTTTAATGTCTTGCTGCACACTGATGATGCGCCCCTGAAGATCTTGAATCGATGCCGCTGCAAATTCATTTTGTTTTGCTTGGGTTTGAGCCAATTGCTTTTGCAGGGCATCTTTTTGATGCCATAAGAATGCTGCCACGCCCGAGAGCAAAATAACAATGCCTACGGCTAAACGCAGAGCAGGCACAAATTCTTTCACATCAATATTAACCCCCTCAAGGAGGCTCTTCTTGGTTGATTTTTGTGGGGTTAAAAAATTAATCGGTGGGACAAACATATTGCCGGTTAAACCTAAACCAAAGGCACAGCTCATGGTAAATTCCGTCACCTGCCGCACGCCGCTGACAAAGGAAAACGAATATTTACGGCATTTAATCTTCCCTGTGGACATAAACCCTTCCAGTGACGCAAACCATTCATCATTGCTGACAACTAACATCTCAGCGACGTGTTCACCAAATTGCCTAAAATAAAAATCAAAAGAATTATGAACCCCATTTAAAAACCGCTCCTTTATCTCTACGGGGCCTGTCTCAGCTTTCTCCGCTGGATCTGTAACCATTGCCAATGAGATTTCCCTTACAAACTTGACAACTCCAGCATCGATAAAATAAATCACTCCCTTTTGCTGGCGAATATCCAATAAGGCTATTTTATCCGCCGGATGGATATCTTTACGAAAAATCATGGTTCTCACCAAGCCACAAATAGCCGGTTCACAGCGAGTCACCACCAAGCCCTCTTTCGCCAACTGCTCTTTATACTTATCAATGGTGGCTTTACGTGCGGCATAAAACAAAACACGCATCATCTTGTTATTGTTATCAATGAAAGGAAAGGTCAGCGTACTGTAATACGCTTCCGTAATGTTAAAGGGGATGTATTTCTTAATTTCAAAAATAATGGCTTTATTTAATTCAGCCGGGGACATTTCAGGAACAACAAAAGCACGGATAATTAAATCTTGATGGGAAATCCCTAAGCAGACCTGAGCCTTCTCTGCAGGGGATTCTTGAAAAAAACGCTGAAGCACAACGCCATTAACAATGCCGGCCTGGGCATCCACATCAATAAAAGCACCTGCCCCAGGCTGATTCTTATCAACCTGCAATAACGCCCACTGTCTATCGTCGACAACAACGCTTATTTTAGGAAGCACAGAAACCTTAGATATTATATATAGTTAGTAATTTAAGTATCTTATAAGATAATATCTGATGTGGGAAGATTGTCAAATGTTGTGCAAGAAAATTACAGGAAAGTTATGGGCATCTGACGATAATATTCTTTTGATCACCCACGCCTGTGATGGTAGGGGTGCACTCTTTGCTGTCTATGCGTTCCGGCGGTTCAGCAACACCCCATGAATCGTCGTAACTTTTTTTCCACATCAAACCCTTGGCTAATTGCTCTGCCTTGATATCATCAACCGCGGATTGAGTTGCAGTGCTTTGATTTAAACTGCTAAATAAAATACTACCGCCAATAATAATCAATAACATCACCACAATAAGGGTCATTAATAATACAACGCCACGCTTTTGATTAAATTGTTGAATAAAGGTTATACGCATCGCACACCCCTTGACTTAAGCGTAACACATCATTTGATTCTATTTCAAGCTACCAATAATCTCTTTAATATCTTGAGCTTTATGTTGGCGCATGTAGACTTCAATCCCCTCTAGGACATCTAACGGCGCACGGGGATTAACAAAATTGCTTGTGCCCACCGCCACCATGGTCGCCCCGGCGACTAGAAATTCCAAGGCATCATTGGCTGTCATAATACCGCCCATGCCGATAATGGGAATCTTCACTGCTTGGGCCACCTTATAGGTCATGCACACCGCAATGGGGCGGATGGCAGGGCCTGAAAGCCCGCCGGTGAAGTTGCCGATGCGACTTTTGCGCGTCCTGGTATCAATGGCCATGGCGGCAAAGGTATTGACCAAACTCACCGCATCAGCGCCACCATGTTCGGCAGCCACCGCAATTTCAGCAATATCGGTAACATTAGGCGACAACTTGGCAATGATGGGAAATTTGGACAACGACTTGATTTTTTTAACAAGCGTTTGGGTGGCTTGTGGGTCTTGAGCCACCAAGGTGTCGTGTTTTAAATTAGGACAGGATGAATTTAATTCAACCGCGGCGGTGCGCTCTTGGCCGTTTAA
>CAYNTZ010000212.1:0-2727 GCA_964400365.1 uncultured Planctomycetales bacterium | reverse complement strand
GATTGCTTAACCATTAGACCGTCCTCGAAAAACGTTTATGAGAATCTTTTTGACGCAGGTACCAGTCAAAACCCATGCACACATTCCGGATAAATATCTTACCTAAATCCGTCACCTTAATTGACGCCTGATCTTGAGCAATCAATTTATCCTCGATACAATCCTCAAGATGTTCAGCTTCTTGGGTGAAATAATCATCGAATCTACACCCAAATTTAGTTAAAAATTCTACTTTATCCACCTCAAACTGGCACATCAAGCGATTAATCACCCACTGGCGGATTTGATCATCATGCGATAAGGCCTTGCCGCGCTCAATGGGTAGAACAGCTTGATTAAGCTGGGCAAAATAATCAGGTAAGACCTTAATATTTTGCACAAAGGTGTTTTCCAAGAAACCAATCGCCGAGGGGCCAATCCCAATGAATTCATCAGCAGGCTTTAGCGTATACCCCATAAAATTACGATGCAATTTCCCTTCATTAAAGGCCTTGGCCATGGCATCGCTGGTCAAGGCAAAATGGTCCATGGCAATGGCTTGATAACCATGCGCCAATAAATTTTCCCTAGACTGGATAAAGATATCAAGCTTTTCATCATGCACGGGAATCGCATCTAAATTAAATTTATTCTGAGGCTTAGACAGCCACGGCACGTAGGCAAAACTATAGAGTGCGATACGGTCCGGCCGCAACTTAATCACCTCATCCACTGTTTTCTTAAACGTGTCCCTGGTTTGATACGGTAGGCCATAAATTAAATCAAAGTTCACCGACTCAAACTTAAGGTCACGGCACCATTGATTAACTTGGGTCACCTGGGCCAACGGTTGAATGCGGTTGATATCATCCTGCACCTTAGCATCAAAATCCTGCACGCCCATGGATACCCGGTTAAAGCCTAGCTCACGTAGGGTGGTTAATTTGGCTAAATCCACCGTGCGCGGGTCAATCTCAATCGCTACTTCTTCCTTAAAATCAATATCAAATAACGACTTAATTTTATCTAGCAATTGCTTTAACTGTTGATTGGATAAATAGGTCGGCGTCCCGCCACCCAGATGCAATTGACGAATCAGCTTGCGCTTGCTAATTTGAGCGGCCACCATGTCAATTTCTTTAAATAGATAGGACAAGAATTCATCACCCCCCTTATCATACTTAGGCCTAATGACCTTGGTGCAGGCGCAAAAATAACAGAGCTGTTCACAAAACGGTATATGCACATACAAGGAAAGCGTCTTATCATTTTGGCCAAAGGCCTTTAGCTTAACGGCATAGGTGTCAGCTGTTATCTCCGTTGACCATTGCGGCGCCGTCGGATAACTAGTATATCGGGGACCAGCGATATCGTACTTTTTAATGGTATCTTTATTAATGGTAATGCTCATAGAGGCTTAATTCTATCGGGCAAGCACTGGATTGTCTAGCAAATACAACAGACTTAGGAAAGATTGGCCTTGAGATAATCTTTATTCATCCGCGCGATGTGGGCGACGCTGATTTCCTTGGGGCAAGCGGCTTCGCATTCGTAGGTGTTGGAGCAATTGCCGAAACCTTCCTTGTCCATTTGATGCACCATCTCCTGCACGCGTTTATTCTTTTCTGGCTCACCTTGGGGGAGAATATTCAAATGAGACACCTTAGCTGCCACAAAGAGCATGGCAGAACTGTTGGGGCACGCCGCCACACAGGCACCACAGCCAATGCATTGAGCCGCATCCATAGCCGTATCCGCCGCTGGCTTAGGCACCAAATTAGCATGGGCATCAGGGGCTTGACCGGTCTTCACTGAAATAAAACCACCCGCTTGAATAATGCGATCAAAAGATGAACGATCCACTGCTAAATCTTTAATAATCGGAAAAGCAGCTGCACGCCAGGGCTCAATCACCACAATCTCCCCGTCTTTAAAATTGCGCATATGCAGTTGGCAGGTGGTTGTCCCTTCCAATGGGCCATGCGGACGGCCATTAATAACTAAAGAACACATCCCGCAAATACCTTCACGGCAATCATGGTCGAAGGAAATAGGTTCTTTACCCTCCTTAGTCAAACGGTCGCTGACTACGTCGAGCATTTCCAAGAAAGACATGGCCTCATCAATGCCATCAGCCTTATAGGTTTCAAAATGGCCCTTGGCTTGAGCATTTTTTTGACGCCAAACTTTCAAAGTTAGGTTGATAGTTTTAGACATATTATTTATACGACCTCTGCGCTAAATGCACTTCTTCGTATTTTAGTTCTTCTTTGTGTAAGGTGGGCTCGTTACCCACGCCATTAAACTGCCAGGCCGCAACATAGGCAAATAAATCATCGCGACGCAGCGCTTCCCCTTCAGGGGTCTGAAATTCTTCCCTGAAATGCCCGCCGCAGGATTCAGCACGTTGCAGGGCATCATAAACTAATAATTCACCAAATTCTAGAAAATCAGCCACGCGACCGGCACGCTCCAAGGCTTGATTAAATTCTTCACCGCTTCCTAAAACACAAACATCCTTCCAAAAGCGCTCACGGATTTCAGGAATTTTCTTCAACGCTTCTTTTAGTCCTGCTTCATTACGGGCCATGCCGCATTTATCCCAAATCAAACGGCCTAACTCACGGTGAAATTCATCAACCGTGGTTTTACCCTTAACCGCTAATAAACGTTTTACCTGCGCCTGCACCTGTTCTTCTGATTTCTTAAATTCCGCATGAGATAAAATACTCTTATCCGCAGGTTTAA
>CAYNTZ010000211.1:0-2759 GCA_964400365.1 uncultured Planctomycetales bacterium | reverse complement strand
CTACTTGAAAATTAACCGCCTCCGCCACCGCAGCATCCTTCTCCCGATTAATTTCTTCTGCATGCGTATTTAGACGCGCAATTTCAACTTCCATTTGCTTCTTATTAAAAGCCACTTCATCTTCAAGCGCCACTATCTTCACCCGACTGACATCAAGCTCATTCTGCAAGGCGCTTTTATCTTGCCTTAATCGCGTCAAATGCTCCCCTGCCTCGTGAAGCTTTGCTTCCAGCTCTGCATGCTCTAAATGCCTTTGCCCCTCTAATTCATCATTTTTCTTCTTTAATTGATCGATCATGCTTAATGCTTCTTGGGCTTGAGACAACGCCTTATCAGAAACTGTTCGCAATTCTTCCTCTAATTCCACAACACGCTGACGGTAAGACTCCTCAGCTAATGACACCTGCGGCACTACTGGAATAGGCGTCACAACACTTGGCTCAATTGACAAGGCCGTTAAATCAAGCACCGGCTTAGCCTCTTGCTCATCTTTCTTAACATCACTTTTAAGAAAATAAAACAATAACGCAATTACAGCTAACGCAACGATAACAATTAATCCCATCACGAGATACTCAAACATGAAAGACCCCTTCATTAAGCAACAAAAGCTACATTACAAATATTTCTTACCATCCAAATAACCGCAATAATCCTTCACCGCATCCTCCAAAGATGTGAATGATTTCAGATATCCCGCCTGGCGCAGCCTATCCATCCGCGCTTGAGTAAAATATTGATAACGCGGCTTTAAAATTTCAGGCATATCAATATATTCAATATTGACCTTCTTGCCGACAGCGCTAAAAAGAGATCCAGCTAAATCATTCCACGTGCGCGCCTGGCCAGTACCTAAATTAAAAATACCATTTACCTTTTGATTATCCATGAAAAAGAAAATCACATCAACCACATCTTTAACATAAATAAAATCCCGCTTCTGCTGGCCATCCGCATACATTGGATGATACGACTTAAAAAGCACCATCTTCCCCTCACTCACAACCCTATCGTATGATTTAGCAACGACAGATTTCATATCTTCTTTATGGTATTCATTCGGCCCAAAAACATTAAAGAACTTTAATCCAACCATCTTGCCCTGATAACCATGCTCCAACACCCAACAATCAAACTGCTGCTTAGATTCACCGTAAAGATTTAATGGTTTTAATAGAGGAATCGATGCTTCCTTATCATCATAACCCTGCTCACCATCACCATAGGTTGCCGCTGAAGACGCATAAATCAGGCGAATATTATTTTTTAAGGCCCATAAGGCAACCTGGCAGGAATACTCTAAATTATTTTGCTTAAAATATTCAGCATCCTGGAGGGTCGTCGATGAACAAGCCCCCATATGCAAAACAGCTTCCACATCAAAATCAAATTGATCGCGTCGGATTAACTTTAAGAATTCCGCCTTATCGTAATAACGCACATAACGCTTACCTGCCAAATTACGCTTCTTGGGGTCATTATCATCATCGTAATGGTCAACCACAATCAAATCCTGACGGCCACGTTTGTTTAATTCAGCCACCAAGCACGACCCTATAAAACCAGCTGCCCCAGTAATAACAATCACCGCTACTCCTTTAATGAATGTGTACTAATAAAATCGCCAATGGCTTTTCCCATCTGATACGCCACCTCGGCAGGTTTTTCTTTTTTTACGTTAATGACAGCCGATGATGAAAAGACCAGCACCTTTGCCCCGCTTTCTTGGCGCCAAATTTCCCCTTCCACGGACAAATAAACTTCATTCTTACGCATCACCAAACGGGACAGTTTCCCCGACTTTGAAAATTCTTCAATATGGCCATCCAACAAGAAATCAGCTTGATTGAGCTGATCCTCACCAGCAATGGATAAGGCTGACGTATGCACTGACATCGCATCCTTAATCCCTTTTATCAACATCAATGAAATCCTATCTGTCTGCTCATCAGCCACCGCACCAGGTCCTGGCTTAAATTCAGCAAAAGCCAGCAATCCCCCTGCCAAAAGGCTTGTTGAATCAACAACCGAACCAGACACAGGAATTGTAGCGGCAAAACTACTCGACGAAAAGAATATAAAGAGGAAACCAAAAACTAATAACAGAGGGGCTTTTTTAATCACGGGGTCATCTTAGCATAGCCAAACCAAGGCCTCAAGCAGTTTTGGTTTTTTGGCGGGCCATCATCTTAAAACGGATATCTTTTTCATCATAAATCTCACCAAATAATTCTTCTAACACATCTTCCATGGTCACTAATCCCACATTATGCCCCATATTATCCTGCACAATAAACAAATGCTGGTGAAAATCCTGGAACTTTTCCATCAATACATCAGCCTTCATCATCTGATTAACAAAAATCGGCTTAATCATCCAATCGCCAATCTTAGAACTATGATTATCCTTGGCCATTTCCCTTAATAATACCCGATGCTCAACAATACCAACAATCTGCACCTTGTCACCCTGATAAATAACCACCCGGTTATACGGCGACATGATAATCTGATCCTTGGCCTCACCTAAGGTCTTATCTGCTTCCAACATGTAAATGTCTTTAAGCGGTTTCATGATATTAACCGCACGCAGGTCATTTAAACGAAATACCCTGTTAATCAAAACCTCCTCGTCAACTTCAACCGTACCTGAATCACGCCCAACCTTTAACATCATTTTAATCTCATCCTCGGTAACCTTCGGCTGGATATTACGCCCATGGGTCCAAGGCCTGGCTAATAACATGGCAATCCATAGC
>CAYNTZ010000210.1:0-2797 GCA_964400365.1 uncultured Planctomycetales bacterium | reverse complement strand
CAGAAGCCGCAAGCGCCCCTAAACCTTCCAGCGCGGCGATGACGGCAACGGAACTTTATGAAGATGATCAAATATTTATAAATGCAGTATCTAATCTGCCTGTAAAAAATGGACATATCTGGTGGGATATAGTAAGGGATTTAGAAGGTAAAAGAATAGAACGAATTCAAGGGTATGCTGATATTCATGCGGGTCCTGAAGTTTCTTATGAGGAACTATTGGAAGAGGTTAAGGAGGTTTTAAGAGAGAAAGGTGAGGTCTTAGGTGGAGGTATTTTAGACACATATGGATGGCTTCATGTTAAAGGTATGGCGGATGAGCTAGATGGATCTAGTGGATTATTTGACAAGGCTATGACGGTTCATTCTAGTGATGTTAGAGGACTGCTCGGAGAACATCAATGGACGAGTACATCAGGGGAAGTTATTGAGAATGGCCCAGTAAAGTATACATTTTTTCTTCACGCGTATTCATCAGGGTATACCTTGGAGTTGGTTCATTTTGATTCTTCCAAAGAACCAAAGAGACGAGAAGCAAAAATATGGGTAGATGAACCTGAAGTATTTTATTTGACAAAGAATATGGTAGAGGCAGAAATAATGTTTCGCCAAATCATTCGGCAAGGTTTCTTAGGGAAGTTTAAACAAGACCTTTTTAATAATAATTATGAATCACTCCGTAGATCAGTGAGTGCTTATATACAGACGGTCAAAGGTAAACAGGTTCCCTTTCGTTTTTTGCAGGCGTGGCAGAAGCAGAGGTTTGCTTTTTCAACTATTCAGCATCCAGGATTGAAATCCGAATGGGTATTTGATACTAATCTCTTGGAACTGAACGCAGGATTAGGTACTGATGAGTTGATAGGTTTGCTTGAAGTTTTCTCGAAAAATAATCTCAGTCCTGGCTCGTATTCTCTAGAAGAGAAAGATGGTAAAATTATATTTAAAGTGGGTGGAGAGTCTGCCGTGCTTATTGTTACTAAATTTCAAGAATTTCTTCAAAGGGAATCTGCAAGAAAAGACGCGGCGATGACGGCACCTATTTCTGCGGATGTGGTAAAGATTGGTGATCAAGTATTTAGTGACCAGTCTAGGGAAGTCATAGTTGTTCTAAGCCGATTGATCGATAGTTTAGATTATTTCTTAAAGCATCCTAACGAAGGCAAATATCAATTTGATGCGGGTGGTGGTTTTAGGGTTGTTAATCTTGCCGTATCTTTTGATCATGAAGGAAGGGCTGCTATCTTACAAGCGATTAAGAATGTAAATGATAAGGGCCATAGCGGTCTTGATAAACATAATTACTTTAATCGTGAAACCAGTTTATTTGTTGGTGAAGGAAATAACAATCAGCAACGATTGGTAGCCCTAGCCAGGCAAATGAAAGGTAAATTTGTTCGGTTAAGAGACAAAATAGAGGTAGGCATTAAAACAAGGGCTATTTTAAAAGACATAACAAGGTCTGTTGCTAAAGCGGTAAGCGCAGGGAATCCGTATGTTTTAGTGGGAGGGGCTATTAGTGCAGGTGGAAGGGTTCTTGTTAATCCTTTGTTATTAGTTTATATGGGAGGGAAGTTGTTGCCGGCTTATGATGTGGCGGATGTTATTGAATCTGTTATTTATGAGGGGTGGCTGCCTAATAAGCATCCTAAGGCAGATACACATTTAATTGTTTATAGGTTTCGTGATGCTCCGCGCACTCAATTAAATCCTAAGGTAATCAATGCTGTTTTAAATGAAATGGCTGCTAAAATTACTGAATATATAAATAGAGATGGCAGTACAACGAGAGAATTATATAAAGAAAGATTTAAACCAGTCAACATCAAGATAAGTTATGGTAAGCAAGGTGGTGATAGGGTTATTTATTTGAGCGATGCGAATGGCTTTTTAAAGATTGCAGATATACATACAGTCATGAAAGCTTGGGTATCTGGTCGTGAGAAGCTGATGGATCGTTTATTGAGTCATTTGCCCGAATTGACCGCGGGAAGCGCGGCGATGGCGTCTTCCATTAAAGAATACGATGGTGTGCTTGTTGCTGGTCTGCCAAGTGGTATACAGGAGAATGCCATTATTGAGGTAGATACTGCGAACGGTAGAGTAGAGATTGATCTAAATAAAATTATAAAACTTCAGATTGGGGAAGGCCCAATTTATAAATCGCCTAATGGTGATCAGCCAGAAGGGGGCGTACAAGTTTTAACATGGTTAAATAAAAATTATGCGGATATAAACCAAAATGCGCGCATAAGGGTGCAGGTAAATCCCAGCGCGGCGATGACAGCGGCTGAACGCGTTGTGTGGGATGTTATTAAATATGCTGAATTGACAGGCGGCCATTATATGGGAGTTCCCCTTAGGATTGAGTTTGAATCAATAACTGAAAAGGAACTGAAAGCAGTTGTAACTCCTTGGGGTATTACTGTTGGGCGAGAAAGTGCTGATCCTAAGGCAGCTTTTATTTTAGATATAGGTGGTGCAGATAATAGCTTGCATAATTTTCAAAATTCCCTTTCTAGAAAAGGATTGGATTGGGCTAAGACAGTGTTGAAGGGAAGGACAATCTTAGTGGTTGATAAGCATAAGAGAATCAAGGATGGGGTGGTGCGAGATATACTTGAAGATATGTTGGAAATGCAGGTAGTGGTAACAGCTGATGGGAAAAAAGCTTTAGAGATTTTAAAGAGTGGGGATGTTGATGTGATGACCGTAGGTTCTGAGATGTCTGATATGAATGGGGGGGAATTGGTCAAGGACAGCAGGGAGCAGCTTAAATTAAAAATCCCTATCGTTGT
>CAYNTZ010000209.1:0-2820 GCA_964400365.1 uncultured Planctomycetales bacterium | reverse complement strand
TCTTTGCCCTCATGTAGTAGGACAAATATTACACAAGAACGCTTCAACTGTCAAGAAAAATTGACAGGCAGCTGATCTTTATTTTAACCGATCGCCTGCTTGCCTTCCTCGCCGGTGCGGATGCGGATTACGCGCGGCAAATCCAACACAAAAATCTTGCCGTCGCCAATTTTTCCGGTGCGGGCCCCCTTAATAATGGCCTTGATAGTCGGCTCCACAAATTCCGCATTGACCGCAATTTCCAGCTGGACCTTACGCAATAAATTCCCCGTTTCCTTAACCCCACGGTAAAATTCATCAACACCCACCTGGCGGCCATGGCCTAAGACTTCCGAAACCGTAATCAGGTTAACATTAGCCGCGTATAATTCTTTTTTCACTTCATCCAGCCGATGCGGCTGGATAATCGCTATCACTAATTTCATTATTTTCTCCTTAGTCTAATATGGTATACGCACGTTCATGGTGTTGTGTTAAATCTAATCCCATGACCTCATCTTCCTGGGAGACGCGCATCTTGACAATCTTATTAGTCACCCAGCAAATAACCCAGGTGGCTGACGCGCAATAGGCAATGGCCACCAACGCGCATTTTAACTGAATCCATAATTGATTAGCGTTCCCATTGAATAACCCGTCGGCACCCGCAGGGTTAACCGCCTTGGTCGCCAATAAACCAATGGCGATGATGCCCCAAAAACCGCCTACCCCATGAACCCCAAAAGCATCCAGGGAATCATCGTAGCCAAATTTAGGCTTAAGCGCGCCCACCGCAAAATAGCTTAACACACCAACCACCGCCCCAATAATCATAGCACCGGTAAAATCCACAAAACCACAGGACGGGGTAATGGCCACCAGCCCTGCCACCGCACCCGACACCGTCCCAAACATGGTTGGTTTGCCTGTCAGCTTCCATTCCACAATGGCCCAGCTGATAGCTGCCATGGCTGCTGCTGTATTGGTGGTGATAAAGGCATTCACCGCCACCGCATTGGCTGCTAAGGCAGAACCGGCATTAAAGCCAAGCCAGCCAAACCACAGCAAAGAAGCCCCCAAGACAACAAAGGGTAAATTATGCAGGCTAGGATGGCTAATGCCTAAACGCCGACCTAAAAATAACGCCGTAACTAAACCAGCTACACCGCAATTAATTTCCACCACGATGCCGCCAGCAAAATCCAGCAAGCCCCATTGACGAAAGATACCGTCGGTAGCCCAGGTCATGTGCGCTAAGGGGCAATAAACAAAGGTAAGCCAAAGGGTTGTAAAAATAAGGAAGGCAGAAAACTTAACACGCTCTGCATAAGACCCCACGATGATAGCAGGTGTGATCACCGCAAACATGCATTGAAAAATCATGAAGGCTGCATGGGGGATGGTGGCGGCATAGTCAGGATTGGGTTCGCCCCCGACACCTTTTAACATAAACCAATCCAAACCACCGATAAAACCATTGCCCTTACTAAAAGCTAAACTATACCCGTAGATACCCCACAACAAACTGATTAAGGCCAAACAAGCAAAACACTGCATCAACACACCTAAAACATTTTTACGTCTAAGCATCCCTCCATAAAAAATACCTAAGGCTGGGGTCATCAGCATCACTAAGGCAGCAGAGACCAGCACCCATGCCGTATCCCCGGCATTGATTTGATTGATCGATTCCATATGATTTTAGTCCATTCATCAACACTCTTTCGTTAAGATCATCTCTCCGTCAACGGATCCTGCGGCATCCATGCCCTAGGAAGAAAAAGGCCCAGCGGTTTTCTTGAAATTTTCAAGAAAACCACTGAGCCTCTTTGCTTTTGCGCTTAAAGACCTCATTGCCTTCAAACAATGGCAATAATATCTTTGCACAACCTAAAAGTCAAGCGATGTCTTAACCGATCGCCTTTGAACCTTCTTCACCAGTACGGATACGGATGGCCCTGGGCAGATCCAAAACAAAGATCTTACCGTCGCCGATTTTACCTGTACGGGCGCCACGAATAATGGCTTTGATGGTCGGTTCAACGAATTCCTCGTTAACCGCAATCTCCAATTGGATCTTACGTAACAAATTACCGGTTTCCTTAACGCCACGGTAAAACTCATCCACGCCTACTTGACGGCCATGGCCCAAGACTTCGCTAACCGTGATAAGGTTTACGTTGGCCGCATATAGCTCTTTTTTGACCTCCTCGAGCCGATGAGGCTGAATAATAGCAAGTACTAGTTTCATGGAATATATCTCCTTTATGTTTTTAGTCTAAGATTGTATAGGCACGTTCATGGTGTTGGGTTAAGTCTAAGCCCATCACTTCATCTTCTTGGGACACGCGCATGCCAACGGTTTTATCGATGACAAAACAAATGATCCAAGTAACAACGGCAGAATACAAGATTGTAATTCCAACCGCAACGCATTGGGTCCATACTAAACCAACATTACCTAATAAGGCACCATCCGCACCAGCTGAATTAACCGCCTTGGTGGCAAAGATACCGGTGGCAATAGCACCCCAGATACCGCCGACGCAATGCACGCCAAAGGCGTCTAAGGCATCATCATACCCTAATTTAGGTTTCACCACGGAAACCATGACAAAACAGAACACGCTAACTAACGCACCAATAATAAGCGCACCTGTCGCATCAACGAAACCAGCGGCTGGCGTAATAGCAACTAAACCAGCAACCGCACCCGTGATTGTACCAAACATCGTTGGCTTGCCGGAGAAAATCCATTCTAATAAAGCCCAGCTGATAGCAGCCATCGCCGCAGCCGTATTGGTCGTTACAAAGGCGTTAGCTGCTAAACCGCCAGCACCT
>CAYNTZ010000208.1:0-2849 GCA_964400365.1 uncultured Planctomycetales bacterium | reverse complement strand
GGGACGGTCGTGGGCGCAGTTTTAGCCTTAATCTATGTTTTTTATATTGTTTGGATTGAGTTAAATAAAGCGGATTCAGATACTTAGAGATATTCTTAAAGAAATTTTTATTGGTTTTTTATTGCATTTGAAATAAATTTGTTTTAATCTGCCAGGGCCTATGAAAAGCACACCCCATGAATTTCAGCTTGACCAGTACATGATGCATCATGTACTTGATTCTCAGGAATGGAAACTTCCTTTCCTGCCTGCTATCCAGATACCTGAATTTGCTTCCTTACATGCCATTATTATGCTTTTGGTGGCTGCCATCCTTATCTTTGTTGGTTGTGTCCTTTATAAAAAAGATCAACGCGTACCTAAGGGGATGACCAATGTATTGGAGTTAGTAGTCGTATTTGTGCGTGACCAGATTGCTCGCCCAGCTTTAGGGGAAAAAGATGGAAACAAATTTACGCCAATTTTATGTACGTTTTTTACCTTTATTTTAATGATGAATTTAATTGGGATGATTCCGCTTTTTGCGACGGCTACAGCTAATATTAATGTGACAGGCGCATTGGCATTCATTATTTTAGGTTTTATGACGGTGGGGGCTATTGTGCGTAACGGTATTCATGGATTCATCCATGCGATTAAGCCTTCTGGTGTGCCCATCCCCATTTTATTTTTAATTGTGCCGTTGGAATTTGTTGGTATTTTTATTAAGGCCTTTGCCTTAATGATCCGTCTTTTTGCTAATATGTTAGCCGGGCACATGGTTATTTTGTCATTGTTGGGTTTGGTGGTGTTGATTGGTTATGCTGCTTTACCGGCGGTGGTATTAGCTGTTGGGATTTCAATCTTGGAAGTGTTAGTTGCTTTCTTGCAGGCTTTTATTTTTACGCTTTTATCAGCAGTTTTTATAGGACAAATGTATCATCCGGAACATTAACGAAAGGGAGACATTATGGGTACAGAATTAAACATTTTGCATTTAGGTCAGTTATCAGCAGGTATTGGGGCTGGTTTAGTTGCGATCGGTGTCGGTATTGGGGTTGGCCAAGTTGTTTCAGCCGCGCTTAACGGCATTGCCCGTCAACCGGAACAAGCGGGTAAAATTCAGACTGTTATGTTTATCGGTGCCGCTCTTATCGAAGGGGTTGCCTTGTTCTGTGCGGTTTTGTGCTTCTTGGCATTAAAATCATAAATTAAGGAATATTTCACATGGCTGAATCTACAATACAACAGCATCCTGTGGCAGCAGCAGAGCATCAACCGGATATTTTTGCGCCGGATATGGTGATGCTTATTTTAACTTGGGTAACCTTCTTTTCGTTGTTAGCTATTTTAAAGAAATTTGCCTGGAAGCCTATTCTTGAAAATTTGCAAAAGCGTGAAGATTATATTCGTCAATCATTAGCGGATGCAGACCAAGCTAAGGCTCAGCTGGAATCTGTCGGTAAGACAAAGCAACAGATTTTAGAAGAGGCCAAGAGTGAAGCGGCGCAAATAATCTTACAAGCTCGTCAAGCCGCAGCTGAAGTGGCTATTGATATTGAAAAGAAGGCCAAGGTTCACGCCCAGGAAATCTTAAGCAGTGCTCATGCCCAAATTGCGGGTGAACGCCAGCGGGTCACGCAGGATTTAAAGCGGGAAGCTATTGATACGGCCATTCATTTAGCTGAAAAGGTTTTAAAAGAAAATTTGGATATGGATAAAAACCGTAAGTTAATGCAAGAAGCTGTTGCTAAGGATATGGGCGCATGAGTGAGATGATCATTGCCAGGCGTTATGCAAAAGCATTGGTTGATTCTGTCCCGACGGATCAATTACCCCAAGTCCAGTCCAATATGCAAGAAATTGCCAAGATCATCCAGGATGTTGATGATTTTCGGCAATTTATCCATAACCCGTTATTGTCCATTGAAGAGCAGCAAAAGGTATTAACGGCGCTTTTTGCTAAAAAGCTTGTGCCGGTAGTGATGCAATTTTTATTGTTTATTGCCTTTAAGGGGCGGTTGAATTTGCTTAATGAGGTTATTGCTGCGTATGAAGAGGTTCATTTGGAGGCTAATAAGCTTTCTAAGGCGTTGATCCAGTCGGCTTTCCCGTTGGATGCTCAAATGAAGGAAATGATTATTGCAAAATTAAAGTCATTAACCGGCAAGGATATTATCCCATCCTATGCGGTTCATTCATCGATGATCGGTGGGATACGTGTTTTTAATTCATGGAAATTATACGAATATAGTTTTAAGAACGAATTACAAGATTATAAACGCAAAGCATTGCAACGTATTTAAAAGGATAACCTATGTCAGAACATCTACATGCAGATGAAATTTCCTCAATCCTTAAACAACAGCTGGCTGATTTTCAAAGCAAGATGGATACCTATGAGATTGGTACTGTCTTAAGTGTGGGGGACGGCATTGCCCGTGTGCATGGGTTAACCAATGTCATGGCTGGCGAGTTAGTTGAATTTAATAATGGCTTGCGAGGGATGGCTTTAAATCTTGAAACGGATAATGTGGGTATTGCTGTTTTTGGAAAGGATACCCAAATTAAAGAAGGTGATGAAGTCAAGCGTACGGGTAAGATTGCCTCAGTCCCGGCAGGTGATGATTTATTAGGGCGCATTGTCGATGGTTTAGGGACGGCAGCTGATGGGAAACCGGCCATTAAGCCGACCCAATGGCAGCAAATTGAATTAAAGGCTCCTGGTATTATTGACCGTAAGAATGTGCATGAACCTTTACAAACCGGTATCAAGGTTATTGATGCGTTGACCCCTATTGGTCGTGGCCAGCGTGAATTAATTATTGGTGACCGTAAGACGGGTAAGACCACCTTAGCAATTGATGCAA
>CAYNTZ010000207.1:0-2862 GCA_964400365.1 uncultured Planctomycetales bacterium | reverse complement strand
CAACCCCATCATTACACTTTCAGCATTAACTTGCGGATGAATAGAATCCTCTTTTAACACCTGCATATATTTCTGATAATCTTTGAGTTCTTCCCCCTTATTCAATAACCCATAAAAGGCAGTGACCAACATTACTCTTAAAGCAATTCTTTTCAATACGGCTGGCTCATTCTGCAACGCTTCCCACACGCCTCGGTGAATAGTAATCACATTACCAAACACAGACAGCGCTTGAGGCCCCTGATCTATCAAAATAATTTTCACATTATTAATATCTTTAAACATCCACTGCATATCTTCTTCCTGTAATAACTCAGCTACATCGTTCTTAATATCAGGGTCTATATTAAATTCCACATCTCCAATCGCTAGCTTATCTAAATCAGCCTCTCCCGCTTGAAGCATTCTATTAATATTATCCAACCCTTGGATTTCCTTATAAACATAAGTATTGCTAAAACCCTTCAAGTCCTGCCGCATCCCCATCCATTGATCCGGTGACCAAATATCTGCACTCATCGCCGCATCAAAAGCCTTATTAATTTGTGCTTTTTGATAACTACTTTCTAACACCTGCGCTTGTTCATTTAATCTTCTAATAACATCGCCTGCTTCTCTCTTTATACTCCCTAAAACCTTTGCACTATGAACAGCCGTATAATGATTCTCTGAGGAACCATTGATATTCCCGGTAAAAATAGATTCCAACTGAGCTGCATGGCTCATATCAATACCAATCTGAATTATTGCATCTGCAATATCGTCACCATAATAAATATCTAAAGTAAGCGCTTCTATCAATAACGGCAGGGCCGATGAAGCCTCTTGCCCCATACTTCCCAACACCTTTGCCGCATGCCTAACCGCATAATATTCTTCTGATTTTCTCGCCATCCCTTCACGCATAACTTTCATGAGCAACGGAAGATGCTCCTTTGATGGGCCAAGAGCAATGATGGCATCTGGAAAATCATCCCCATACTTATCAATCCTTAGACTATCAATCATGGTAGGTAGTGCTTCTGCCGCCTCCTTGCCCATAGCCTTTAAAATCTTGAACACATGTTGTACCGTATAATACTCTTTCGAAGGTCGACCATTAGCATCCCTTAACACTTGGGCTAATTGAGCTACATGATCTTTATTTGGTTTTATAGCAATAATGGCATCAGCTAGATTATCTTCATACGTATCTATTCTTAAGCTATTAATCAAGACTGGTAAGGCCTCTTTCGCTTCTTCCTTCATGCTCCCTAAAACAGCAGCTATATGACTCACCGCATAATAATTCTCTGACTCCTTACCCAATGCTTCATTAAGAATAGTTATCAGTTGAGCAACATGTTCTCTTGTGGGCTTCAGCTCTATGATTGCCTTTTCTACATCATCACCATATTTATCTATAGCAAGAGCTTTAATAGCAATAGGTAAAACTTCTTTTGTCTTACCTTTAACACTCCCCGTTAACTGTAACGCATGCCCAATCGACTCAAGACTCCCCTCTGTTATTGATCTTTTTAAAATATCCATTAAATCAGCGAAATAATTCTCCTCCACGCCAATGCCAATTAAACATTGTGCTAACTCTTTCAGCGAATAATTCTTCTTTATTGCTTTAATTAATACAGGCACCGCTAATTTAGCCTCTGCCCCTTGCTTAAAAGCAGGTAGTATATGTAATAAATCTTCCAGCAATATAAACCCGGAATCATAATCCAAAGACTTGTCAAAAATATGTATTAAATCATTCAACAATCTGTTTGCTTCTTGTAAATCTTTTTCCCCTAGCTTTTCCATCCCTTTGGCTATCAACCCTTTCAACCTAGCCACCTTTCTTTTTGCTTCTGTAGCAGCCTTTGCAGCTTTAATCTTCTCAGTCCTCTTGCTAATTTTATCCAGATCACGCGCTTTTAATTCTTCAGCAGTTAACATGGGAATTCTAAGTTCAAAAAGAACCTTCTTCCCCTTTCCTTTATTAACCATAGACCAGCGGACGCTTGGCCTTTTGGTAGTCTGAACACGTGGCGAATATACATATTTTAAATCATTCAAAATATGAGGCACCCCTATTCCGTATCCCCCCTTAGCTCTATCCCGCGATTTCCATGGGACTTCAATATTATCCGATGATGAATCAAAAACAGCGCCATTAATTTCCCTGGGCAATTCCCCATCAAAATCATTAAATATCCGAACAACAATCTCATCTTTCAAAATCTTTATATCAGCTTCCACCGTTGAATAATCATTTCTTTCCCCATGCCCTGCAGCATTCTCAAATGCAAACCCAAGTAAATCGCTAACAACATCAGTCCTTAAATAATCAAAATAATCTTCCATCTTTAAAGCAAGATTCTTGCCATCACGGCGATCCGGCCTATTGGTGCTGCTATATTTACCCTTTAAATCATACGTGGTTTCAACGCTTGCAATCTCATATTCAGAATCTTGAAGAGGAACAACCTGTTCTGCAGGAGTCGACATGACGATCATTTTTGCTTCAAAATATTTCTTTATTTGCTGAAGTCTACTTACCACACCCTTCATATCAGCAGGCTTGCGTTCTTTTCTGTAAGTCTTAGACATATTTTCAATAAGATTTTTTAAACCACTCTTACGCATGTCTTCAGCTGAAATGTCTGATTGCTTCCTATCTTTACCTAAAAAAAGCTCTTCCAATGTCTTTCCAAAACTATAAACATCTGAATCCCTCCTACGTTCACCATCATGGGATGGGGCAAAACTTCCCGAGTAGGCGCTAACCCCTTCCCCTTCATCTCCTGCAATACCAAAATCGATGACCATCACCTCACCCTTTTCATTAACCAAAACCGGCCCCGTTAACAACTCAGCATTTGGAAC
>CAYNTZ010000206.1:0-2873 GCA_964400365.1 uncultured Planctomycetales bacterium | reverse complement strand
TCATCTACCACAAAGGAATCGCCTTCATCAAGCACATGAACATCCTCCAGCTGCTCCATATCAATATACGCAATATCGCCAAATGTAGTTCTCATAAAAACATACCTGCCGCTGGCAGAAACATCCAAATTTGTAATATTTAAATCGCTTCCTAAATCTTTAATTTCTCCGGTGTCTGTGTGAATAATCTTATACTCATCATTATTCTTTAAGATAACTAGCTTCCCCTTAACGCGATAAACATATGCTGGCTTAGATAAAAAAATGGGACTCTTATTGTGTAAATACAAAATCTGCGCGCCAAACCCCACATCTCCCAGAAAATTATCCCCTTGTAAACGGGTAACGCTCTGAAAATGTTGCCCTTTAAATGCAATAACATCAGAACCGCTTTCAACTAGATGGTAACGATTATCCGCATACTGACGCACTTCCACCTTGTGTTGATTTGCCTGTCCGGGTTTTGCCTTAGTGAGAAACGGCTTTTCTTGAGGCGATTCTTCTAGTTCGACAAGTGAATCCACATAGGCTTGCGGGTCGAAATAAAGCACCTTGTTTAAGTTTTCATTAAAAAACTCAAAAACATTATTATTAACCCCCCGAATCTTATAGCCGTTTGGAATAACATCCTTAGGCACATCCGCAAAGAACCTTGTCGCATCTTCTCCTAAATCAATAACGGATGACAAAAACTCCTCTCCTGGAACTTCCATAAAAACAAATCTTCTGTTCTTTGATATATACCACCGCTGCTGTTTAAATTTAATATTCTTTTGATGCGCCTTATTGGTATCTACAAATAATTCAACCTCTCCGTTTGGCAAAACGCCATAATGAAAACCATTGCGGCCTTCAATGCGACCGTATTTATCAAAATCTGCTGACACCTGAATCGCCGTGGCCCTAACACCTGGCGTCTGGATAAATACATAATTCTCACCGCTTACATGTTCGCGCTGATGAGTCATAAAAGTATTCCCATCCACATGCCACTCCATATCCATAACAAAATCAGGCGTCTTAAGCCCATTTTCCGGGCCCATGGGGATAAACTGATCATCTTCCAATCGAAAAGGCTCAAAGCCATTTTCTCCCATGGCCGCCCATACTATTGGCAGTTGCTTACCTTCATGACGACGCAGCCATCCGTCTATTTCTTTACCCGTCTTAACATCAATTTCTGTGCCAAAACCGCTATCTATTACAAAAAACACAGATTTTCTTTCTTGTGAAATATAAACATTGCCAATATGTTCCTGAATCATAAATCCATCTTTTAAAGGAACAATCCCTGTCCTGCCACCTTCCTTTTTAAGAAGAAGCAAGGTCCCTGAAGGATCTGTTCTAAATTGTTTTATCGGTGTTGGATATAATCCAGCAATATTTTCTACCCTGCCATCCTTCATATAAAAAACACGGTAATGATTACCCACTTTAACACCAAGGACATTCGCATGTTCATCAACAATCATCGTATCCCCGACTGCCCCATCAATTGGCGTCCAGGTCTTGATTTCTTTGCCCAGCATATCCAAGAAGGCCACGCTTCTTTCCTTATTAGAGCCGCTACCCCTGAACTCAAAAACATACCTGCCACTAGCAGAAATCTTATACGAAGCATCTTTGTCCAAATTAGCCCAGCGCTCAACAAACTGCTCCCCCCGCGCCTTTGAGTTTAAAATCAATACCTTGTCTTTCCTGCTAATCAGCACTGTCTCTCCTTTAATATCAACAATCTCCCCAGGACCTTGATATTGACCAAAGGCATAAATGGTTCTGGTCAATCCTTTGTATAAATAAAAAACATCTCCGGCAACGCGCTCGATGCGCTCTGCCCCGGTGCCATCGATCAAGGTGCCATCCTTAGAGAGAACATAGGCGCCTCCTCCTAGAAGAACAATATCATATTGATGTTCATTGGCCTGGGCAGGCTTCTGTTCTGATACAAAAGATTTCTGCGGTTGAACGGGTTGGGGCTGATTCTTCTTCGTAGGATTATTAGGATCCACATATTCAAAGCGTGTGGCATCGGCATTGTAAAAGACGAAATACTTGCCATCCCAGGTGACGTTGGGGAAATCTTTAAGGGAAAACTCCAAATTCTTACTCTTACCGCTTTTATTGCTAAAATCTAAAAAGCTATACCGTTCACCGAATGCTCCCACCAAGAATCTTGGAGCCTGTGGGTCATCTAAGGCAAAATGAGGGGTTGATGTGCTTTTATCATCCCGTCCATAATGCAATTCCCCGTCTTTAATGAAAAAAATGTTCTGCATTCGTGGATCATAAAACAAGGGCTTATTGCTAACAGGGGTCACGGCACCTTCTATCCTCAGCGTCTTTCCGCCAGGCAAGCCTTCGTCCACAAGATCAACCCCAGGGGCAAGTGAGTCAATCTTAATAATGCCCGGCTTACTCACATCAATGGAAATGGTGGGGCTTTCATTAAAATGTATGCGTCCCCATTCATCATAGATAATCTCCTGGGTTCCTGATTGATCTGAATGTAATTGCATCGGGCTATTCTGAAACGCGATACCCTGAATGTCTCTTTCATAATCTGTTTTATCCAAAGAAATATATTTGCCATTAGCATATCGCAGTACTAGCGCATCGAATTTTGAGTTAACATAAATTTGTTTAACCAGCAATTCTTGTCCTGCTTCCATCCTTGTAGAAATATCCTTGCCTGTCGTTAAGTCTATCAAAACGTAGCCTTCATCCTTCCTGATAGCACACAAGGATGGCATATTCGGAAAGAATTCAAAGCCGCGGTTGAATTTATAATTACGCTCTATCGCATCAAAAACTGTGTCATTGCCTGAAAGCGTCCGAACCCATAATTTTGCCTGTAAATCATAGATCATTAAAAG
>CAYNTZ010000205.1:0-2925 GCA_964400365.1 uncultured Planctomycetales bacterium | reverse complement strand
TCATTGCCATTAGCGAGAGTCACGGTCTCATTACCTACGGCTTCAATGGTGCCGCGTACGGTTGATGGCCCTAAGGATACGGCGGCGGCAACGCTTTTAAAGGCAAAGAAAGAGCTTAAGAAAAATAAGCCGCCTGCAGATAATCCCAGCAGGCGAAAATGATTTTGTTTGGTGGCAAGCAATGATTTATCCGTCAGGTTTAAGCACATGACCACAAAGAGGAAGAAGATCATAACAGCTCCCGCGTAAACAAGCAGGAGGATCATGCCGACAAAAAAGGCTTCCAGTAGAATAAATAGTGAAGAAAGGGAAAAGATGACGACGACTAAAGACAATACATTATAGAGAGGATTGCGCGCGAGCACCACGCATAAGCTGGCCATGACCATGGCGATGGCAAAAAAGTAAAAGAAAAGGGATGGCGCCTGCATTTAAATAATTGTGCCTAAAGGGTTGTTGAAATTAAACAGATGATACTAATATAGAAAAGAATGAAATAAAGTCAAGAATCTTGTATAATGTTTTCTTTTAAGTGTTGGCGGTTAATGTGGTTAGTGGCAACTTAAGGGATGGAAAGGATTTAATAGAATTTATGGCCAGAAATAGTACGGACGGAAAACTGAATATTGGCGCGGTGCAGGAATTGAAAATTTTAAGGACAGTGGTTGATATTGCCTCTTCCGAACTTGATTTAAATCTCACCTTGCAGCTGGTTGTTAAGATTGTTACTGAGATGACCGGGGCTGATTCTGTTTTTGTTTATCTGTTTGATGATAAGAAAGAAAATTTAGTGTTGATGGCGTCCAAGACTTCGCATAAGAAGGAGCTTGGGGCCTTGGTGTTAAAGGTGGGCGAGGGGATTACCGGCTGGGTGGCGCGCGAAAATGAAACCGTGGCGATTAAGGCCCATGCGTATAAGGATCCGCGGTTTAAGAATTTTGATGTACTGCCGGAAGACCGCTATGAAGCTTTTCTCTCAGTTGCTATTGTATATAAGGGAAGGGCCATCGGGGTTATTAATGTCCAACACAAGCGTGAGCAGGATTATTCCCAGGCTTCGGTCAATCTATTAGAGATGATTGCCAAGCAAGTGGGCGGGGTGATTGACCATGCCCGGCTTTTTGAACAGACTAAAACAAAGGCGGCCCAGTTTGACGCTCTAGTTAAGGTAAGCCAATCAATTACCAGCGAACGGTATTTGGATGAGATCTTAAATCTTATTGTAGTGGTGACCGCGGAAATGCTTAATTCCAAGATCTGTTCGATTATGTTATTAGATGAAAAGGGCATGGAGCTTTCGATTAAGGCCACCCAATCCTTGAGCGATGCTTATAAAAAGAAGCCCGATATAAAGGTAGAAAATTCCCTAAGCGGTTCAGTCATAAAGACTAAGAAGCCTGCGATTGTGTATGATGTGTGTAAGGATGAGAAATATGCTTACCGTGATTTAGCGGTCAAGGAAGGCTTAACATCCATGGTGGCAGTGCCGATGATCTTAAAAGACAAGGCGATTGGCGTGATTAATGTCTACACCAAGCAGCCGCATGCATTTAATGAGGAAGAGATTAATGTGTTGCAGATGGTGGCCAACCAAGCGGCGGTGGCAGTTGAAAACACCAAGCTGATGGAAGAGGCGTTAAAAGCCAAGGATGCTTTGGAGACCCGTAAGCTGGTTGAGCGCGCTAAGGGCGTGTTGATGAAAATGAACAATCTTTCCGAGGAGGCGGCCTATAAGGTTATCCATAAAAAAAGCATGGATTCTTGCCGGTCGATGAAGGATATTGCTGAATCCATCATGCTTATGGCTGATTTGCAAAAGGGGATTTGAGAAAATTTCTTGACAAGTTTAAAATAGCAGATATACTTATAAAAGTTTTAAGGCAAGGTTGTCTTAAGGCGAACATTTAGCAGGCATTGATGCCCTGATCCAATTTTTCGGTCAGGGCTTTTTTATTTTAAACTGCATCAGTGGATGAGCAGTTTAAAAGGGCAAGGACGCCCAGTTTCCTAAACAAGCAGCACCTTAGGCAACTGGGCTTTTTTATTGGAACATGTCCTTTTTTCCAGCGGTTGCGGCTGGTGTTGTTTTAGGAAGTTGGGCATTGAGGCCTGATTAGGGTAAATTCATCATTAACAATAAACAGGAGGTAGTGGTAATGGAAACAAATCCAATTAATGCCGGCGATACGGCATGGGTCCTGGTTTCAGCAGCGCTAGTTATGCTGATGACCCCAGGTTTAGCGTTCTTCTACGGGGGCATGGTGCGTCGCAAGAATGTGTTAGGTATTTTGATGCAATGTTTTGCCTGTTTGGCCATTGTAAGTGTTTTGTGGGTGGTTTTTGGGTATAGCTTGGCCTTTGGTAAGGGCAATGCCTTTATCGGTGGCCTAGATTGGTTGATGCTAAAGGGTGTTGGGCAAGACGTGAATGCTGATTATGCTGGGACTATTCCGCACCTGGCCTTCATGATCTTCCAAGCCATGTTTGCCATTATTACGCCGGCCTTGATTATTGGGGCATTTGCGGAACGCATGAAGTTTTCTGCCTTTGTGATCTTTACTGTTTTGTGGGTTGCCTTGGTGTATGCCCCTGTTTGCCACATGGTTTGGGCGGTTGGTGGCTTCATCCGCAATATGGGCGCCCTGGATTTTGCAGGTGGTACAGTTGTTCACATTAATGCCGGTATTGCTGGTTTAGTGACTGCATTATTCTTAGGCAAACGTTTAGGCTTGGATAAGCCTTCCTTACATAATGTGCCTTTCGTTGTCTTAGGTGGGGCCTTATTATGGTTCGGTTGGTTTGGTTTCAACGCAGGTTCTGCCTTAGGTGCTGGCGGTTTAGCAGCTAACGCCTTTGTAACGACCAATACGGCTGCGGCAATGGCTGCTATCAGCTGGGCTTTATTAGAATGGATTTTCTCCGGCA
>CAYNTZ010000204.1:0-2991 GCA_964400365.1 uncultured Planctomycetales bacterium | reverse complement strand
GCGTTGTATTTTCAAATTTCCTTGGTGATTTATGTGTCAGTAGTTTTTTTAATTGCGTTTACGGTTATTGGTTTGCCTATCACCATTATGGCTTTTTTTTTATTCTGGCTTCTTAATATTTTTTGTAGCATCAAGGGTGCCATTCGAACGTTTAAAGGATTGGAATACACCTATCCTTGGAATTTAAGATTAATAAAGTAACACTACAGGAGAGAATATCATGGAACAGAAAATCTTATTTTTAACCCCGCCGTTAAAAGCGTGGGATTCACACGGGATGCACAAGGCAGCTAATCAGATGCATGCCCAGGTAGCGGCCTATATCCGCTCCAAAGGCATTGCCGAAGTGGTGGCCTTGGATTGCCGTGCCATGGATATGGATTGGGATTCAATGTTGGTTAAGATAGGCGAAATTAAGCCTACCCATGTATTTGTCGGTGATCAATTATTTTCAACCTTAGGGGCTGCGGTTATCTGGTATTTTAACGAAGCCCTGCGTTTGATTAAGAATAAATATCCATCAATCACCACCATTGCCTCCGGCCTTTGGTATTCAGCTGATTATGACCGTCAAATGCGTCAAAACCCCACCATTGATTATATCTTGATCGGTGAAGGTGAAATCACCTTGGAAGATTTGCTTAATAATTTAAAGACCAAGTCTAAGGATATGCGTGATATTCCAGGGCTCGTCTCTCGTCGTGATAAGGATACCATTGTGGTGGGGCCGCACCGCGGGCTTATCCCGGATTTAAATGTCCTGCCCATGCCAGCCTATGATTTATTCCCGATGGATAAATATGTAGGCCATACCTATTGGAAGCCTTTTGCGGAATTGATGACCTCCCGCGGCTGTCCTGGCAAATGCCATTTCTGTTATGAATGGGCGTTGTATGACAGTCGTTCGGCCTCTAAGGATTTTACCTCATGGCGTGGGCTTTCAGGTAAGCGTATTGTTGATGAATTAGATGTTCTGGAAAAGCAGTATGGCGTGACGACTGTTGTTATGCAGGATGATGCCTTTAACAGCGATACTAAGGCGATGATTGAATTCTGCGAAGAGAAGATCAAGCGCGGGAATAAAATCGGTTGGGTCTGCTTAGGCCGTGCCGACCAATGGATTTCCCAGACGGATATACTACCCTTGATGCGTAAGGCTGGTTTGTTCATGGCCTTGACCGGTGTCGAAGTGGAAAGTGATTCCCAGTTAGTCAAGACAGGCAAGGGTGTCACCATTGACCAAATTAAGAAAACTATTCAATTGTTGCGTTCTAATAATATCGGTACGGTTGGTACGGTGTTGATTGGTTTACGTGAAGATACGGAAGAAAAGATTAAGCAGCGCCTACAAACCGCTGAAGAAATCGATCCAGATGTCTTTGCTTTAGATTATTTAACACCAGTGCCTAATTCCCCGGATTGGCGTTATGGTATTCAACAAAAGTGGTTTGATCCTGAAACGATTAATTTAAAGGATTGGGATTTTCAACACCCTGTAATTCCAACGGATTTCTTGTCTGTTGAAGATGTGGGCCGTTTGGGTTCTTGGTGTATGCGTGAATATTACTCCAAGCCGGAACGTATTCACCGCATTATGGAAAGCGATTACGACATGCGCGTTAAATTGTGCGTGAAGGACTTTATGAACAATATCGCTAAATTTGAAGCGAATTCACGCGTGCAGGCGTCGAGGTAATTATGGTCTCCGTTCAAACAACAATGAAATGGGAAGCAGGCGCCTTAGCTAAATATAATCGTATGCTCAATTTAATTCCCTTGTTTCACCGGGGGATTGCCCAGGAAGTAGTCAACAAAAAGGCTGAGCAGAATGCGCAAGGCCGGGGTTCTCTGCAAGTGGAAGAGTCAGATATTGTTGCCGCTTTTCATACAGAAGTGCCTAAGGCCTTTTACTCGTTAATGATTCGGATCATGACCGAAGTCGGTTTTAATTATAAGGCGTATATCAAATGAAGATTGCCGTTATTGGTGCAGGTGCCATAGGTTCAACGGTGGCCGCTTACCTAACAAAGGCAGGACAAGAGCTGGTGTTGGTTGGTAAGGCGGATCAGGTTGACGCGATTAACGCTAAAGGTTTAAGTATCAAGGGCGTGCGCGGCGTAGATAATATCAAGGTTATGGCCATGACTAAATTAGACAAGGCCTATGATTTGGTTATCTTTGCCACCAAGACCCAGGATATCGAAGAGGCTTTTGCGATCAATAGTGATTTCCTCGATACCGGATTGGTTTTGACCAGTCAAAATGGTGTGCAGGCGGATAATTTGCTGAGCTGTCATTTTGACCGTGAACGTCAACTCTCGAGCATTGTGATGTTTGGTGCGACCTATGTAAGGCCAGGGGAGATTACCTTTAATTTCGAAGGTGATTGGATTATCGGCCGTCCCTTTACAACGCTTGATCCAACCACGCATAAGGTTGCTGAAGTCTTAGGTAAGGCTTTTAAAACAGTGACCAGCACCGATATAACGGGCATGAAATATTTAAAGCTCTTTGTGAATTTTAATAATTGCATCCCCGCTTTAATTGGCAAAAGCATGCAGGAAACCTTTGTGGACTTAGATTTATGCCGTTTAAGTATCATGCTTCTTAAAGAGGGGGTGGGCATTGTCCAAGAAGCAAAGATTGAGTTGGTGTCCTTGCCGGATTTCCCTAAGGAGCGTATTTTAGGTTTAGCGAATATGCCTCTTGATCAGGCAGCGGGCATTATGAATAAGACACTCACCAATTTAAGTAAGGAACCCTTATATGGGTCAATTTTGCAAAGTATTATGCGAGGCAAAACATCCGAGATTGATTTCATTAATGGCGAAGTGGTGCAATTAGCTTCTCATTTTAAATTGCCATGCCCCTTGAATGACAAGATGGTCGACATGGTGCATGAGGTAGAACGCAGTGGTAAATATTTCTCAATAGAGCAAATAAAGGAAGCTTTTCAGTTAAAGGAGGCTATGAACAATGGCTAAGACAGCA
>CAYNTZ010000203.1:0-3025 GCA_964400365.1 uncultured Planctomycetales bacterium | reverse complement strand
AATCAAAAAATCTCGATGCCCAAGGAATTATAAAGTTAGCCTTTGATACCTTTGGGCCAAAAATTGCCTTTGCTACTTCCTTAGGTGAAGAAGATCAAGTTATTACGGATATGATTGCCAAGGTAGCGCCTGGGATTGAAGTTTTTACCTTGGATACCGGCCGTTTATTCCCAGAGAGCTATGAGTTGATGGCTAAGATTCAAAAGCGTTATTCGAATATTAATTTCAAGATTTACTATCCCGATACCAAGGCTGTTGAAGAGATGGTTAAGTCCAAAGGGATTAATTTATTTTATGAAAGTGTCGAAAATCGTAAAACCTGCTGCGGGGTTCGCAAGGTCGAACCTTTACAACGCGCCCTTAAAGATAAGGATGCCTGGATGGTGGGATTGCGCCGTCAGCAAGCCGTGACCCGGGCTGATATGCAGGTTATTGAGTGGGATGCGGCTAATAATAAAATCAAAATTAATCCGCTAATTGATTGGTCCTTGGAGCAGGTGCGTGATTACATTAAAGCTAACAAGGTGGATGTAAATCCCTTGCATGCGCAAGGCTTTGTTTCTATCGGTTGCGCACCATGTACGCGTGCTATTAAAGAAGGCGAAGATATCCGTGCCGGCCGCTGGTGGTGGGAATTACCTGAACAAAAAGAATGCGGCCTGCACAATAATCCGAAGTGGAAGGGTGTTAAGAAATGAACAAGCAAATGGATAAATTAGACGCGCTTGAAGCTCAAAGCGTTTATATCTTGCGGGAAGCCTACCGTGAGTTTAAGTCGTTGGTCATGTTATGGTCGATCGGTAAGGATTCGACTGTATTGTTGTGGCTTGCCCGTAAAGCCTTCTTTGGTCATGTGCCCATTCCTTTGGTGCATATCGATACAAGCTATAAGGTGCCAGCGATGATTACCTACCGTGATGAGCTTGCATTAAAATATAAATTAAACATGATTGTAGGCCAAAACGTTCAAGCATTAAAGGATAAGCGCACCTATCCAGACGGCGCCATTGATCGCATTAGCTGTTGCAAAGCCTTAAAGACAGATGCTTTGAAAAACACCTTGGCAGGCACCTGGCCGCGTCAACGGTTGAATCATAAAACAGGTAAGTATGAGCTCGATACCAATACAGAGCCTTATATTGGCGTTATCGTTGGTGCCCGTGCAGATGAAGAGGGGTCACGTTCCAAGGAACGCTATTTCTCGCCGCGTGACCGCAATAGTGATTGGGATGTGGGGGATCAGCCGCCGGAATTATGGAATCAATTTAAAACTGATTTTGCCCCAGGCACCCATGTGCGCATTCACCCGTTACTGGATTGGACGGAATTAAATATTTGGGAATATATTGAGCGTGAAAATATCCCCATTACTGATCTTTACTTTGATCAAGGTAAGGGTAAGCGTTACCGTTCCCTAGGTTGTTACCCCTGCACCACGCCGGTTGATTCAACGGCGAAGAATGTTAAAGATATTATTGATGAATTACGTTCCGGTAAATTTAAAAATATTGCTGAGCGTTCCGGCCGCGCCCAAGACAAGGAAGATGGCGGCGGTTTAGAAACGCTACGCAAAGAAGGATATATGTAATGGAAACACCGCGCGAACAGATGAATGTGGTTATTGTTGGGCATGTTGATCATGGTAAATCGACGCTGGTTGGCCGTCTTTTAGCTGACACTGGTTCTTTGCCGGATGGTAAATTAGAAGCCGTTAAAGCGAATTGCGCCCGCAACGCTAAACCTTTCGAGTATGCTTTCTTACTCGATGCGCTTAAAGATGAACAAGCCCAAGGGATCACTATTGATACGGCCCGTTCCTTTTTTAAATCAGCCAAGCGCGACTACATCATCATTGATGCCCCAGGCCACATTGAATTCTTAAAGAATATGATTTCCGGTGCTGCCCGAGCAGAGGCCGCACTGTTGTTAATTGACGCCCATGAAGGGATTCGCGAGAATTCCAAACGCCATGGCTATGTGATGCGTTTCTTAGGCATTAAGAATGTGGCGGTTTGTGTTAACAAAATGGACTTGGTTAATTATGACCAAAAAGTCTTTGAACAAATCAAAGGTGATTACACCAAATTCTTAAATGAAATAGGCCTGGTGCCCAAAACCTTTATCCCTATTGCCGCCTTTCATGGCGACAACATGATTGGCCCATCACCTAAGATGTCTTGGTATAAGGGAGAGCCTATTTTAGGGGTACTCGATTCCTTTGAAAAAGCCGCCCCGTTAGAAAATCAAGTTTTCCGTATGCCGGTGCAGGATGTTTATAAATTTACCGAAGAAGGTGATGAGCGCCGTATCGTGGCTGGACGCGTTGAGACTGGCACCATCAAGGTGGGCGATGATATTATCTTTTTGCCCTCAGGTAAAAAGAACCGCATCAAATCTGTGGAATATTTCAACGGCCCTAAGCGCATGAATGCCTCTGCCGGTCAATCCATTGGTTTTACCTATGACACCGAGATTTATATTAAACCTGGTGAAGTGCTTTGCAAGGCCGGGGATAAATTGCCGCAGGTGAGTAATAAATTTAAAGCCAATGTCTTTTGGATGGGTAAGCAACCGCTGGTGAAGAACAAAACCTATAAATTAAAAATTGCCACGGCTCAAGTGCCAGTGGTTGTCAGTGACATCGTTCATGTACTTAATGCCTCAGAGTTATCCTCCAGCCAAAAGCCGCATGTGGACCGTCATGAAGTTGGCGAAATCATCTTTGAAGCCATGAAGCCAGTGGCCTTTGACTTAGTTGGTGAAATTGCCGCAACCGGCCGTTTTGTCTTGGTTGATAATTATGAAATCGCCGGAGGCGGGATTATCTTGGCTCCAGTCTTTGACAGCGATTCCTCATTAACGCAACATATCAAAAAACGTGAATTTGGTTGGGAGCGTTCCCACATTACGCCCGATAACCGCGCCCAGAAATATAATCACAAAAGCGCCTTTATCATCGTCACTGGAAAAATTGACACCGGCAAACAGCGTATCGCCAAAGCCTTGGAAGAAGCCTTATTTAATT
>CAYNTZ010000202.1:0-3041 GCA_964400365.1 uncultured Planctomycetales bacterium | reverse complement strand
GAAATGATTGATGATTTAAAGTATTTTGACGGTTCCGTGCAGGAAATCACCCGTATCCCATCTCACTTAAAAGCGAAGTATGCGACCGCCTTTGAAGTGGATTACGAGTGGATTATCGAAGCTGCCAGCCGCCGCCAGAAGTGGATTGACATGGGTGAATCTTTAAACTTGTATCAAGCCAAACCTTCTGGTAAAAAGATAAGTGATATGTATATGTATGCGTGGGAAAAGGGGCTTAAAACTACCTATTACCTGCGTTCCATGGGGGCGACTCGTATTGAAAAGAGCACCTTGGATATCAATAAATACGCGGATGTGGTTGGTCAACGCCAGCGCGATGAGAAGGGGCGTGTGGCTGATGCGCCAACAGCGCCTAAGCTCAGCGCTGAACCCGTGCAAGATTGTGAATCCTGTCAATAAGCGGAGAAAGTAATGTCAGAAAATAAAATCATCACCCCAGATTGTGCTGGCGGTATCCGCATGACGCGTGAACGTGTGTCAGCGGATAATAAGAAAATCATCCTCAATAGCCGTACGGTTGACGTTAATCAATTGGTGCCTATTAAATACAAATGGGCTTGGAATTTCTACCTAGATGGTTGTGCGAACAACTGGATGCCGACAGAGGTGTCCATGCAGCGCGACATTGAGCAATGGAAGGATCAGAAGATGTTTACCCCTGATGAGCGCCATGTGATTAAGCGCAATCTAGGGTTCTTCTCAACCGCTGAGACCTTGGTGGGGAATAATATCGTTTTATCCATTTTTAAAATGGTAGATAATCCGGAATGCCGCCAGTATTTATTGCGTCAAGCTTTCGAAGAAGCCGTGCACGTGCACACCTTCCAGTATATCGTTGAATCCTTGTCCTTAGATGAAACTGAAATTTTCAATATGTACCGTGAAAATAAGGCCATCTACGAAAAAGATGAGTTTTCGATGAGTTGTACTGACGGTATTTTAGATACCAACGTCGATTTATCCACCAAGGAAGGGTTGCAAAAGTTTATTGATAACTTAGTTGCTTTTTATGTGGTGACCGAAGGTTTGTTTTTCTATAGCGGTTTTGTGACCATGTTATCTTTTGGACGTCAAAACCGTATGCCAGGCACCTGTGAGCAAATCCAATACATCCTGCGCGATGAGAGTATTCACATGAATTTTGGTATTCATTTGATTAACACTATTATTCAAGAAAACCCTTATTGCTGGACCACGGAATTTGCCAATCATTTAATCGCTCGCATTAAGCAAGCCGTGGAATTAGAAATCAATTATGCCAAGGATTGCCTGCCTAATGGTGTTTTAGGTTTAAATGTACCATTGATTCGTGAATATGTGCAGTATATTGCAGACCGCCGTTTAGAAAAATTAAATCTGCCTAAGCAATACAATTCCGCAAACCCATTCCCATGGATGAGCGAGGTGATCGACTTAAAGAAGGAAAAGAACTTCTTTGAGACACGGGTCACTGAATACCAAACCGGCGGCGCGCTGGAATGGTAAAGAACTAACTTGAAAGCCCCCGAGCAATCGGGGGCTTGTTTTTTACACTGTTCCCCTACAGTGTTTGATATAAATCCCCCCAGGAGCAGGTATTATAAACCAGTTGCCAAGAGCGTTAGTATATGTAATACTATTGTATATACAATAGCTCTTGAAGGGGGTTGTTGTATGGATAATCCGAATTGGGATGATCTTAAGAGTCAACGGCTTAAGAAAGTAAGGGGCGCATCTTTTGATGAAGTGTTAGGGGGTAGGTATATCGGGACATTTGATCACCATAATCGTCAGCACCAAAAGGTAATGTTGTTTAAGTTTAAAGGGTATGTGTGGGTTGTGCCATTTGTAGAAAAAGAGGGGATAGTTTTTCTTAAAACGTTATATCCTAGCCGTAAATATACGAAGCTTTATCGAAAGGAGATTTAGATGAGAAAAATGAATTTAACCAGGCAAGAAAAAGCGATTGAAAATGCATTGATTAAGGGAGAATATGTGCCTGTTAGTAAAGCAGAAAATGAACGGATGGCTCGTATGATAGAAGCGCGTCGTAAAGATGCTGTGTTAAATGTCCGTATTAATGGGGATGATTTATCTTTAATTAAGAACAAAGCTAAAAGATTGGGCATTAAGTATCAAACCTTTATTACAGAAATCTTACATAAAGTCGCGCATACGTAGAAAGTAAAGGATAAGCTAATGATCATTGCCTATTTATGTGTATTAATCGCCGCTGTTTTGCCCTATATTTTTGTAGGCTACGCTAAATTTGCCACTAAAGGCTATGATAACAGCAAGCCGCGTGAATTTTTAGAGCGGCAAGAGGGAAGGGTTAAGCGTGCGCATTATGCGCATTTAAATTCATTTGAAGCCTTTCCTGCCTTTGCGGTGGCTGTGATTCTAGCTCAATTGGCGGGAGTTGATCTGCGCATAATTAATTGCCTAGCCATTGCCTTTATTGCCCTGCGCATTGTTTATGGCGTATGTTACATTATGGATAGGTCTGCTTTACGCTCCTTAGTCTGGATTCTGGGTTTCCTATGTGTGATTAGCCTCTTTATTCTCGCTATTATTCATTCGTCTTATTAAAAAAGCGCTTTCTCATAATTGATGATTTAGCCTGGCAAGAGCTCTAGGATATGCCATACTTTATTGTAGAGGTGAGCCCTTGAGGGTTCCCTAACAGGAGGTAAGGTTATGAAACGCACTATATCCTTAATTATTGCTTCAGTCATGGTAGTGGCTTTTGCTGTACCGTCTTTCGCGGGTGATGCTGTTGAGAAATTCAAGGGCGGCGTGAAGGACATCGCGACTTCTCCTTTAGAAGTCCGTGATAATATTAAAGCGGAAACGGATGGGGCTAAGTTTATGCCCTTTGCCTTAGGTGGCGGCCTGCTTAAGGGGGGCTTCTATATGGGCAAAAGAATAGTAACGGGGTCATTAGACATCGTTACGTCACCGCTTGAGTTGGTTAAGAAATAGGCTGATAGCCTGATCGTGGACGCCCTTCGCCGTTGGCGGGGGGCGTCTTTTTATTTACC
>CAYNTZ010000201.1:0-3069 GCA_964400365.1 uncultured Planctomycetales bacterium | reverse complement strand
ATTGAATATGCACTTGATGGCAATATCTGCCGTTGTGCGGGGTATCCAAAGATATTTGAAGCCGTGCGTGAAGCCGGACACCAAATGGCTCAAAACCCTACATTAAAAAAGTTCTAATTATGGCACTCGCGATTAAGAAATCTAAATTTGACGACCAATACATTGACCCGGTGGGTAAAAGCGTGCCGCGCATCGAGGGTAAGGCCATTGTTACGGGCCAATTGAAGTATGTCTTTGATGTTGGTTTCCCAAATATGCTCGTTGGCAAGATGCTGCGTTCCCCGCACGCGCATGCCAAGATTATCAGCATAGATACTTCAAAAGCAGAAGCCCTGCCTGGTGTAAAAGCGATTGTGACTGCCAAGGACACTCATTTAATTAAATTTGGTTCCAATGAATATTTCTTCCCGCATACGGTTGACCAAATGGCCTTGGAAGCGGATAAGGTACGCTACATTGGGGACGAAGTAGCTGCTGTTGCTGCTATTGACGAAGAAACAGCTGATGAAGCCCTGCGTTTAATTGAAGTTAAGTATGAAATCTTGCCTGCTGTTTTTGAAATTGAAGAAGCTATTAAGCCTGGTGCCCCGCAAATCCATGAATCTCTAAACAATATCGCGGTGATCTTACCGGTTAATTTTGGTAATGCCGAGCGGGTGATGAAGGAAGCAGATTTAGTGCGTGAAGATAAATTTTGGTGCCCAGTGGCGCACCCGTCTCCCATGGAGCCTCATGTTTGTGTGGGTCAGTGGGAAACCTTTGCCAATAAAATTACTTTATGGTCCTCAAGCCAAGCGCCTTTTAAATGCCGTGAAGCCTTAGCTAAAACCTTGAAAATGGATTTAAATGATGTGCGCGTCATCAAGATGGCGGTGGGTGGAGGCTTTGGTGGTAAATTAGAAATGCTGCCGATGGATTTTGCCGCGTGCTTGCTTTCAAAGAAGGCCGGAGGTTTACCAGTAAAGATTTGCCTAACCCGCGAAGAAGAATTTACAACCACCCGTCGTAAGCACGGCATGATATATAAAATTAAGACCGGTGTTAAAAAGGACGGCACCATCATGGCCATGACCGGTGAGGTTTTAGCCGACGGCGGTGCGTATTGTTCCTATGGTCCAACGGTATTGGCCGCGGCGATGATGCGCATCTTCATGGTGTATAAAATTCAACATTTTAATATGGCTGGTTACCGCGTTTACACTAATAACCCCATCTCTGGTGCCATGCGTGGTTTTGGCGGGGTGCAATCTGGTTTTGCCATTGAATCCCACATGGACATGCTTGCTAAAGATTTAGGGATGGATGCGGTGGAATTCCGTTTAAAGAATATTACGACACCCGACATGGTCACCATCAATAAAATGGTGCTGACTACCAATGGGTTAAAGGAATGTATTGAAAAAGCCTGTGTCGCTGCTGATTGGAAAAATAAACGTGGCAAGATGCGGGCTAAGAAGCGCGGTATTGGCATTGGTATTGCCGCTGATGTTATGGGTTCTAAAATGTATAAGTCCCACGAATCTGCCGGTGCTATTGTCAAGGTGGAGGAAGATGGTTCCGTGTATTTATTTACCGGCGCTGCTGACACTGGGCAAGGATCGAACACCGCGCTTTCCCAAATTGCCGCGCATGAACTAGGTGTTTCTTATAGCCGTATTAAGTGTAAGGCAGGTGACACTGAAATTACTCCTTTTGACACTGGTTCCTTTGCCAGCCGTGTGACCTTTATTTCTGGTAATGCGGCCTTGCTTGGCGGCAGGGATGCCAAGATGCAAATCTTAGAAATCGTTGCCAAGGATAAGGGTTTAAATATTGCTGACCTAGATATCAAGGCAGAACAAGTGATTTTTAAAGCCGATGGCCGCAAATTAATGAGCTTTGATAAGGCCTTGGAGCTTTGCTATTCCTTTAATTATGGTAAACAAATTATCGGCCGTGGTTCGTATAATCCTAAGACGACACCCATTGATTTTCGTACTGGCGAAGGTAATGTCTCTGGTTCCTATGGTTTTGAAGCCCAGATTGCGGAAGTGGAAGTTGACACGGACACCGGCGAGGTTAAGCTTTTAGAATTATGGGATGCGCATGATATCGGTAAGGCGATTAACCCGCAGTCGGTGGAAGCACAAATCGAAGGATCGTTGGCCATGGGCATCGGCTACACCTTTTATGAAGATTTACGTTTTAAAAATGGTCGCGTGCTTAATCCTAATTTTGCTGGTTACCGGGTGCCGCGCTCAATTGGTATCCCAAAGATGAACAGCATTTTGGTCGAGACTGATGAAAAAGAAGGGCCCTTTGGGGCTAAGGGGATGGGTGAAGCATCACTATTGCCAACATCAGCCGCCATTGCCAATGCGGTGTATGATGCCATTGGCGTACGCATCAAGGAATTACCAATTACTCCGGATAAAATTATTAAGGCTTTAAAAGAAAAACAAGCGCAATTTTAGTTGTTTAAAACCAATTTGGTAATATAATTAATTAAATCTTTTAACAGGCAAGGAATTTATGAAACGCTCAATTCTAGCTTTAATACTTTTAACCGCCTTAACCAGCGGTTGCACCGTCTATCAAATTGATTCCAGGGACACCACGGATGAGTTTTATCCGCCTAAGAAATCCATTGATGAAGTGACCTATATGGAAGTGGTCGAAGAGCCTAATGTTGAAATCGGCATTGTTACGGTTACGACTGAACGCCGTCAAACCTTGGAAGATGTTTTGCCTAAATTAAAACAAGAAGCAGCCATCTTAGGCGGGGATGTGATTACCGATATTAAATCTGATGCTACCGGTACTTGGAAAAATGTTAAGGTACAGAAAATTCTCGGCAACGGTTATATCCGGACGAATTATTCCGCTAAGGTCTTGGTCTTAAAATAAGTTTATTTAAGTTGATTATGTAAAGAAGCCCTGTTCTTATAGACGGGGCTTTTTTATTTGTTCAAATTCTTCCATGGTGTTGAAGCTTTGGGTAATGCTGGGGTCATCAAGGGCAAGGATTTGTGCCGGGTAATCAATAAATAAGGAATTAAGCCCTTGGGTTAAGGGTAGGGCTAAGATTTT
>CAYNTZ010000200.1:0-3076 GCA_964400365.1 uncultured Planctomycetales bacterium | reverse complement strand
CAGAAAGCCAGCAACATATTCCCCAAAAAACCTAAATAATTATTCACCGTCACCATCGGAACTAAATAATCTGATGAAAAACTCATTAAAAAATTATAAGACATCGGCATGGCCACAAAATACGCAAAAGCACAGCCGGCTAAAAAGAAAAATAACGATAAAGGCGCAAAAATAGCAACAAACTGCCGTTCACTGGGCTTTAAGGCCTGGCTGATAAAGGCCCATAACTGATAACAGGTATACGGCGAAGAAAGCAACGCGCCTAACACAACCGTCAAGCTCATATAAATGGAAAAGGCATCCCCCGGCGAGGTAAATACCAAACGGCCGGCCGGGGCAATCAAGACTGGAAGGATTTGGCCAATAAATTGATAACAAATAATACAGGCCAGCAGAAAAACAAGCACGACCTTAATCAGCCGGGCACGTAATTCATTAAAATGCTTATACACGGATTGCAGATTAAAGGGAGAACTCACTTAAGGTTTATCTTCAACGGATTTCTTAATATCATCCTGCGCGTCATTAACATTCTTTTTAAAAGAACGGATGGCCTTGCCAATGGAAGCACCAATTTCAGGCAATTTCTGCGCGCCAAATAAAAGGATAAAGATAGCAAGGATTAAAATCAACTCCGGCATGCCAATACGACCCATAACAACCTCATCTATAAAATAGTTAAAAGGGGCACCGCCCTTGTTAGGCAATGCCCCTGTAGTTTATATGGATTAACTGTAAACAACAAGCAAAAACTACTTAGGAAAACAGTTTCCCCTAAAATTGCATGCCCAAACGGCCGCCGATTTCGGTAGAAGTATTTTCCGGCTCATACCCCGATAAAATAAATGCCGAACCCACCGATGTATTAACCGTTGAATCCTGAATATGCCAATACCGAATATACGGCTCAATCACATAATTAACACCGCTAGCCATCTTAACTAACTTAATACTGCCACGAATACCGTAGCCTTTTTCCTGTTTGTTTTCTAAATCAGCAAAACCTACAAACTCTGAAAAATAACTCGTCTGTTTGCCTTCAACAAGATGGTCATATTCCCCATTAAGACTTAAGCGCCAACCATCCGGCATTGTTACCATCAACTCCCCGCCAATTGGCACATAGAGATATTGTGATTGACGGTCATACCCAAGTGCACCTGTGGTTGATACCTTGCCGCCTGAGTCATCATAAAGCCAGCGATAGCCAATACCCGCATACGGTGTCAATCTTAACATTGAGGACAACTTCAAATCTTTCCCCATCCATAAACGGGATTCAAGCAAATAATTGCCGATGTCATCAATTTCACCGCTTCCTTCATAATCAACGCTTCCGCCATTAAGATGAAGGTCTATGTGAAAGACATCGACCGGCCAAGTAACTGCCTCCAACGGATGAAAATTATAAACAGCATACAAACCAGCAAATGGGCCACTCTCCTCTACAGCAACATCAGGCTCTTTATAAGTGATATACGATACCTCTGTGCCCATTTCAAATGCATGCTCTGGACGCAACCCATTGTCTTGTATGACTTCTTTTTCAATAATCGCTTCAGCTTTTTGTGCTTCAATCCAAGGTTTTGGAACGTCAGGAGCAATTTCCACGGATTCAACTAACGCCTCATTTTCTACTCCGCTCGCCTCAACCAACGGCTCTTCCCGTCCCTTAGTACCCTCATTCATCTGCCGCTCTAGTGTCTGAATACGCGCTTGGGTTTGTTCAATTAAATCATACCGTGCTTTTTCTGCGTCGTCATCTGCAATAGCGATACAAATATTTGAAAATAAAAGCGTTACAACAAATACTACTTGCGCAAATAAATACATAAACTCCTCCCTGATTGGCTTAGAAAATGGAAGTATAACATATGTTTTAAAGAAATGCCAACTACGCGGGGAGACGCAGAATTAGCCTAAAACAACTTTAATGGTTAATTCATTGTTGATCAGGCTGCGACTGATGCGTGCGCCGTTTAAGATAGGCGTATGGGGCAACGGCTTACCTTGCACAGTTACTTCCTTTATTTGGTAGGTGCCAGCATCTTGCTTCTTAGGGTTGTGATATTCCACTGTTATACGCTTGCCGGCAAATTGGCAGGACACGGCAGCGATGCCTTTTTTATTAAATTCTTCTTTGACTAATTGCGGGGCCAACACTAAATCACCTTGCAGCCCACGCACGCCAAAAACCTGCACTAACTGGGTTAGCACCAGCCAGCTGGCTGAACCAGTCAAATAATGGTACATGCCCCGGCCTTCCCCATCGAAATACTCCGGGATACCTGGATAGATCTTGCTGCGCTTGGTGTCCATGGCCATCTTGTAAATGGATTGCAGGATCTTATAGCCCTCACGCGCAAAACCGCGTTGGTACATGGCATAGGCATACATGACAATCATATGGGAGAAAAACGCGCCATTTTCCTTGGTGCCGTAAGCAAAACCAAAAGCCCGTCCCAAATCCAAATAATGACGCAAACCAAAATCCGTATTTAAGCGGTAACCACCAAGCTTAGGATCTTTTAAATAACGGTCAACGCTATTGATGACCTGCTTGATTTCATTATCATCCGCCAAACCACTCATCACCGCAAAAACCTGGCCCGTCAAGGTCATACGCACACCTTGGGCCTGCTGGCCTTCCACCCGACGGGATTGATTATCATAATACCCATTAAACCACTGGTAGGACTTGCCCTTATCGGTAACGCTAATCTTTTCCTGTTTGCGGATATGCGCGAAAATCCAATGCCCCTTGGTGCGCAGGTCATGGGCAATATCCTTAATCGCTACGTCCACCGTCTCACCACTAACCACCGGCTGTACACAATGGCAGTATTTACCAAAAAGATGATTACGCTTCTCTGCCGCGTGATCATAATTAATCGGTTTATCACCTAGGGTATCTAGCAGGATTAACAGCTCACGAGCCAAACGCAGCTTATCAGTTTTCTTAATGCGGCCAAAATCTTCAATCGTATCAGCCAAACGCAATAAATTACCGCCGTAAAATGACGTAAAAGCCACTGATTCGCCCTTAGCAAAGCCCATGTCCAACCCATCATTCCAG
>CAYNTZ010000199.1:0-3101 GCA_964400365.1 uncultured Planctomycetales bacterium | reverse complement strand
TTCAGGCACAACTTTTAGCAGAAAAGCTTGTTAATGATCCTCTAATAAGAAATACTCCTGATCCAATAGTTGTCATACAAAGCCCTACTTTTCGTGCGGAGCAATCAGCTAAACCCTTTTTAGACAGTTACAAGGGCGCTGTGGAAATTGTTGATGATCAAGAAATCCGCAGTGGTGCTAATGAAATAAGGATGGGAAATCTAGAGAATAAGACTGAGGCAGAAGCACTGCAAATGCCAGGTGGGAAGGCATTTCGCAGTAAGTACACAAAAGAACTTAATGCTATTGTTAAAGCGCAAGGCGGAGAAAGTTATCTAGAGTTATTGGTGCGTGTTCATCAATGGGTTGAGGAACTTAACCGCCGTTATGCAGGGCGTACGGTGGTGGTGTTTGGTCATGCCGTGCAGCAAAGCGCTTTAAATGTGCTTTTACGGGATGCTTCGGTGGATACATCAAATGGCTATATCGATTGGCGTCAAAACAGGATTAAGAATGGTGAATTCCGGGTATTTCCTGCACAAATTAAGAGTCAGAGCATAATATTTGAAAAAGGGCATGAATATAGGGATGACGCAGCGATGAGTACAGTTGAGGAGATTTGGGGTTGGATTGATAATTATGTCACGGAAGAACTAATTAAAGAAAAATCACGCCAAGAGAAGATCTTTCCTATACTGTTTGTTGGTAATGATGTTGATTTTATTAAGAACAAGATACAAGGCAGGTTTGCTGATAAGCAGAAATTCCCAATTTATGCGGTAACCCCTCAAGATTTACAATCATTTTATTTATCCCTAGGCTCCCCAAAACCAAGACTCGTTATTGCCATTCATGCTTTAGACTATATGGATATCTCTCGTGTTCTTGCTCAAATGAAAGATATTGTTGATCCCAAAGCAACCTTTGTACTTACAATGCCGCATCTTTTATCTAACGAAGTTCAGGGCAATAACATGCCTACTTCCTATAAAGGATTAGCTAAAGTTCCTTTTGGAGCTTCTGAATTTAGAAGTTTCTTAGATATATGGGGAATTGCTCACTCAAGCCATCATGTTTTAGATCGCGTTGTTGAAAAGATAAAGATTTCCCCATTCCCTAAAATATTACACTCGCATGTTCAAGGTCCTTATAAAGGCAGGCAAATCATGTTCTTTGTCTTTCAAGGAGATGGGAGAAATAACGTATCCAATGATGCTATTTTGCATATTGTTGACGGGATGAGGGATAATTTAATACAGCTAAGTGCTTTAATTGATAACCATAATAGAGGTCGATTTACGGCTGATCTTACCAATCTTGTGCAAGCGATAGAGGATGTTTTAGTGCCCTATCAGCAAAAAGATATTGATGTCAGTGAATTCAATTCAAGGGAATTAAAAGGTTTATTGCATGATTTATCTAAAATATTAAAGGAATGTGCCGATCTAAAAGTTATTGGGATAGAAGATGGTTCAGCTGAGTTTGCTAATATCTTGATTGAAAAACTAAGAGTCACATCCAATGTCTTAAATAATATGTTCTGGGAGTACTATCCTGATGGTACGCCAAAGCGGCTTGGTTGGAAATATACAAATCAAGATGGAAGAGTTGCAGAAGTGTATATAAGGCCTAGTGAAATAGATAGTGTGCACAGATCCGATTTTGAAAACGGTACGCAAATATTTGATATTTACATAAAAGATTTAGAAAGACCTGGAGCAGGAGATGCTTTTGGTGGTTACGTTTGGATGGATTTTAAAGATGGTCGTTATTATATGTCTTCTTTAGGATCAAATGACCTTAGGGTAAAGAACTTATTTATTTCGCCTAAACATGAAAAACGTTTCCCTTGGTTAACAAATTTCTTAAAAGAGAAATTTAATCTATTAGATGGTCAAGTTTTCTTACTTAAAGAAACTAAACCTCAAGAAACGCTGGTACCAGCTGTAAATTTACCCGACAGCGTTTATCTAGAAGAGTTAAAATCTTTACAAAAAGGAATTACTGCAAGGATTGAAATAAATAAGGACCTAACGCATTACAGCACTTTACGGGTGAAGGCGATCGCTGAAGGATATCTTGAGCCCGATACGCAGGAAGAATTGCAAGAAGCACTTAGATTTTGTAAGGATAGGCAGGTGCCTGTATATTTGCTTGGCAGCGGATCCAACGTCTTGTTTGCCCCATATATTCCAGGACTTATAGTTTCCCTAAAGCGATTTAAGCAGGTGCGTGCGGAAGGAAACTTGTTATACATGGGTGCGGGGGTGTCTAATGCGGTTGCTAATAAATTTGCTTTGGAGCGTGGCTTATCCGGCTTAGAGTTTTCTATTGGTATACCTGGAACCCTGGGTGGTTTAGTGGTGATGAATGGTAATTTTAATGCAGATAATTTAGCAAATACGCTACAAGAAGAGAAATTGTCTGATGTTAATTTAACTACTGGCAATATTATTAAAGAAGTAAAGGTCGTTGATCATAACGGAGAAATTAAAGTGTTAAGCCAAGATCAATTAGGCTTTGATTACCGTGAGAGTATTTTTCAACATAATACCTTTGCTGTACTTGAAGTAGTTTTTGCAATGAAACAACGAAACCCTCAAGATATTACACGCCTTTTATCAGTTATGAAGGAAGCGCGTGAAGAAAAAGAAACGCGTGGCGCTTGGTCATTAGGTTGTGTCTTTTGCCCTAGGGATAAATCATATCGATATTTAAGCAAATCATATCCAGCAAGTTGGTTTATTAATAAAATTGGTGTTAAAAGGTGGACTAGGGGGGGTATTTATGTGGATCCAGTTTTCTCTAACCACTTACTAAATGACGGGTCTGGGACTGCAGAAGAATTTATAACTCTTGCTCGGGATATATATTGGTCTGTGTATCATTCCTTTAATGTTAAGTTAAGGGTAGAGATTAAGTCTTTTCCACCTAATTTTGCCGCAGAGCAAATTCAACGGCCAGATCCTTCGCAGGAACCTTTCCCTAAAGGTTCACTTATGGGATTTAAAGCAATGAGTTTAGCCGCGGATAAAAAAGTTTGGGGGCAGACAGGCGATTTAATTGTTAAACACATTTTAGCTAATGAAGTAAAGAATAATTCAAAACAACACCCCATATTA
>CAYNTZ010000198.1:0-3104 GCA_964400365.1 uncultured Planctomycetales bacterium | reverse complement strand
CAGCCATTTTGGCAAAAGGGCACGCCGCCATCCATGCAACGGGCACCTTGTGCTTTTAAGTCTTTTTCAACAGGAAGATGCGTAAATTCTTTAAAATGCTTTAAACGCTGTTCCACCGGATCCTTGGTGTATTCCTGGCGGTCAATCTTCATGAAACCTTTAATATCGCCCATTTATTTACCTGCCTTTAACTGCGGGGCATCGGCATTCTTAATGCTTTCAGCCTCTTCTAATACCCGACGGTAATCACGCGGATATACTTTAACGAATTGTGCCAACACGCCTTCCCAATCGCTCAATAATTTCGAAGCAACTGTTGAGCCAGTGTACTTGGCGTGATTTTCAATTAATCCCTTAAGCTCAAGAATATCCTTGGTTTCCTTAACAGGAAATAAGTCAACCATGCCGGTATTGCAATTCTTCTGGAATTTGTTTGCAGGGTCCCAGATATAGGCAATCCCGCCCGACATCCCGGCGGCAAAATTTCTACCGGTGGGGCCTAAAACCACCACGCGGCCACCGGTCATATATTCGCAGCCATGGTCGCCAACGCCTTCAACAACCGTGTTAGCACCAGAATTACGCACGGCAAAACGTTCGCCAGCAAGCCCCCTGAAATACGCTTCACCTAAAATAGCGCCATATAAAACCACATTGCCGACGATCATATTGTCTTCCGGCACAAAGGTAGAAACCTTGGGCGGATAAATCACAATGCGCCCGCCTGATAAGCCCTTGCCCACATAGTCATTGCCTTCACCCTCGAGGGTAAAGGAAACGCCGTTGGATAAAAATGCCCCATAACTTTGCCCGGCGGAACCGTTAAATTTCACCTGGATGCAATCCTTGGGCAAACCAGCCAACCCGTGCTTATAGGCAATCGCGGAAGACAACATGGTTCCCACCGTACGGTTAACATTGGTAATGCCAATCTCAATCGCAACCGGCTTTTTATTATTAATAGCGTCCTGGCACTTGGCAATTAATTGATTATCCAGCGCCGCTTCCAAGGCATGATCTTGGGTGCCCGTATGACGGATAGCCACCCCTGCCGGCACATCCGGACGGTGGAGGATATTGGTTAAATCAATGCCCTTTGCCTTCCAATGCTCAACGGTATCCTTGGTGTCCAACATATCCACACGGCCCACCATGTCTTCAAATTTCTTGAAACCTAATTCCGCCATGATCTCGCGTACTTCTTCGGCAATAAAGGTAAAGAAATTCGTTACGTGCTCAGGCTTACCTTCAAATTTCTTGCGTAGCTCAGGGTCTTGGGTAGCCACACCGACGGAACAGGTATTTAAATGGCATTTCCTTAAAAGAATACAGCCCATGGTGACTAATGCCGTTGTTGCAAAACCAAATTCATCAGCGCCAAGCATCGCCGCAATAGCCACGTCGCGGCCGGTCTTTAATTGACCGTCGGTCTGCACCCGGATACGGCCGCGCAAATCATTCATGACCAACACTTGTTGCGTCTCAGCGATACCTAACTCCATCGGAAGGCCCGCATGGCGGATAGAGGTCTGAGGCGATGCGCCTGTCCCGCCTTCAAAACCAGAAATCAACACATGATCAGCCTTGCCCTTGGACACACCAGCAGCAACTGTCCCCACCCCAACTTCGGAAACAAGTTTAACTGAGACCATGGCGCGGGGATTAGCATTTTTCAAATCATGGATTAATTGCGCCAAATCTTCAATGGAATAAATATCATGGTGCGGCGGTGGCGAAATTAAGCCCACCCCCGGCGTGGTATTACGCGTCTTGGCAATTTCTTTAGACACCTTATGTCCAGGTAGCTGACCGCCCTCACCGGGCTTTGCTCCCTGCGCCATCTTAATTTGAATTTGATCGGCATTAACTAAATAATCAATGGTCACCCCGAAACGCCCTTGTGCCACTTGCTTAATACGGGAACGCTTCCAATCACCATTAGCTTCTTTTTTAAAACGCTCCGGATCTTCCCCGCCCTCGCCGGTGTTTGAAAAACCACCTAGTCGGTTCATGGCAATGGCCAAGGTTTCATGCGCTTCTTTGGAAATGGATCCATAGCTCATGGCACCGGTGGCAAAACGTTTAACAATTTCGCTGGCTGGCTCCACTTGTTCTAAAGGAATCGGATGTCCCTTTTTAAATTGCAAAAGGCCGCGGATATTAGCAATCACCTTTGACTGTTCATTAGCCGCCTTGGAGAAATTCTTAAAAACCTGATAATTATTCGAACGCACCGAATGCTGCAACAGCGCAATCGTGGTCGGATTTAATTGATGATATTCCGCTTCCTTACGCCAGGCGTATTCCCCGCCTTCTTCGAGCATATCATCATTGCTAGGCCATAACGGATAGGCAATTTCATGGCGCTTGAGCGTTTCAATGGCCACGGTTTCTAAATTGATACCACCAATACGGCTGGGGGTCGCGGTAAAATATTTATCAATCAATTCATTGCCGATACCCACCGCTTCAAAGATCTGGGCGCCGCAATAGGATTGCAAGGTGGAAATGCCCATCTTGGAAATAATCTTATAAAGCCCTTTGTGGCAGGCCTTAAGGAAATTCTTTTCCGCTTCCGCGAAATTTAATTCAACATCAAATTTCCCATCCTTAATCATCTGTTCGATTGATTCAAAAGCCAAATACGGATTAACCGCATTAGCGCCATAACCAATCAATACGGCAAAATGATGCATTTCACGCGCCTCGCCGCTCTCGACGACAATGCTTGTTTTAGTGCGCGTCCCTTGACGGATTAAATGGTGATGCAGCCCCGCACAGGCCAACAAGGCCGGTATGGCTGCTTGTTTAGCATTCATGCTGCGGTCTGAAAGGATAAAAATGCTATAACCATCTTTAATGGCCTTATCCGCTTTTTCAAACAAGGCCTCTAAACTTTTTTCTAAACCAGCCGCCCCCTCTTCCTTCTCAAAAAGAATGGGCAGGGTCACCGACTTTAAGGTGCCTACATTAATGTGAGCCACCTTCTCTAATTCTTCATTGGTCAAAATCGGGCGCTGAATCCACAAACGATGTGCATGCTGAGGCGGCTCATCTAAAAGATTGCCCTCGGGCCGCAACAGCATACCTTCCGCCATCATAAT
>CAYNTZ010000197.1:0-3108 GCA_964400365.1 uncultured Planctomycetales bacterium | reverse complement strand
TATCAGCGCTGATTCCACAGAGGGCAGAAATGTCCAGTCTGGAAATTAATTCAGCAAATCAGGGAAGTGTTGCCCAGATTAAGACGGCGCTTATTAAAGATAACAGGTTGCAGCCGCGTCAAAATTACGATGAAACGAAATTGGCTGATTTAAAGGCATCCATTAAAGAAAAGGGTGTTTTGCAGCCTATCTTGGTGCGTAAAAGTGGGGATGGTTATGAGGTGGTGGCGGGTGAGCGACGCTTAAGGGCTGCCCGCGCGCTTAATCTAGAACAAGTACCTGTTATTATTAAAAATGTAACGGATCGCGAAGCCTTGGTTTTGGCCTTGGTTGAAAATATTCAGCGGGAAGAGCTAAATGCCATTGAAGAGGCGCAGGGCTTTAAGCGATTAATGGAAGAATTTCAATTTACCCAAGAAGCAGTGGCAGAGTCGATAGGTAAAGACCGCTCGACGATAACCAATCTGCTGCGCTTGCTTAAGTTGCCCAAGACAATCCAAGACCATGTTGCTGGGGATAAATTGTCGGTCGGCCATGCACGGGCCTTGTTAAGCATCGAAGATGTAAAAGCACAGCAAAAGTTAGCGGATGAGATTATTAAAAAAAGCTTATCAGTCCGTCAGGTAGAGGCGCTTGTAAAAAAATCGCAGGAATCAGGGGGTGCGGCCGGTGATCCAATAAAGAAATTTAAGAATCGCGACATTGAAATTCTTGAGGAAGAGCTACGGCGCGTTTTAGGGACTAAGGTTTTAGTCGAAGATAAAAAAGGTAAGGGCAAATTGATCATTGAATATTATACCCTTAACGATTTAGACCGCATCCTGGGGATTATACGCAAATGAGAGAATCGGTTTTGGTATTAGTTAAGCCCGACGGTGTACAGAAATCTGTCGTCGGAGAAGTTGTTAACCAGTTTATGGCCAGCGGCTTAAAGTTGGTGGGGCTAAAGATTGTTCAGGTGGGCCGTAAGCTTGCCCAAGAACACTATGGCCATTTGCGTGATAAATTTTTCTTTAAACAGATTGTCAGTTACCTTATGGGCGACCTGCATGGGGGTTCAGCGACGGTGGCCATGGTCTTTATGGGTAAGGATTCGGTGAAGAAATGCCGTGCTATTGCCGGGGCTACCAATCCGGAAGAGGCGGATCCCCGTTCCATTCGTGGTAAATATGGGCGGGTGACAACCAAGGGTGTATACGAGAACTTAGTGCACGTGTCCTCTGAGCCCAAAGAAGCTCGTCGAGAAATTAACCTTTGGTTTAAGAAGAGCGAATTAATCGAAAAGGGAATTTTATGATTACAGGGATGACAGGTTTTGGCGCCGGTGAATTTTCATTAGGCAAGGTGAAGGGGTTGGTGGAGATTAAAAGCGTTAATCACCGCTACCTAGACGTGGCCTTTTATTTGCCGTCGGGATTTTCTTCCATGGAAGAACGTATTCAAAAGGCCTTCAGTAAGGATATCCGTCGAGGTCGAGTGACCGTTTCTATTAAGATTACGGAAAAGCCGTCGATGAATATAATTCTTAACCGCGATATAATTAAACGTTACATGGATTTCAGCAAAGCCTTGGGGCGCGAATTTTCCGTAAAGAATGACATGTCTGTCGCTGACCTAATGCGTTTGCCGGGAGTTGTGGAGGCAAAGGAAGTTTTTGTGGAGGCCCAGCAGGTGTGGCCTACCGTTGAGAAGGCCTTGGGCAAGGCGATTGTTTCCTTGGTGGCTATGCGTAAGCGTGAAGGCAAGTCATTGTTCTTGGATATCAGCGGCCAGTTAAAGCGTATGTCAGACCAAATTGGTGTCATTAAGGCGCGCTCAACGGCTATTCTGAAAGAAAAAAAGCTGGTTTTAACAAACGAAGAATTTGCGTCCTTCCAAAAAAGCAATGATGTTAACGAGGAGATGGCCCGGCTAGCGCACTATATCAATGAGGCGCGGGCCTTGCTAAAGGTTTCAGATGGAGCGGGAAAAAAAATGGATTTCATTGCGCAAGAAATGCAGCGGGAAACAAATACCATTGGTTCCAAGGTGCAGGATAAGCAGGTGGCGGCGGCGGTTATTGAGTTAAAAAGCATGGTTGAAAAAATTCGGGAACAGGCTAATAATGTCGAATAGCAAAAAACCAAAATCCTTTCCCGGTCGGTTTGTGATTATCTCTGGCCCTTCCGGTTCTGGAAAAACAACCTTGCATAAAGCGCTATTGGAATCCCCCCGGCTTAAGGGTAAATTAGTTAAATCTATTTCAGCCACCACCCGGCCTAAGCGGGCAGGGGAGAGGCAGGGGCGGGATTATTTGTATTTAAGCGTTCCCATGTTTGAAGACCGCATAAAGAAGGGGTACTTCTTAGAGTGGGAAAAAGTATTTGATAATTATTATGGGACCCCCAAAAGGCAGGCGATGAACTTGCTTAAAAAGGGGATTCACGTGTTGTTGTGTATTGATGTTAAGGGCGGGCGCGCTGTTGGGGAAGAGTTTCCGGACGCCGTTAAGGTGTTTATTAAAACTCCGTCGATGAAGGTGCTGCAGGAGAGGTTAAAGAAGCGAGCTTCAGAGACACATGAAACCCTGGCCTTACGCCTGAAGGTTGCTCGCCAAGAACTTAAGCAAGCCCGTTACTATGATGATGTGGTGATCAATGCCAACCTATTAAAATCCACACGTGCATTGGAAGCCATTGTGTGCAAGGCTTTAAATATTGGGTGATTGACAATAAGGTCCCGATGTGATATAAAATTTGTTTTCCCATAAGCCATAATCCATCATATTTGATTGGATGGTTATGATTTATGGGGCGTTTTATTTCGTGATCACAAGGATTGCGGGAAGCTTCGTTTAGCAAGATTACATCAGCCTTTAAGGCCGCTGGATTAAAATTGCTATAGGATAACCAGGAGGTAGTATGCGTATGGCGTATCAACCACTAGAAGAATTATTACCAAAATCGAATTTTAGCATCTATCGGTTAGTGCGCATTGCGTCAAAGCGGGCGTTAGAAATTGCAGAGACAGGTGCTAATATGGTGAATGCCCCGGCAAACCAAAAATTAGCAACAACGGCACTTGATGAGATTCGCGTCGGTAAGGTTGTTGATTTGCAAGTATCAAAAG
>CAYNTZ010000196.1:0-3112 GCA_964400365.1 uncultured Planctomycetales bacterium | reverse complement strand
CCGTTGCATGGAGCGCGGCGTGCCGTTTTGCCAAAATGGCTGCCCCATTGGCAATATCATCCCTGATTGGAATGATTTGGTTTTTAAAGGCCGTTGGGAAGAAGCGATTGAGCGCCTGCACAAGACTAATAATTTCCCTGAATTTACCGGTCGCGTTTGTCCGGCTCCGTGTGAAAATTCCTGCGTGCTTGGCATCAATGCCCCGGCGGTGACGATTAAGAATATTGAATTAGCTATTGTTGAGCGCGGTTACAATGAAGGGTTTATTGTAGCTAAGCCGCCTAAGCACCGCACCGGCATGAAGGTGGCGGTGATTGGTTCAGGCCCGGCCGGCTTGGCGTGCGCGGATCAACTCAACAAAAAAGGCCATAAGGTTACTGTTTACGAAAAGAATGAAACCATCGGCGGGTTGTTGGCCTTAGGTATTCCTGATTTTAAGTTAGAGAAATGGGTGGTGGAGCGTCGGGTTGACCGGATGCGCCAAGAAGGGGTTAATTTCAAGACCGGCGTTCATGTGGGCGTTACCATTTCAACTAAAGAGTTGCAGGAAAAATATGATGCGATAGTTTTATGCGGTGGCGCTGAATCTGCCCGTGACCTGCCAATTCCTGGGCGTGAATTAGAAGGCGTTTATCAGGCCATGTATTTCCTGCCTCAACAGAATTTGCGCAATGCGGGTATTGATCCTAAGGAATATATGGGGCGTTATGCTGAGCATTTGGCACAGGTAAGGCCTCCCAATATGGAAGAAGTAAGTGCCCAAGGTAAGCGGGTTATTGTTCTCGGCGGTGGTGATACGGGTTCTGATTGTGTGGGCACGTCCAATCGCCAAGGGGCGGTGAGCGTGCATCAATTTGAGTTGATGCCTAAGCCTCCAGCCACGCGTGAGGCAGGCAACCCATGGCCGAATTGGGCCTTGATCCAGCGCACGTCTACTTCCCATGAAGAAGGCTGTATCCGTGATTATGCGATTTTGACCAAGAAATTAACCGGTGAAAATGGTAAATTGAAGAAGCTGCACGGAATCCGCCTGGAATGGGTAAAGGATGCGGCCACGGGACAGATGAAGATGAATGAAGTGCCAGGCAGCGAGTTTGAGATGGAGTGCGACTTGTTGCTTTTAGCCATGGGTTTTACAGGCCCTGCGAAGAAGGGAATGCTAGAAGAGCTGGGTGTTGAATTAGACCAGCGCGGTAATGTGAAGGCTGATAGCAATAAGATGACCAGCGTTAAGGGGGTTTTTACCGCCGGAGACATGACCCGCGGGCAATCCTTGGTTGTGTGGGCCATTCATGAAGGGCGCACGGCCGCAGAAGGCGTGCATCAATATTTGAGCACACAGGTTGTTAAACAGTAGTTATTCTACATAGGAGATTTTCGTGAAAAAGATAATCATGGTTATATTAGCAGCAGCGGCCTTAGCTGGATGTCAGCAAAAACAAGAATCAGCAGGGACGGTTTCAATTCCTTCGGACCGTAAAGAGATGGGCCAGAAGCTGATGTTAAAGAGCATTCAAGAACTGGAGAATAAAGACCTTAAGGGTGCGATTAATTCTTTGGAAGAAGCGATCAAAATTAATCCTGCTGAACCCGAAGCATATTTATTGATGAGCCAAATCCTTTTAAAGGTAGGCGAGTATGGCCATGCTGCTGATTTCTTGGAACAAACAGTCAAGAATTTTCCTGATAATGGGACAGCTTTCTACATGATGAGCATTGCTAACCGCATGGTGGGCAAGAAATTGCCAGCGGTCTTAGCTGCCCGTCGCAGCGCTGAAATATTCCAAGCGGCTAATGATAAGGAAAATTTCACCAGGTCAGCGGCATTATTACAAGAATTAATCGACACTAAGGACGATCAATTTGCTGCTGATGTCAAGCAAGCGGCAGGGCAAGCCGTATCCGCCCAATAGTAATGCCCATGCCACGTTGTTAACCTTATCCGCCGGAGGCGTAACCCTATGCCCGTGCAAACCAGCATAATAATGGTATTATTAATGGCGGGGCTTGTGGCGATGGGGTATCCCTCCAGTCTTTATGCCGCAGCAGCTGTTGCCGGCCGTCAGCAGCAAATGCAATCAGCCCAGCAAGCTCAGGTGGAAGCCTATAAGCAGGCGCAAGAGCAAGCGCAAATGCAAGCCTACCAAGAAGCGGTTGCCCAGCGTCAATCCCAAGAAATGCAAGCCTACCAGCAACAGTTAATCATGCAGCAGGTGGTACAAGAACAAATTAACCAGGAAATCCAGGCTTATGTTCAGGCTCAGCGCATTCAAGCAGCTCAGCAAGAAATGGTTAGGGGCATTGTTATGCAGGAATTAGCTAAGCAAATGGCGCAGGCGCAAGCCCAGCAGGTTCAGCAGGCCATGGTTGTTTCAGCAGTGTCTCGTGCGGTAGAGCAAGCGGCTTTGCAGCGGGCTGATGTTGAGCGTCAGGCTGTTGTTGAGCAGGTGCATGCCCGCGCCATGGGAGTCCAGGCGGCGGTGGTAAGCCAGGAGATTGCGCATCGCCAGCAGGTGATGGCGGCTAAGGCTGTTATTGACGTGGCGGAGAATCAAAAGATGACAGCCATGCGCAATCAGATTGCTTTAGAAGGGGCGGCAACCCAAAAACAATATGAAGTTGCTGTCGCTAAGCAATTAGGTCAGCAAGCCATGGCCGGCGTAGATAAGCCTTTTGAGCAGGTGATGAGTGATGATGTTAAGGAACTGGTTGATATCAGCGACGTATGGAAGAGTTTGGATAAGAAGGCAGCGGCGTGGGTATTATTGATTGATAACCAGGCCAAGGTGTTAACAGTGACGGAATATATGGAGCGTTTCCGTAAAGAAGGTGCAAAGATTTCCCAGGAACCGATGCATTATGTGCAGGTGATTAATGATATGGTGACGCAGAATCCGCCGATGCTGCAAATGCCTTTTAAAGAATTATTGCAGATTGCGGCGATTATTGATTATGATTTTGATAATGGGGGCAGCCGTGATGAATTGGCTCGCAAGATTTTAGGGCCTGGGTATGAGGCCAATAAGCGCAGGCTCGGAAGGTAACAGTGTCGCCGTCATTGGCAAACATTGTTCAGCCCAGAGATGCCCGTACAATCTTCCCTAATATTAGA
>CAYNTZ010000195.1:0-3168 GCA_964400365.1 uncultured Planctomycetales bacterium | reverse complement strand
TCTAATATTAGGGAAGATTGTACGGGCATCTCTGGGCTGAACAATGTTTGCCAATACTGCCTGAACTCACAGCAAAAATGCGTGGGGAGGGAATCGAACCCTCAAGCCTTACGGCACACGCCCCTCAAACGTGCGCGTATACCAATTCCGCCACCCACGCGTAATATTTTTAATTAAGGGGACACAATACTTAATTCAACAACTATGTCCCATTAAATGAATTAAGTATTGTGTCCCCTTAATTGTATGGCTGCAGCTACTATGGCTGCAGCTACGAATCCTTTAAATAAGGGGTGCGCGCTATCGGGCTTGGATTTAAATTCCGGATGGAATTGGCATCCCACAAACCACGGATGATCCTTAATTTCGACGATCTCAACTAAATCCCGCTCAGGATTAACACCTGCAATCACCAGGCCCTTAGCCGTTAATTGCTCGCGGTATTCATTATTAAATTCATAGCGATGGCGGTGACGCTCGGTAATCTTCGGCGCCTTATACGCGTCAAAGGCCTTAGTGCCTTTTTCAATAGCACAGGCATAGGAGCCCAAACGCATCGAAGCCCCCTTATCCTTCACTTCTTTTTGCTCTTCAATCAAACTAATCACCGGATAAGCGGTTTCCTTATCAAATTCCGTCGAGTTGGCATTCTTTAATCCGCACATATTACGGGCAAATTCAATCGTGGCTATCTGCATCCCTAAGCAAATGCCAAAAAAGGGAATCTTATTTTCCCTAATGTATTGCACCGTACGGATCTTTCCCTCGATGCCGCGTGAACCAAAACCGCCGGGAATTAACACCGCATGAACTCCTTTAAGCAACTTGGCCGGTGAGCCTTTTTCCATGTCTTCAGAATCAATTTTAACTATAGTCACGCGCGCATTATTCGCAATCCCACCGTGCACCAAGGCTTCATAGATCGATTTGTAGGCGTCCTGCAATTGAATGTATTTGCCAACCACCGCAATCTTGACTTCCTTGGCCGGTGAACGCAGGCGCTTGAGCACGCCTTCTTCCCAACTCTTTAAACCCTTGTCGGCCAGCTTGATGTTTAATTTCTTCAATACTAAATCGTCCAAACCTTCCTTTTTAAGTGCCGCTGGAACTTCATAAATGTGCTTCACATCCGCCGCTTCAATAACAGCGTCAACATCTACATTGCAAAACAACGCAATCTTTTCTTTTTGTTCCTGGGAAATAGGCTTCTCAGTGCGGCATAATAAAATATTTGGTATAATACCAATTTCGCGCAGCTTTCCAACGGAATGCTGGGTGGGCTTTGTTTTTTGCTCCCCGGCAGATTTGATATAGGGCAAAAGCGTGACATGAATATTCAACGCATAATTCTCACCTAATTCCCAACGCAATTGGCGAATGGCTTCCAGGAAAGGCAGGGATTCAATATCACCGACGGTGCCACCAATTTCAACAATGGTGATATCCACATCCTGATTTTTTGCCACCTTCTTGATGCGCTCTTTAATTTCATCGGTAATATGGGGAATAATCTGGATGGTTTTACCTAAATAATCGCCCCGGCGTTCCTTGGTGATAACTGAAAAATACACTTTTCCTGCGGTGATACTGCTATCCTTAGATAAAACCGCATTGGTAAAGCGTTCATAGTGACCTAGGTCCAGATCTGTTTCTGCACCATCATCTGTAACATACACTTCCCCATGCTGATAGGGATTCATGGTGCCGGGGTCGACGTTTAAATACGGATCACATTTAATAATCGCCGTCTTAAGCCCCCGCGCTTCCAATAACTTAGCTAAGGATGCGGCTGCGATCCCCTTGCCTAAGCTTGAAACAACGCCGCCTGTTACAAAGATGAATTTACTCATACGTCCTATTTCTCTAGTTTTAGCTTGTCCGTATTGGTTGGGATGGCCACTGGGTATTTGCCGGTGAAACAGGCCGTGCAAAAACTATGTTCCTTCATCACAGACAGCATCCCATCGTGGCTCAAATACCCTAGCGAATCAACCTTAATAAAATCAGCAATTTCTTTTACCGTCTTATTGTGAGCAATCAACTCGTTAGGTGATGGAAAATCAATGCCATAAAAACACGGGGAAATGATCGGCGGGCATGAAATACGCATGTGGATTTCCTTGGCCCCTGCCTCACGAATTTCCGCGATACGGCTGCGGCTGGTTGTGCCGCGCACAATCTAATCTTCAATCACAACCACGCTTTTGCCCTTAATCATGTCCCGGATGGGATTAATCTTAACCCGCACGCGAAATTCCCTTAAGAATTGCGTCGGCTGGATAAAGGTGCGTCCAATATAATGGTTGCGAATCATACCCACCTCAAAGGGAATGCCTAATTGCTGGGCGTAACCCAAGGCCGCATAATTACCTGAATCGGGAATGCCCATAACAAAATCCGCTTTGGCCGGATGCTCCTTGGCTAATTGCGCGCCTAGGCGTTTGCGCACCTGATAGACATTGTCGCCAAAAATATGGCTGTCTGGACGGGCAAAATATATATTTTCAAAAACACAGTGAGCTTTCTTTTCTTTTTGGGCACCAGGCAGGAAGGTCGATTCAATCTTGTTACCCTTAATGATGACAATTTCACCCGGCTCAATCTCCCGGACATATTCTGCTTTCATCAAATCCAACGCGCAGCTCTCCGACGCTAACACATAACCATCGCCCAGCTTCCCCAAACACAACGGCCTAAAACCTTGGGGATCACGCGCGCCAATCAAATAATCTTCAACCATAAGTAATACTGAATAGGCGCCCTTGACCTGCACAAAAACATTGCTCAACCAGCGGGCCATATCACCATTTGATACCTTAGCCAACAAATGGACAAAAACTTCTGAATCCATCGATGTCTGGAAAATCGAACCATCATCCTCAAGCGTCGCGTAAAGCTCTTCCGTATTGGTTAAATTCCCATTATGCGCCACCGCAATGGGCTTCTTGCGGTGTGTCACTAAGATCGGTTGGATATTCTTCGTATGTGAACTTCCCGTCGTAGAATAACGCGTGTGCGCAATGGCCACATGGCCTTTAAGTTTGTTGATGCTTTGCTCGTCGAAATTATCAACCGCTAAGCCGGATGTCTTGATACTATGGGTGGCCTTACCGTCGTAGGAGACAATGCCTGCCGCATCTTCTCCCCGGTGCTGCAAGGCAGAGAGCC
>CAYNTZ010000194.1:0-3184 GCA_964400365.1 uncultured Planctomycetales bacterium | reverse complement strand
CGCTTTTGCAGTCATTAGTTTTATTAGCATAGCAATTGTTTGGTTGTTTGCTATTTGTATTGCGGCGGCACTATTTTTTTATCCTCAAAGACAGCAACGAAGATTACCAGGCATTGGTGTTGAAAAGCTTACAGCAGCAGAGCTCTTCTTTGTTGTAAGCATTACGGCTATGGCAGCTGTCATATTATTAATTGCTTGGATGGCTCCGCCGACAACATATGATTCAATGACGTATCATATGGGACGGGTGGTTCACTGGATTCAGAACCATACCCTTGCACATTATCCAACCTCTATTGATAGGCAATTATGGAAGGCAACTTGGGCTGAGTCTGCCATCATGCATTTTCAGGTTTTGTCTCAAGGCGACCGATGGGCTAATTTAGTGCAGGCGTTTAGCATGGCTGGTTCCATGGTGACGGTTTCATTAATTGCGTTGCAATTAGGGGCAACGCGTTGGGGGCAAATATTAAGCGTTGTAGTAATGATGACGATTCCGGTGGGTATTTTAGAGGCGTCCAGCACCCAGAATGATTATGTGCTTGCTTTTTGGCTGACGTCCTTTGTTTATTTTATTTTAGTGTTGCGAAATAATTTAAACTTATTTTATGGTTTAGGCGCTGCATGCAGCGCGGCTCTTTGTATTTTAAGCAAGGAGCCAGGATACATTTATATATTGCCATTTATGATTTGGATTGCGATTGAGGGGTTTTTCAAGCATAGATTTAAAATAATGTTTTTGTTGGGGGGGATTTGTTTTTTTATTCTTATCCTTAACGGTTCCCATTATTGGCGTAACATGGTAGTTTTTGGACATTTCATTTCTCCTGCTGATGTTCAAGCGTCAATGACCAATGATTTCTTTGGGCTGAAGGCAATAGCAGTTAGTGGAATAAAGAATTTAAGTTTGCATTTGATTACCCCCGTAAATTCGTGGAATGTGTATATTAGCCAATTTCTTGCGCCAGTATATAAATGGATTGGCTTGCCGCCTCTTGTTGTTACTAGTAATCCTCTTGGCGAGGATGTTTCAGGCAATTTTCTTCATGTAATTTTAATCGTCATTTGTTCAGCTTTGTGTTTAGTGGGGCAAAAGACACAAGACTTAAGCCGTTATTTTTGGGCGATTACTGTCTTACCGGTATTACTTGTTTTATTTCTTAGCTGGAATCCTTTCCTTGCCCGCATTCACTTGCCAATCTTTATTCTATATGCACCGCTGCTGGGCATTGTCTTGTCTAGACTTAAACAAGTCAATGCAGTTGTTTTAGGAGTCATCCTTATTATTTGTTCATTGCCTTGGCTTATATTGAATGAAGCGAGGCCATTGATTGGAGAGAAGAATATCTTCAATGTGTCTCGGCCTAGTCAATACTTTGCTAATCAGGATGGATATGAGTTTACTTATACTCAAGTGGTGGATGAAGTTAAGGCTTCGGGATGCACACAGGTAGGATTAATTCTTGGATCAGACCAGTGGGAATATCCATTATGGGCATTGGGCATTAACAGTGATTATGGGGTTCGTGTTGAGCATGTTGATGTTAGAAATGCGTCTGGCCTGGTGTCGTACCCGCTAGGGGTGTTTAATCCATGCTTAATTGTTAGCGATGATGCCCAAAGGTTAAGTGAGTTTAAATTAAATGATGATTCTTTTGTTTTAAAAAGAAAGCTACCTTTCTTAAGTGTTTATTTGAAGGATTCGGGGGATAGGTTAGCAAATCAATCGGCCCGTTTTATGCTTTCACAGGTTTTTCAATATGCCGCATTAGCTGCTGCCCAATCAGATATCACATTGAGGATGAAGATTTTTGAGCAGCAATTAACGTATGCACGGTTGATTAATAAGCAGAGGCTTAATAGTATTTATAAAGGGCTTGGCGATCATTGGCAAAAGGAATTGGTTGGGGGATTAGATCAGATGGTAAGTGGCTATGAAGGGGCAAATAAGAGCGAATTTGATCGAGGCCAAGCGTTGTTGAGTCAATGGAATGGTTGGTTAAGGGATAATATTAAGGGGATTGAGCTATCGATTGAAAATGCCGCACATTAAGCAGGTCTTACGGAATTTCTTATTGCATTTCTATCAAAAAATCGTTAGAATACGCACTTCTAAAATAAACTGTTTTAGCGTAATGGATTGAAAATTAACGGGTTTAATTCTTAATTAAAGGTTTTTAAATGAGTCTGCCACCAAAACAAGGTCTTTACGATCCCCAAAATGAACATGATGCCTGCGGGGTTGGTTTTATTGTCAATATCAAGGGACAGAAGAGCCATGATATTGTCCGCAACGGTATTCAGATCTTAGAGAATTTAACCCACCGTGGTGCCTGCGGTTGTGATCCTGAAACCGGTGATGGTGCCGGTATCTTGATTCAGATGCCGGATGCTTTTTTCCGCCGGGAAATGGCCGCAAAAGATATTGCCTTGCCTCCCGAGGGTGATTATGGCGCAGGGTTGGTGTTCTTGCCGCCTTCGTTAGAAGACCGCAATATCATTGAGCAGTGGACCGAGCATATTATCCATGAAGAAGGCCAAAAATTAATTGGCTGGCGTGAAGTGCCGCATGAACCGACCAAGATTGGTAAGGTGGCGCGCTCAGTCATGCCGGCGTTCAAGCAACTGTTTATTGCCAAGGGCAAGAAGACGGCGCGCGAAGATTTTGACCGTAAGCTTTATGTGATCCGCAAACGCCTTTGGCATAAGGTGTTTACGTCAACCTTATCACAGAAGAATTTTTATTATTTCTGTTCGCTTAACAGCAAGACCCTGGTTTATAAGGGACAGTTGATGAGCGAGCAGGTCGACCGTTTCTTCCCAGACCTAGGCGATCCAGCCTTGGTGTCAGCGATTGCTTTGATTCACTCACGTTATTCAACTAATACCTTCCCTAGCTGGTCGTTGGCCCACCCTTACCGCTTGGTGGCGCATAATGGGGAGATCAATACCTTGCGTGGTAACATTAACTGGATGCATGCCCGCGAGAAACAATTTATTTCTAAGGCCTTTGGCGCGGATTTAAAGAAGGTTTTGCCTATCGTAGTGCCGCATGGATCGGATACCGCGACCTTTGATAATGTGTTGGAGATGCTGGTTTTAGCTGGCCGTTCCCTGCCGCACGCTGTGATGATGATGATCCCGGAAGCCTGGAGCGGACATCAGGAGATGGATGCATTAAAGC
>CAYNTZ010000193.1:0-3196 GCA_964400365.1 uncultured Planctomycetales bacterium | reverse complement strand
ATATCCAAAGAAAATAAATACAGGATAATAAAACAATGCCGCGTTACGAAAAGACAATGCGCCCCAATGAGCATAATCCCATAACCCTTTAAGCGCTATACAAAGCAAATAAACCCATAAAACTTCCTGCCAAGGCTGCCAAATAATAGGTTTATACCGATTTTTAAGATATAAAAGTATGAGGCACCCTGCAATAAGAAATTCGCCAATGAAAATAGGAAATGACAAGAAATTTAATGACACATGAAGTTCTGAGAAATGAGAACCGAACAAAGCGCTGCCTATCGCATATAACCCAATAGCATAAAAACCTATATAATCCCAATTCCAAGCTTTCTTATCCATAAACCCCATCCTTACCCCTGCCTCATTACTATGTGAAGTCTTCTCAAGAACTCATAGGCCTTACTACAAGGATAAAAAATGACACCGCCGGCGGTCAATAACCACAACAACCCATAAAATGAAAAAAAACCATATCGCTTAATCAAATAAGCAAAAATCTTACTCATGCATTGAGCGGGCCTCTGGGTCATCCCTACCATAAAGTACTTAAACAAGAAAATCCTGCGCTGGGCATTTAAAAATTTTTGCACGTCCCTAGCCTCGCCTTCAACCAGCTTTAAATCAACCTGATGATAAATACTATCTAAAAGCCCATCCATAACAATAAGCTGATCGACTGATAATTCCCCAGGCTTATAAATAAACACACACCATTGACGTAGTTGATCGCGCGTCATTTCCATATGCGCAAAGTGTTTGATGTTGTCCGCCAGAATCCCGCTAATCTCCACCACATCAGCACCTCCCCTATTGACCGAAGACACCGAAGCCTGATGGGCACGGATAGCCACAGACACCCGCGGGTTATTGCGCAAGATAAGACCTGCACGCAATAAATTCGACCACAGGGCAAAATCCGCGGCAATGCGCAAGGAAGCCGGATACCCGCCCTGGGCGACAATCACCGCCTTATTCATCAAGACGCCTACATGATTTAACGGTGACGCAAACAACGACTTTAAAATAATATCCGTCAGACTAATAGGAGAACGCAAGGTCTTATACACCTCTCCCTTCGCATCCATCACATGAGCTAAACATGAGGCAGCAACGCAATCTGGATGCTGCCCTACAAAATTCCACTGGGACCTAAGCCACCCTGGGTAGGCCTTATCATCCGCGTCCATGCGCGCCAACCACTGGCCTTGGGCCAAGACCAGCCCCTTATTTAACGACGCTGTTTGACCGATATTGATGTGATTGCGGAACACCCGCACCCGGGAATCCTGCAAAGCTAAAGCTTCAATCGCTCCGTCACTGCTGCAATCATCAATAATTAATAATTCAAAGCCATCAAAATCCTGGCACAAAACGCTACCCACGGCTTCCTTTAAATAGGAGCCAGCATTATACACCGTCATTAATACCGTAATGCGCAAATCACTCATTAATGTAAAACCGGCAAGACCTTGCCGCTTCCTAACCAGGTACGTTGATCCCATTGTTGCCACGCGTAAAATCGGCCGCCTTCAACCCAGGCACTATGAGGCAATACCCCCACTGGCGGTTGGTAATGTTTTTTTTGCGCGTCATGCAATAACACAATGCCTTGCGGGCTTAAAGACTTAGCCGCCACCTGTAAACAGCGCTGACGAAAACGCCCGTCGATAACAATTAAATCAAAGTTACCTCCTGCCAATTGGGGGCCATTAATATAGGCATTTTCTTGAGGTAAACTCGGAGCAAATTCACCGGGTTTAGGTCTTTGTGTAAAAGACCACCCGGGCTTATTCCAAAAAGGTTCAAAAACCTGCAGGTGCAAATGCACTTGGCCCTCTAATCCAGCAGCCTTAACCATCGCCTTGACCTTCTGATGCCAAAAAGCATTATTATCAACGGAATGAAATTCAAAAGGGATATGGCAACGCTTTAAATATTTAGCAAAGTAAAGTGTTGAAAACCCTGAGCCGTATTCAAAAATGCGCACTGGCTTTTGGGTTTTGCTCAAGACCTGCAATAAGGCCTTATACGCCCGGCGTTCCTTGGCGGTCATAGCCGGTAATTGCAAAAGCCCGCGCAGCCGCATTAATTTATCAAAGAAATTCAAACGCATCATGACTCCTTAACATATTTTAATATATTTTCCACCGCTTCCACCTCCATGGACAAGCGGGACTCCTTAGTCAACGTCGAGCAATGGGGCGTTAATACGGTATTAGGCAATTGACTTAACACGCCTTGATACGGTTCCTTAGTGTAGACATCCAAACCGCAGGCGGCAATGGGCCCCTCACGTAAGGCTAGGCCTAAGGCTTCTTCATCGATAAAGGAACCCCGCGCCGTATTGATCAATATCGATCCTTGTTTCATGACCATCAAATCCGGCCCGGATAAGCAAAAAGGATTTTCGACATCACCTGCTAAATGCAAGGTGACAATATCCGCTGTCTTTAATAATCGCGGCAACCCCACGATGGCTATGTCATGGGCCTTGACCCAATTTAAATCAGGGGCAATATCATAGGCGATCACCTTCACCTCCAGGCGTGTTAATAATTCCGCCACCCGTCGGCCAATACGGCCTAAACCAATAATGCCAGCGGTCTTGCCGGCTAATTGAAAACCGCCCAAACGCTCCCATTGGCCTTGCCGCATCAACCTGTCATGCGCAGAAATCTTGCGCAGGCAGTCAAAAATCAGAGCCAGTGTCATTTCCGCCACCGGCTGCACCACCACCTGGGGCGTATTAAGCACCACAATGCCGCGGGCACGGGCTTCCTTTAAATCCACATTATCCACCCCCACCCCGCAGCGGCTGATGCATTTTAATTGCGGCAGCTTCGCCAAGAGAGAGGCGTCATAAACTTCTAATCCCGCCACAATGCCGTAGGCATCCGGGGCCATTATCATTAATTGATCTGCAGACAAACGCTTGCCCGTCCTGTTTACCATAAAAGGCAAACCACTTTCAACCAACATGTCCAACGGGGCTGACCCTTCCTTAGCAAAGGTTGAGAGAGCGACAAATATTTTTTTCATTTTAAGCTCAAGATTTGTTGATAAATTTGCTGTTGACGCTGATCGGTGGTTAAAATCCCTTCCACCAAGGCCACATCATCAGGCCTATCCACGCCGATGGATGTTTGCGCGTAAACCACACCCTGGATGGGATAGCGGTGCTCAATAATGC
>CAYNTZ010000192.1:0-3206 GCA_964400365.1 uncultured Planctomycetales bacterium | reverse complement strand
TATAAGGACAAGCGCTGTGACGCCTGTAACAATATTGGATACAAGGGCTCGACAGTTGTTCCTGAGGTGATGGTTATCAGCGAGGAGATCCGCACGTTAATCTCCAAGGAGGCTTCCTACCAGCAGCTGCGCGCAGCCGCGCGCAAGAACGGGATGTTGACGCTTTTTGAGTCGGGCATGCGCAAGGTGGAAGAGGGGATAACCACGATCGATGAAGTGTTGAGTATTTCAGGATAGGGACGATGCCGCAATTTATTTATACTGCTAAGAATGTGCAAGGCAAGACCCAGACTCAGATGGCTGAAGCTATCGACGAGCAAGTTTTGATTGAGAAGCTGCAGTCCCAGGGCTTATATGTTTTGGAGATCAGCCAAACCACGGCCCCTAAGAATACCATTGCCCCTATTGCCACGCGGGTGACAAGAAAAAGCGCGCATGAGACGGTTAAGCTGGATGATTTGCTTGGTTTAGCGCATCAGTTAGCCACCCTTTTGCAGGCGGGCTTAACCTTGCTGCAGGCGCTTAATATGATTACCCCTCAAGTTCAAAGCCGGCAATTGGGGCGAGCGTTGACGCAGGTTAAGGATGATGTCGAGCAGGGCAAGGCATTCAGCGAAGCCTTGGCGCGTCATGATAAAATTTTCAATAAGTTCTGGGTGTCCTTGGTGAGGGTGGGTGAGGCCTCGGGGACAATGCCTAAGGTCTTAACCAAATTAGCCGCGCATTTAGAACAGCAAGACGCGCTTCGTTCCAACATGGTATCGGCCTTGATTTACCCGCTAATCCTTTTTGTTGCCTCCTTTGGTGCGATTATTTTCTTTGCCCTGGTGGTTGCTCCTAAGTTTGAGACCATCTTTGCCTCCATGAATACCGAGCTCCCCTTTGTGACTAAGGCATTATTAAGTACGTTTAATTTTATAAAAACTAATATCATTTGGTTAATAGCAGCTGCGGTGGGTTTGGGGGTTGCGTTTAAAGCGTGGCTTGGCACCTTGCCGGGGAAGATTGTCTTTGAGAATTTTGTTGCGGGCTTGCCCGTTTTAGGTGAGGCGGTTAATATGATGTTAACCGAACGTTTTGCCGCGCAAATGGCCATCTTGGTTGACGCGGGGGTGCCCATCCTGTTAGCCTTGGAAATTGTTGAGCCTATGATGGAGCATCACCAGGCCAGCCAGGTGATTGCACAGGCAGGGGAACGCATCCGCAATGGCCAGCCGTTAGCGGAGTCGATCGGACAGGGCGCATTTTTTCCGGACATGGCGGTGCAGATGATTCACGTCGGTGAACAGACCGGGGATTTGGGCCATATCTTCGAGCATATTGCGGGATTTTACCAGTCCAAGGTGGTTACGGTGGTTAAACGTTTTAGCACCATCATTGAACCTTTCATGCTTTTATTTATGGCTTCAACCATCGGCATTGTGGTGATTGCAATTTTCATGCCGTTGTTCAAATTAGGCCAAGGCAGCGGTCATTAAAAATCTATCGGTGTCCTTGGCAAGACGCTTTATCCTGTGATAGACTTAACCTGTTATTATCATGCTAATTAAATCGAGGAGGATTGTATGTTTAAAATGAATAAAAAATCAGGTTTTACCTTATTAGAAATTATCGTTGTCTTGATTATTGTCGGCGTTATTGCCACCATGGCCTTACCTAATTTATTCCAGAATGTGGAGCGTCAACGGTCACAGGAAGCACTTAATACCTTAGGCGCTGTAAAAACAGCGGTGGAGCAATGTGCGTTGCTTAACAATGGTTCATATGCGCCGTGTGGCAGTTTTGCTGCTATCGGGATGGCTGATCCTTCTTTTAATGCGGCAAATAATGCGGGGTCGAATTTTGCCTATACGTTTAATCCCGTGCCAACAGCAACAACCTATTCCTTAGTTGCAACCAGAGTAGCTGGTCCGGCTGGTGCGCCGCCTGCTGCTGTCCCAACAGTGACGATTGCACGTTTGGATACGGGGGCGATTACCTGTGCGGGAACCAATGCTTACGCAGGGGTTTGCCGTTAACCGGTGATTGATTTATTTAATTTAGCCTATTTAAGACGGCGGGTTATAGTGGTTAGGTCAGGTCGAACCATTTATCACCCGCCGTTTTTAATGATTATTTAAAGGACAACATCGATGCAGAGAAATGCCGCGTTCACCATGTTGGAATTAATCGTCGTGATGATTATCCTAGGGGTATTGGTGATCATTGCCGTGCCTAATTTTAACAGGCAGATTTCCCGGGCCCAGGTGCAGGATGCAAAGAATAATTTATTGGCCATCTATGCAGCGCAGCAAAACCTCTTTGCCCGCACAGGCAATTACCTAAGAAATCCTGCCACTAATGTCAATGCAGCGCTTAGCCTTTCTGTTGTCTCTAATGATATTAATTATGCCTGTGGGGCTGATCCTGTTGATGCTGCTAATGTAGGACTCTTTAGCTGTACGGCAACCCAGGCGGGGGGAAATAATTTTGTGATGCGCATCACCAATGCCCCGGTTGTTTTGTATAGCCTTAATCCTTATGCAGTTTGCGGAGCGGTTGATGCCAATGGCAATGCATATAACCCATGTTGTGCTAGCGGGAATAATTGTCAATAGTTTACAAGAGGGGCAGGTGCATGCGCATTAGGTTGACACAGGCATTTTCATTATTGGAAGTCATCTTATCCGTGGTTGTTTTTACCTTGGCTGCGGCAGGCTTTTTTGCCGTATTGACCTCCGCGCGCCAGCCGGTGGCCAGTACCGATAAGGGCTTGCGTGCCGCCCAGGTTGGCCGGCAGGTCTTGGAAGATTTGCGCAAGGATTTAGGTGAAGACACCTGGATGCAGGATAAATATAACCCTGGTTTAAATCCGCATGAAAGCAGTTATACGGACCCAGCAACGGGCGCGGTATTTAATATCACCTATAATGTGGAACAGTCCATCGCGGGTGATCCGTTAAGTCCTAAAAAAATAAGGCTCAAGGTTAAATGGTAAGGCGCAGGCAAGGCATCACTTTAATGGAATTGATTGTGGCCGCAATGGTGACAAGTATTGTGGTCGGCGGTATTTTTACCTTGATGTCATCGATGCAGGGCAGCCAGCATATTTTTGGCCAGCAGAATTACTTAGCCGGAACCACCCAGGCCATGTTAAACCGTATCCTCAAGGATGCTTCTGAGGCGGTGGGGGATTCTGACAATCAGGGCATCCTGCTGGTGGGTGA
>CAYNTZ010000191.1:0-3208 GCA_964400365.1 uncultured Planctomycetales bacterium | reverse complement strand
TGCGTACAGGTATTTTTATGCCTCTGGCAGTAAAGACATGGCCATGAGTGCTCCAAGAGATAGAGATGCTCTCAGAGCCGTGATGACAAGATATAACATTTCTGAAACTAAAGTTCAAGAAATGATGGAGGTCTTGGAGAGGGTGCGTGTTGATAATCCCAGTTTACTTCAACCATTTTTAGAAACTATATTTAATAGGGTGTTTAGCACAAAAATAGTTACATTGATGTATTTTGAACAAATGGGAGTATCAGCTAATGAAGCGCGGAATGTGTTTGGATTTGTTCCAGCAAAAGGTCAATTTTCTAGTGGGTATGCTGAAATATTAAGGCGGCTTATTTATAAACATGCGGATGGGTATTATGTTATTACAAATCCATTAACCATAACAGAACGCAAGCCAGGGCTTATAGCAGACACTTTTGCCTTAATGATATCTTTTGCTGTTTCGGGTGGGATTATTTGGCAGGCAGGACATCTTATGTCTCCACATAAAATTCCAAGTCTTTTATTTTGGAAAGAGATTAGAGAGGACTATAGAGAATTTAAGGCTAATCAAGAAGCAGAAGCCCTAAATTTTTCAAGAAAAATAACTTCGCCTAATTTAAATCAACGAGGGGCACAAGCAGAGGCACAGACGAAGCGGTATTCATATAATGTGATTGATTATGAATCAAGCCGTTTATATATCAATCAGTCAATTGAAAATAAATATTATAAAGCAGCGCTGAAGAGTGCTCTTGAGTTGCTAGAGAATTATCGGGAGGCTCAAATTATTCTAAAGGATGCGCCTAAAGACCTTAAGTGGTCGAACGGTAAGACAACGGATCAATTACAGAAGGAGATACAAGATGTTATTACGGCCATGCAAGGGCTGGTTGATCAGTTATTGCCTCTATTAGATGAAGACGCTTCCAGTCAGCCTGCGCTTAAAGAAGATAGCTTGTCTGAAGGAAAGGAAATTGTTAGTACATTAATTAGCGTCATGAGCCAAGCGCGGGAGTTGAGGGAGGAGGGGGTTAGTTTAATTGATGATAATCTTCAGGTTGGGCTGGAAAGATTTGCTCAGGCCATTCTTGTTCTAGAGAATGGAATAAACACGGTGCGTAATTCAGTACAAGATTGGGGCACTTATTATATAGAAATTGGTAATCGTAATATTAATAATCCAGCTGATGCCCAAAAAGAATTATTGCAACGGGTTGCTGATATAGAAAATGTTGTTAAAAAAATTCTTGCCGATCAACAAAAGGATAAATTAAAAGCATATTATGTAAATGAATTTAATGAGATTAATAAATTAATTAATACAGCGAATAATGCTTTTAATCAAGCGGTACGTATCGCAACAGATCCTAAACAGTTTTTTAATAAGAAAGTTTTTCTTAATATTAGAGATTTATATAATGCGGCTAGTATTCGTAGCGCTAATTTACAGGGGGCTTTAATTCTTTATCCCGATAGGCGTGAAAGCATGGTGATAATTCAAGAAAATGTGCCGCTCAATGTGGAACAACTAACTGCGTTACTAGAGGCTAGAAAAACCGATTGTAATCAATCTTCCCGCAATGCAGTCGGATGGTGGCGTTCGACAACTGACAGGGCGATGTCATCTGTGATGCAGCGTACTGCTGTAGGCGATTCCCTGGGCGGTATTGATTTAGATGCCGCCATGATGAATTTTGAGATCCGCAAAGATAAAAATGGCGCGCCCTTGGCCATTGACCAGCAGTTTATTGATTCCTTCCAAATAGCCGGATTTAGGGCTAATATCATCAGCATCGAACCCTTTAATTTGTCCCGATCCGTAGGTCTTACTATTAAATAAGAAAACACCTGTTTTTTTCATAGGGCGCCTAGATTTCTATCGACAATCTTTGGATTTGCCATTATCATAGCCACTTATATAAATACTGTTTAAGAAAGGTTTTACATGGAAATCGGTATTGTGGGCTTGCCCAATGTCGGCAAGTCTTCTCTTTTTAATGCATTAACCGGTGCCCAAGCGGCAGCGGAAAATTTTCCCTTTACCACCATTGAGCCTAATATTGGCGTTGTTCCCCTGCCGGATCCGCGCATGGAAGTTTTTGCCAAGGAATGGGGTTCGCAAAAGCTAGTTCCCGCCGGTATTCGCTTTGTGGATATTGCTGGTATTGTGGCTGGAGCTTCCCAAGGTGAAGGGTTAGGCAATAAATTCTTAGCAAATATCCGCTCCGTCGATGCCATTGCCCACGTGGTGCGCTGTTTTAAGGATGAAAATGTCGTCAATGTCATGAATGAGCTCAACCCTTTAAGCGCTTCTGAAATCATTGAAACTGAATTATTATTAGCTGATGTCCAGCAAGCCCAAAAGGGTTTGGAAAAATGGATGAAGGCGGCTAAATCCGGCGATCAAGCAGCTAAAGATCGCGTTGAATTATTAACTAAATTAATTGCCGGTTTTAATAACGGCGTTCCTGCCCGTAATCAAGGGTTGGCGCGTGAAGAATATGATGAATTTCAATTCCTCACTGGCAAGCCGTTGTTATATGTAGCTAATACTGACGAAGGTGAACCGGATGAAGCGCTGTTGAAACCCTTGCGTGACCGTGCTGCTAAGGAAGGTGCATCGTTAATTACGCTATGCACCAAGATGGAAGCCGAAATTGTGCAGCTGCCGGCGGAAGAACGTGCCGCTTATTATGAAGCCGCAGGCATTTCATCGCCGGGGTTAGCGCGTCTGGCTCAAGCTGGAAAAGAATTGTTAGGTCTAACCTGCTTTTTTACGGCAGGCCCTCAAGAAGTGCACGCTTGGCTCATTCATAAAGGCACCAAGGCGATTAAGGCGGCTGGCAAAATCCACAGCGATATCGAACGCGGCTTTATCCGCGCGGAAATTTATAAGTACGATGACCTAGCTAAATATGGTTCCTATAAAGCGTTACAAGAAAAGAATCTTGTTACACTCGAAGGAAAAGATTACGAGATGCAAGACGGCGACGCCGCCCATTTCAGATTTAGCGTTTAATTGAAGGCAGTATTGGTACACATTGTGAATGCCCTTTGATGTCCCATTACAATCTTCAATGTTTACTTCTGAAATTAGAGAAGATTGTACGGGCATCTCTGGGCTGAACAATGTGTACCAATACTGCCTACACGAAATTTAAGATTTATTATGAGCGACCAATTATTGCGACAATTTGACGAACTTGCCCAAAGGCTGGCT
>CAYNTZ010000190.1:0-3248 GCA_964400365.1 uncultured Planctomycetales bacterium | reverse complement strand
GAAATCTTCTTTTCATAAAGCAGGATAAAAGGATCTTCCAATTCGCAGATCATCTTTTCCATATCCGTTGAGAAATATGGGGATAAATAACCTTGGTCGAATTGCATCCCTTCGACAATCTTCAATTCAGTGTTGACCGTCTTTGATTCTTCGACGGTGATAACGCCATCCTTGCCCACGGCTTCAAAAGCTTCGGCAATCTTCTTACCAATGATGGGGTCGTTATTAGCAGCGATGGACGCAACTTGTTCGACTTCCTTGGAGTTCTTTAAATCAACCTTCTTGGCGATCTTTTCGATGCGGGCGACGATGCGCTCAACAGCCACGTCAATGCCGCGCTTTAAAGCCATGGGGTTGGCGCCAGCGGTGACGTTCTTTAAACCTTCACGGTAAACAGCTTCAGCCAAGACCGTGGCGGTGGTTGTCCCGTCCCCTGCGATATCAGAGGTCTTTTCAGCAACTTCCTTGACCATCTGGGCACCCATGTTTTCGAAAGGATCTTCCAGTTCAATTTCCTTGGCAACAGAAACACCGTCTTTAGTGACCGTGGGGCTGCCAAACTTTTTGTCAATAACGACATTACGGCCTTTAGGACCTAAGGTCACTTTAACCGCGCGGGCTAAAGCTTCAACACCCTTTAACACCTTGCGGCGTGCTTCATCATCAAACAATAATTGCTTTGCTCCCATATATCCTCCTGTTTAAAAAATGTCATTCCCGAAAGCGGGAATCTAATTTACTTTACGATAGCTAAAATATCTTCTTCCTTCATAATCAGTAATTCTTCACCGTCTGTGGTGGTGATTTCAGTGCCGCTGTATTTGCCATACAAGACACGGTCGCCAACCTTAACCTCTAACGCGACAATTTGACCATTATCTGTCAAACGCCCCTTGCCAACTGCAATGACCTTAGCTTCTTGAGGCTTTTCCTTAGCTGTTTCCGGCAAAAGAATGCCGCCCTTGGTGACCTCCTTGGCCTCCAAGACCTTGACCACAATGCGGTCGCCTAATGGTTGAATCGCCATACGTCCCTCCTGTTTATATTGGTTGAATATGCCTTAGGTCACCCTTAACAATGACCATTAAGATTTAGCAGTAAAACTATTGGAGTGCTAATATACCCAACGCCAATTATTTTGTCAAGAAGAAATTTAGCAGAAGATTTGAAGGAGTGCTAAAAATAAGGAGCCGCTGGAATTACTCCAACGGCTCCTCATACGATAAAGCATCGACGATAAATTACACCGCTGCTAACCTGTTCGCCTCTAAATCCTCTTCCCTTAATCCGATAAAGGGCATGATATTGGGGATAGGGGTCACATTAATGATCACCGGCACAATCCCCGTAAAATCACCTTTTTTAAATTGCTCAATCATGGCAGGGTCAAACTGAATATCCACCACCCCGTCACCCTCAGATTGCAAATCAAGGTTCTTGGCGTTTAGGTCGATACCGCCGCGAACATTATCCCTACCCTGCGTTATCGACATAGCCCTATCAATATTGTTCAACTCAAGGACATAATTTTGTATAAATTCTCTAGCTTTTATTAATTTATCCTGACTTATTTCCCCACCATTAACCTCTTCTTCAAAAAACGCAGACAGCCTATTTTGATACCCCCCTTGTTTTTCATTAAAAGCATTTGCTATCTTATATTTAAACCTTAATATTTCTTTCCCTTGTTTCGTAATGCCTAAAACAGCAAATTGAGACCCACTGTTTATCCTAACAGTATCTCCTTCGCCCCCCAAAGCATCTGGAATCAACTGAACATCATCTGGTTCAATTTCTATTGCTTCTTTTTCAAAAACACCTTCTAAATCTTTTCTTAATTTAGTTCTTAATTGCTCTCTTCGCTTTCTTTCAATCAATATATCTGGTGGATACATTGCTTCAATAGCCATTGGTGTTTCAACCCCATCTTGCCTTAAAATTAAATGTAATAAGCCATCATTATTAAACGTGTCGACAACTACGTCTTTAGTAACTCCTCCAAATTTATTATAATCAAAGACATTATCCACAACCACCTCCCTGACACCATTTCTTGTATCTGTAGCTCGGACACTTACGGTAAAAAGCTCTACATCTAATACAGGAAAACCTTCTCGTTCAATCAGCTCATCCCTTAAAGGGTCCTCTCTATAGTCATCGGGCCTTACAGTACGCAACATTACCAAATTAACCATTGGGTATGACTTACGAATCAAATATAATTTACCAACAGTATCTAATTGAGGAAGAATAGGAGCATTATTCACAACCCCTTGAAACTCTTCCGCTGTTTGCGCAGATAAAAGCTTCTGAACAACTTCATTTCTAAGCATCATATTATAATCCAAATCTTTCTCCTTACGCAAATACAGGATCGTTGTTCCATCTATTACGAGACGCAATGCTTCTTTATCGGCCGCATCCTCAATTTTCTTTCTTAAAGATTCTCTAGTGTCTCCCTCCTTCGGAACAATCCCAAACCCGCCTAACAATTCCAAAGCGCGTTTTTTTATATCTTCAATAGGTTCTTTATCTATGCTCCCTATAACATCAATAGCATTTTGCTCTGAACGCTTCTTTTCATCTTCCAATGTCGATTTTAAATCAAAAAATAACGCAGTTTGCTTCCCCTGATATTGCCTTCTTATCAACTCTTGCATAACTCGCCAATTCAAATAGGCATAGAAATTATAATAATCTCTATTTTTATTATTAATAATTTCCCATTTTACCTGACGAAAACTCTTGGTTTTATCTTGCGCCCAAACAAAAAAATGATCATCCCCCGCAGCATAAACATAGGGCTCATCACTCGGAGAAATCAACTTAGAATTAATAACTTCCACATATTTTGCCGCAATCTCTTCACCATTCCATTGCTCAAGAGCATCATCTGACAAAACTTGCACTTGTTCTCCAAAATGCATTCGTACCGTATCCTTAGTAAATTTCATTCTCGCAGGAAAACTAATCTGAACCGTTGGCTTTCTATTATCTTTTACTGAAACATTATCAAAAACTACATCAACACCAGCTATTGCTGGCGCTAATAAATCTAACCCTATCACATGCCCAGTTGAAGGAGGATTCCACTTAGAAGACACTTGCAATACATTTAACACTGGTGCAGATCGTTGCAAATCTCTTAAATCCACAGGAAATCGTTTCTTAAAATTAGTAATCCCATCTAAAGCATTAACCCCTAAAAGATATGCCCCTTCCTGCGCTTTTTCCCAAACCTGATTATT
>CAYNTZ010000189.1:0-3300 GCA_964400365.1 uncultured Planctomycetales bacterium | reverse complement strand
AACGTCATTGACTACAGGGAATGGTATTACGCTTAATATACCCAGTGGATCAAGTTTGACGATTTATATTAACGGCTCTCTCGAATTTGATAATAATGCTGTGGTTAATAATGCATCGCTTAATCCGTCTAAACTGCTTGTTTATAGCGCCTCGACGCAGCCGATCACCATTGAAAATAATGGAAATTTCTTTGGTGCAATTTATGCTCCAGAAGCACCAATACAAATTAGCAATAATGCTGGGTTTTATGGGGCGGTGGTGGGGGGCTCTGTTGATCAAGCTAATAATGGCGGGATTCATTACGACGAAAACTTATTAAATTTAGCAAATCCCTTTGGGGGGAGCTCATTAATCAATTGGCAGGAGATATAAGTCATGTTTAAAAGCAAAGGGACTATTGCTCTAAGCGCACTGTTAATTATTTTATTGAGTGGCTTAGTAAATGCAGAAGGGAACTTATCACAAGAGTCAATTCAGTTAAAATCCCCAGGCTTTTGGATTAAACATCACCCCTCGCCGGATGCCGTGGTGACGACTGCTCAAGGCATTGATAAATTTAATCTAGCCATTCAGGAAGAGTTGAAATTAACTAAGGATATTTTTAGCATTACTCAAGATTTAAAGACGGAAACATTATTGGCTGATTTAGAAAAGGAATTGGCTGGGTTTATCGATAAGGGCTACTACACGGCAGACGGTGTTCGGGATGATAAGGATTTTCTAGAGAAGATTAAGCGTAATATGCATCTAAGTGGGGTGGTGATGGGGGTGGTGCCGCGTTATGGGGTGGTGTTGCGACTAACCAATCAGCGCTTGTTGCCAACGGATATGCCGCTTTATGCACAGAAGGATGATGTTGATTTTGATGAGGTGCAAAATAGTGCACTTGATATGGGGACTCCCGTGGCTGTGGTGCATGCTTCGGCAGATAAGAAATGGTTTTATGTCTTAAATGACATTTCTAACGGGTGGGTGAAGGCGGAAGATATCGCCTTAGGAGAGGTTAGTGAAGTTAAGCTTTTTGCAGGTCGTGAGAATATTGCCTTGGTGATTCGTCCTAAGGCCGATATTTTTCTAAATGAAGCCATGACGGACTTTAAGGGATTTGTGCGCATGGGCATGCATTTGCCATTGGCTGGCATCGACGAGGGTAAGGTAAGGGTAACCATTCCGGCTAAGGATAAGGAAGGCAAGTTGCTGTTAAAGGAGGCCTTCATGAATGAAGCGGATATCCATCCGGGATTCTTGCCTTATACGGCGCGTAATATTTATACCCAGGCTTTTGCCATGTTAAATCAACCTTATGGTTGGGGGGACATGAAAGGTGAACAGGATTGCTCCAGATTTTTACAGATGGTTTATGCAACAGTGGGGATTTTGCTGCCGCGCAATTCGTTTGAACAAGCTCAGGTGGGAGAGGCGGTTAATTTTGATGATAAGTCTACCCGTGAGTACAAATTAGAAAGTTTAAGTCAGGTTCAAGGGGCGATGACCATCCTTCCGATGAAGGGGCATATCATGCTTTATTTAGGATCTATCGATGGAATTCCCTATGCCATCCATGAAACCTCCGGGTATAAACAAATGGTGGGGGATAAGGAAATCACCTATCCACTTAACCGTGTCGTTGTGTCTGACTTATTCCTGGGGGAAGGTTCCCGCAAAGGTTCCTTGTTAAAACGCCTGACTAAGATGGTGAGCCTTAAAATTAATGAATAATAATTTTACTATTAAGAGTTACAAGGTAGCTGCGTTGAAGGCGCAATTAATCCAACCCTTCCGTATTGCTGTTGGTCAGCATAACAGTCTCGATAATGTCCTTTTTATTCTCGAGTTAGCCAATGGTATTAAAGGTTATGGGGAAGCAGCGGTAGCCACCCATATCACTGGTGAGACTATTGGGCAGACACAGAAGAATTTAAACGCCGTTGGTCAGTGGTTAATTGGCCGTCAGGCGGGCGATTACATGGCCATTAGTGGTTTATTGCATGAGCGTTTGAGTAATAATAAATCAGCCTTGGCTGCCGTCGAGATTGCCTTATTTGATGCGTTGACGCGATCGCTTAAGATGCCCTTGTGGCGTTTGTGGACGGATAGACCTAAACAATTGCACAGTGATATTACCATTGTCGTCGGGTCGCTCGATGAAACCGTAACGAAGACAAAAGAATTTTACGCGCAAGGATTTCGTGCGTTTAAGATCAAGATAGGTAAGGATTTTGACCTAGATGTGAAGCGGGTGCTGACGATTAGTCGACTTGTTAAGAAATCTCAACTAGTTCTCGATGCCAATCAGGGTTTTAACGCGAAACAGACCTTAAGTTTTTTAAAAGAGTTGGGCCGAGCACGCGTGGTGCCGGATCTAATCGAACAACCTGTTCCTAAAGGTGATTGGGAAGGTTTACGTCAAGTGACGCGTTCGACCAAGGTCTGCGTCTGTGCTGACGAAAGCGCCTCGAGCATCAACGATACCCTCCGCATCATTAAGGACAGATCTGCTGGGGCGATCAATATTAAATTAATGAAGACCGGCATCGTGCACGCTGTGTGCATCGCCCGCTGGGCTAAGGCGAACAATATAAAATTGATGATCGGCGGTATGATGGAAAGTAATCTAGCGATGACAGCATCCGCGCATCTAGCTGCGGGCCTTGACTGTTTCGATTACATTGACCTGGACACCCCATTTTTCATCAAGGGTGCTGTTAAAAGTAATCCTTACTTGAGTAGTAACGGCATTTATGATTTGAGTAAGGCCAAGGCAGGTATTGGGATCGCCATACAAACCTCGTAGGTTTGAGCGGCGGAAACTACTAGCTAACCTACGAGGTTTATTGTGATCAATAACGCTATCCATATTCTTATCCTACTTTTAGTCGTTGAGATTTTCTGGTTAAGAATTAGCAATGTTAAGTTGTTTGAAAAGTTTTTTAATATTGTCCCAGTGATTTGCTGGCTTTTTGTGACGGGCATGGTTTTAGCTAATACCGGCGTGATCGAGCGGGGCAATGCTGTTTACCAGCAGGCCATTGATATCTTATTGCCTGCTGCATTATTCTTAATGTTAATTACCATCGACGTGCGTTCCATCCTGCATTTAGGGCCGGTGGCCTTAACGGTGTTCTTTGGAGGCATGTTTGGGGTGATGGTAGGGATGGTGGCGGGCTTTGCGGCAGTTAAAGGTGTGATTGGCGCTAAATTTGCCGTAGGTTTTGGAGCCTTGACGGGTTCATGGACAGGCGGTTCGGCAAATATGATCGCGGTTAAAGAAGCGTTGAACGTTACTGATGATGTTTTTA
>CAYNTZ010000188.1:0-3304 GCA_964400365.1 uncultured Planctomycetales bacterium | reverse complement strand
CGTAAAAAGAAATAAGAATGAAAAAATGGTGCCAGGCACCATTTTCCTATAATTTGCCCGTTGCTAGAATCATTTAGCAACGGGTTTTTTATTGCCTAGGGTTGATAGAGAAACCCCAATCCATAAGAACAAGGTCGGGATAATGGCGTAGAGGATGCGCGAGAGTGTGGTTTGCATCCACCAGGCGATGGGGAAGAACGTGTTGAGGAAGTAATAGGCGAAGACGACCGTAAGATAACCGCCCAGGATGAAGGGAATCCAATTTAGTTTCTTATCCCAGGCCTTTCGACCCGCCGCAATGATTCCAGCCAAGGCAATAATCCACAAGCCATTCCATTTATTGCTAATAAATTCAAACCACGGATAAACGGCAATAATTTGCAGGCGCGTCCAGTCAGCGGGTTTTTCTGTCGATAAGAGGCCGTTGATAAAGGCTTCATTCTTAGGCGCGAAGCAAAGTGTAAATAGGATGGTTGGTAAGGCGGCCAGGAAAAAATATTTCCCCCAGGGCAGTAAGTTCTTGATGCTACGTGTTTTAAGATATTCCCTTCCCCAATAAACAATGAGCAGGATGCCAGCAGCTACCGCACCTTCGGTTTTGGTGAAGCTTAATAAGCCGCAAAAGACAGCGGCGAGCAGCTTGAGTTGCGGCATATTTTTTTCTTGTGCGACTAGGAGACAACTAATAGCGGCGAGTAAATAAAGCCCTAATAATATATCGCTATATTGGCTGATGCTTAAGGTCATAAAGAAGGAGAGGCTAAAGGCTAAGGCCGTTATGCCGGTGGCGAGTAATTGTTGTTTGGTTAATTCCAACAAGGTCCAATAAAGGATAGCCGCGCAGGTTAAGGTCAGCACGACGGAATTAAGCATGGGTACATATTGGTGAGCTTCTCCTAAAAGATCCCAGAACCACACGTTAATCAGCGGCAATAGTAGGGGATAATGCGTATTACTACGCCATAACATAGGGTCAAAGAGGTCTTTCCAGTTATCTTGACCTAGAAAAATGAATTTAGCTTTTAAGTTCCAGCAAGACCACGCATCCCAACCGCCTTGTGGGTAGTAATTGGCTTCCATGATTAGAGGAATGCTCAATAAGACTAGAAGAACCAGACCTAGGCCATCGGTTAAAGATAATTTAAATGAAGTTTTCTTAAAGGGATGTTTTTTATTGAGCATGAAAGCCCAAATCAGTCCGGCACAAATAAGGATAATGGGCAGCCAACGGTTAAATTGGCCTAGGAGCAGATGCGTATAAAAGGTGCTATGCCCTAAAAGCCCAAGACCTAAGGCCAAACCCCAAGCCCCACGTAAAAAAGGATTAACGCCTTGAGCGTGGCAGAGCCGTAAAGCTAAGAATCCTAAGGCAAAGGCAATGAGTAATCCTAACAGATAGATCATGGTTGAGTCGCTTTAGGGTTTGAAGCTAGGATAATGCCATTAGCTGCTTTTAAGGGGATGAGTCCTAATTCTTTACCCTTCGCAATGGCAATATCAGGGCTGGTGCAGTCTAGGATCACCAGCGGGTAATCGGTCTTATTAAGCATTAATACCGTCGGTGCCAGCGCATATTGGGCCTGCTCAAATTGGGCCACTGCTAGGGGGATATCCAAATTCTTATCGGTGTAATAACCCGCATAACGCACACCGTTAAATACATCTTTTAACCCTTCAAATTGCGCGCCAAGGCTATGCAAGGGGACGGTGGTGCGATCTTGTGAGTGCTGTAAGGCAATTAAACTTGTTTGACCAAGGTTAAACGCGGCTACTAAGGCGATAATAATTAAGAGAGTAAATCGAAGTTGTTGCATAATTAGTGTGCATTCTAGCCTAAAATATTGCTTTTTGGCAACACGTATATTTAAAAAGGTGGTGGGTATGTTGCTGATAAGGACCCTTTCCATAAGGTCTTGCGTGCTATTTTTCAGAGCTGTTCCCGCAAGACCTTGTATAGGGGGCTGGGGGAGGGACGTGAAGCAATATACCCACCATCTTTTTAAATTCACGCATGTATAAATCGAAAAGATAAGACTTGGGGACATGAGAACGCTTAAGTATAATGGATAAAAATTTAATCCCGTTGATAGAGGAGCTTTTCTTTGATTTCTATTGGTGTTATCGGTTGCGGCCATTGGGGCCCTAATCATATCCGTATTTTTAATCAATCCGCCGGTTCTCAAGTCCTGATGTGCGCAGACTTAGACGAAAAGCGCTTGGCGTCCATTAAGAATCTTTACCCTAATATACAGACGACTAAGAATTACCAGGATATTTTAAATAATCCGGCGATTGATGGGGTCGTGGTCGCGGTGCCAACTCAGTTTCACGTCAAGGTTACCCAAGAAGCTTTGTCGGCGGGAAAACACGTGCTTTGCGAGAAACCCTTAGCCTTAAAGCCGGAAGAATGTTTAAGTTTAGGTGAATTAGCCAAGGCCAAGCAGCGGGTTTTGATGGTCGGCCATATTTTTGTCTTTAATCAAGGCGTGGTTAAATTACGCGAGTACATTAAATCCGATGACCTAGGCAAGATCCATTATGCGCATTCTGAGCGCACCAACCTGGGGCCTTTCCGTTATGACGTCAATGCCCTTTGGGATTTAGCCCCGCATGATATTTCCATTTTTAATTTTCTTTTTGATAGTTGCCCCATATCGGTGTCTGCCCGTGGGCATAAATGCTTAGGCGGTAATCTGGAAGATTTAGCCTTTGCCACCCTTGATTACCCTAATAATATCATGGCCAACGTGCATGTGTCCTGGCTTGACCCTAAGAAGGTGCGCCAATTGACGGTGGTGGGGGATAAGAAGATGGTGGCTTGGGATGACTTGGATGCCGAGGGGCCGATTAAGCTTTATGATAAGCACGTCGAGAAAACCAATATTTATTATGAAACCTACGGTGAATTTCAACTGCTCTCGCGCGAGGGAGGGATTATGATCCCTAAGATTGGTTTCAATGAGCCTTTAAAGGCGCAGGCCCAATATTTTTTGGATTGTATCATTAATAAGCAAGAACCGCTTTTGGCTGATGCCAAGCGTGCCGCTGATGTAGTCAAGACCTTAGCCGCTATTCAAGAATCCATGAACCGTAAAGGTGAATTGGTGAAGCTATGAGTTTCTTCAAGCATGAGAAAGCCTTAGTTTCCCCTGATGCTAGAATTGGCGAAGGGACGCGCGTGTGGGCTAATGCCAATGTGCAGGCCGGTGCCGTTGTTGGGGCGCATTGCAATGTGGCGGACGGGTGCTTTATTGAAAAGGGTGCTATCGTCGGTAATCATGTGACGCTAAAAAATAATGCGTGC
>CAYNTZ010000187.1:0-3351 GCA_964400365.1 uncultured Planctomycetales bacterium | reverse complement strand
TCATATTAATGCAGGGATGCGCCGGGCATTAGTCAGTAGGAATAAAGACATCAGCCGTGATATTGAGCGTTTACAGGAAGCTGTTAATGTGGTGATTGACATGGCAACCGACACTCAACTCTCAGCAATGGCTGAGCATGCGTATACTGTTGTCCTTCACGGTAGGTCAGGCCCTATTGCCTATGTTGAAAACGGCTCAATTTATTTAAACCTTTGGGCCTTGCGCGCTCCGCCAGATTTATCAGCCTCTGAGCAGAAATTGTACCTCGATCATTTGCAGAAGTTATTAGTCTCCATCCTGCGCCATGAAATTGCCCATCTTTTAGACCTAAACAATGGCGCTGCCATTGATGAAGCATTAATCCGTGAATATGCCCCTAATACAGCAGCGGCCCAATCCTTAGAATATTTAGTATCTGTTAATTATGCCGTGCATGGCATGCGTCCGGATATTAGCTCGCCTCTGCTTGTTTCCCAGACAGTACGCCTGCAATTAAAGAAGCGTGTCTTTGATGCCAGAAGCAAGGGCAAGCCGGCTATTGCCTATGTTGCCATGGAAATGCCGCTTCATAATAAGGCGGGCAGGAAATTAACCCAGAAATCAGGTGCCGGCGGCGGGCAGGCGGTCTATATGGGCGATGTGCCGGTGGCTTTAGCTAATTTAGGGTTGGCGACCTTTGTGGTTAAGCCGTTATTTAGCGCTGATGTGAAGAATGATTATGGCACGTTAGCTAAGTTCGTCGAAGCTTTTGACGGCAAGATTTTAATGAACGTAAGCGTGCCCTTAGGCACAGGCCGTTATGATTTGCAGGTTGTCCTGGTTGAACAAGAAGGCGTGCCGGTCTTCCTTTTATATGATGCGCATGAATATATCTTTGTTGACCTTTATAAAACACCTAATCCGGATTCCTTGGGCGGATATATTGAAGCGATTGTCCTGCCGCGTGCCGCTATTGAACTACAGATCCTCTTAGGCCTTGAGTTTGATAGTTATCATTTCAACGATTGGCAAACTGCTTTAGGCGCTGTGATGCTAAAAGAACTCTATCCGCAATTAAAGAGCAGGTCCTTCTTTACCAATCACAACTTGGAATATCAAGGCGTATTCCCTGGGTTTATGGATTTAAATGCACGTAAAGGTTTTGCGGAATTTTTAGTCAGTACTGGCGTGCTAAAGCCACACCGTTTCTTTAATGACGGCATGCATAATTATTATCGTTTGGATGCTGATCATATCCGGGTTGAATTATTCAAGTTGACGCATTTACACCCGCGCTTGCAAGAGGTGGGCGATGTGAATGGCATGGAGTTCTGGTCTACGCATAGCGGCGGGAATGTGGAAGGCCGCCATAACTTAATGAAGGGGGCGATCATTTTCGCGGATAAAGTTGCCTTTGTCAGCCGTGGCAATTTACAAGAAGCCTTGACGGTGAAGCGCGGGTATGGCTTAGCCGGTGTATTAAGTTATTACCAATTAAAGTTAATCCCTATCTTTAATGGTATCCGCAAGAAGAAGCATGCGGCTGAATATTTAGAGGCTTTAACTAAGGATGGTTTTAGCGGTACGATCGGCGATGATGAAGTGATTTGGAAGGAAAACAGCAAGAAGGCGCTGCAGGTCAAATTAGGCTTGGATACGGTTAATCCAAACCACATGACCATGGTGGGCGTGACCCGCATTGTTAAGCAAAAAGGCTTTAACATCCTCTTTACCGTTCTTGAAAACGGCGAAATGATGATTGAGCGTTTGTTGGGGCTTGATTTAGATGGTAAGGGTGCGCGGGTGCAGTTTATTTTCCAAGGCAATGCCGGTGATGGCATTGGCGCAGAGCAAGAACGCCGCTTGCGCGAGTTGGCAGGGATTGTTGATGCAGTCCAGTTAAAGACTTTATTTGCTGGAACTAGGCCGGATGATATTAAGAAGAAGACTGCTGAACTTGAGCAAGTGTTGATTGCCCGTGGGTATACAGACAGGTTTAATGCCGTACTTAATGTGCCCCTTTTGGCAGATATTGATTTGGGTAAATATGCGGTGTATGCCCCGCAAGTCCATGCTTTCTTAGAAAAAGCGAAATCGACGCAACGATTCCGCGACAACTTCAGGTTTATTAATAAATTTGATTCAGCCTTAGCCAAACAATTAGGTGCGGGCGGCGTATTAGGCTTTATGCCGTCGATGGATGAGCCGGGCGGATTGGCCAACCAAGAATTAGCTTTGTTGTTGACGATGATGTTGGTGACCGCCCGTGGCGGGTTGAATGATTTTTATGAAATGGGCGGGACATCCATTAAGCCGGTGGCTGGCTATGAAATTGACGCAGGCGAGGCCTATGAAGCCCAGCGCCGCGCGTCGAGCCATGAAATCTTAGCAGCTGTTTGGGCATTCGCACAAATCTATGTCCACGACAAACCACGTTATGCGCAGATGCTTAAAGAGTTGCGCAAATTTAACCCTGATTGGTCTGAAGGTGGACGTGATAAGGCTTATGAGATTGCATATAACCAAGCCATGGGCCGTCATGATGAGCAGGTGAGTGCTGACACTGGCGTGCATATCCTGGCCTTGCCTGCCTTATTGTGGATATTTGGGTTTACTACTGTAGCGGCGCTTGCTTTTGGTATGTTTTTATTAGTCCAGAATTTGCGTGCTGATGTTCGACGGGATTTCGCCTTAAACAATATTCGTTCTCTGATGAAGGAAGGGCAGCAATTACGGGTCTTTAGTATTTTAGGTACGACCGCCAGTGGAAAAACAGGCACCATTGATTGGTTGTTAGCGCAGTACCCTAAAACGTTCCATGTGCTTCCAACGGCAACGACACGTAACCGTGAACAACGCGATGAGGGGCATCACATCAATCACCGGTTCATGAGCCCCTTAGGGTTTGCGATAAGCTTATGGAAAGGGGCGATGCTTTTTGCCCGCGGCATTTATGGCAAACGTTATGGGGTTCATGTGGATGATTTACGTGTGGCTTTAAGCCAAGATGGAAAGGTTATTATCATCGAGGTCATTGGAGCCAGCTTATCCATCGATAAGATTCTAAAAGAAATGCCGGATGCAGAACATATCATGGTTGGTCTTATTCCAAGCAAGAATGTTAATGAGGCCTATAGTTTGGTTGCGCAGCGCTTAGTCTTAAGGGATCCTAAGCATAGTGTCTCCGGCGAAGAAATAGAAAAGCGTTTAGGTAATTTACCTAAAGAAATTGCTGTTATCTTGGCCAAGGTGCCGGCTGAGCGGGTATTTGTGGCCAGCAACAAGGAAGAATTTACAAAAGCTAAGGTAGGCATAGAGGCTTTATTAAAGACTGCTGGCTGGCTCCCCTTGCTTGTGTTTTCATTATGGTT
>CAYNTZ010000186.1:0-3351 GCA_964400365.1 uncultured Planctomycetales bacterium | reverse complement strand
CTCGGCGAGGTTAAACACAAGTTATCCACAGCTGTGGATGGCATTATAACAAAGCAATTTGCCATTTCAATGCTTTTTTTCGTTTCAATGGATGAATTTTCTATAAACCATTGAATTAATTAAAGCTTTATTCCTATTTCACTTGACTTCAAGGAAGCCTATGCTATAATTTCGCCATTATGAAAAAGCATTTAAAAACACCAACTAATATTGTTGGAGTCAAAAAACACGGGTTTCGCAAACGCATGTCCACCGCAGACGGCCAAAAGGTTTTAAGCCGTCGCCGCGCTAAGGGCCGTGCTAAGCTTATTCCTTAAAATTATAAGCCAATCAAGGCTTTTTAAGATGATCGCAAAAGGACTTGTCGTTCTCATTAAAGCGTATCAACTTTTAGGCCGTTTGTTGCATATAAGAACCTGTCGTTTTTATCCTTCATGTTCACATTATGCCGTCGAGGCCATTACTGTTCATGGTTCCTGCAAGGGTTCCTGGATGGCCTTGCGGCGCATTGTGCGCTGTAACCCTCTATCCGCTGGCGGCTATGACCCCGTAAGATAATAACCCAAGGTAAATTTAATGGAAAAAAACACCCTATTAGCGATTGTTCTTTCAGTAAGCGTATTATTTGGATATGAAACGATTTTTGTTGCGCCCAAGAGGGCCGAAGCCTTAAGAGCAGCACAGGCAGCAAGGCCTACGTCACCAGCAGAGCAAAATATTCCTACAAAAGCAACTACAGCAGCAAAAACCACAGATATTGACAAAACCACAAAGACCGTTGATTCTAGTAGTTTGTTGAAAATATCATCCCCAAATACCGAAGCTTATTTCTCAAATGTGGGTGGTTCGCTCCACAAAGCACTGGTTGCCCCGCGTAAACATGTTTTGCCCGTTATTGATATATTTGATATTGAGGGGTACGAGCAAAAGAAATTTAGCATTGCCTCTTCTACGGGCACTAAATTAATCTATGAATACAACGATTCAAATGTAGAAATTCGTAAAAACTATGAAATGATGGAAAATGGTTTAATAAAGGTCAGAATGGAAATTAAAAACACGACAGAATCTTCCATTCTGAATAATTTTGCTTTTAAGGCCATTGGAATTGATTCCGGCAGAATGGACATTTCTAATAATCGTGAAACAATGTTGGATGAGTATTCATATGATAATGGTAAGAAGGTAGTTCGTAAGGGCAATGCGTTTAAATTTGAGCCTAAGGAGTCTAAGAGTGAATTTGCCGCTATTAAGTGGGTTGGTTTTAGGGAGCATTATAATGCCGTTGTTGTGAAACCTGAATTTGAAACGAAAAGTATTGATATCAAGACAGTTACAGAAAAGAAGCTAAACATATTCATTAGCCCTAAAGAAGGAACAATAGGGGCAGGGCAGACTGCAACCTTTGATTTTTCCCTGTATATAGGGGCGCAAGATATTAGGGCGATTGCTAAGCTTGGCAAGGGCATAGAAAATGTGGTAGCATTTAGCAGTTTTGCACCGATTGAATGGGTGGCCCAAGCTATTTATCATACAATACCTTTTATTCAAGGCATTATTAAAAGCTGGGGGATTTCAATTGTTCTTATAAGCCTTATTATTTACGGCATGACCTATCCGTTGACGATTAAAAGCATGATGTCTATGCGTAAGATGCAAGAAGTTCAGCCTAAGCTATTAGCATTAAGAGAGCGCTATAAGGGGGATCCCCAAAAACTGAATGCTGAGACGATGGAGATTTACAAAAGAGAAAAGATTAATCCTTTGGGGGGGTGCTTGCCCTTTATTTTACAAATGCCTTTCTTTATGGCCATTTATCAGGTTTTGTGGCGTGCGTCGTATTTTCAAGATAAAGGCTTTCTGTGGATTAAGGATCTTTCCCAGGCAGATAAGCTTTTTGGTTTGCCATTTACAATTCCGTTTCTAGGTAGCGATTTTAACATATTGCCATTTTTGATGGGTATTGTTATGTTTTTCCAACAAAAAATCTCAGCAAAAAGCATGGTTATTGCCGATGAAACCCAGGCAATGCAGCAGAAGATGATGCTATATTTCTTTCCTGTATTCATAGCGTTTATCTTTTATAAGTTTGCTAGCAGCCTTTCATTGTATTTTACTATCTTTTATTTGTTGTCAGCGCTAACACAATATAAAATGTCAAAGATGCCAACAAAGAAGTAAATTTCCAGACTGGAAATTAATTAATATTGGCTTGTTGTCAGAATGGAAATTATGATTTTAAATGGAAATTATATAGAATTTGAAGGATCTACGGTTGAAGAGGCTATTGAAAAGGCTGTCCAATCCACGGGTGTTGCTAAGGACAGAATGGAAATTAAGGTTGTTTGTGAGGAAAAGCGTGGTCTTTTTGGTATGAGAGGTGCAGCCTTGGCTAAGATTAAGGTGGCGATGAAGAAGTAATGTTTCACGTGAAACATCGGGTGATTCTATGGCAAAGATAATAGCGGTTTGTAATCAAAAGGGCGGGACAGGCAAAACAACCACAACGGTTAATCTTGCGGCGGCGTTGGCTGCTGTAGGTAAGCGTGTGCTTATTGTTGATATGGATCCCCAGGGAAATGCCACCAGTGGGGTTGGGATTAATAAAAATGAAACGAAGTTAACGGTTTATGATGTCCTAACCCATCGCGGCAGCGGTGCGGACGCAGTTTTAAAAACAAATTTCCTTAATTTAGATATCATTCCGTGTAATATTAATTTAACTGGCGCAGAGATAGAGCTCGTCGGTGTTTTGTCTCGTGAAACGCGCCTTAAGAAGGCGCTGGAAGCTATTCGGGGCAATTACGACTTTATTTTTATTGATTCTCCGCCATCCTTAGGGCTATTGACGCTCAATGCTCTAGTGGCTGCTCAGTCGATCCTTATCCCTATTCAATGCGAGTTCTATGCGCTGGAGGGGGTGTCTCAGCTGTTAAATACCATTAATTTGGTCAAGGATGGCCTTAATGCGGATTTACATATTGAGGGCGTTTTGATGACCATGGCTGATTTTCGTACCAATTTAACCAGCGAAGTAATCAATGAAATTAAGAATTATTTTAAAAATAAGGTTTATACGGCGGTTATTCCTCGCAATATTCGTTTAAGTGAAGCTCCGAGTTTTGGTAAGCCCATCAATCACTATGATGCGACATCGGTTGGGGCCATTAAATATAAAGAACTTGCCCAAGAAGTGTTGTCTATAAACACATCCATAAGTAATTGAAATTAAATAAGATATGTTTTTTTTGATTAAGGAGAATTCAGAATGGAAAATAAAGTTCTTGGAAAAGGCCTATCAGCGCTGATTCCACAGAGGGCAGAAATGTCCAGTCTGGAAATTAATTCAGC
>CAYNTZ010000185.1:0-3358 GCA_964400365.1 uncultured Planctomycetales bacterium | reverse complement strand
GCCTGGCCTGTATACCGGCTTGAGCCAACCGCTTTAATAACTGCCTGCTGCTTGCCCCGTATTTGAGCGCATCAACCTTGATAGTGTAAAGCCACCAATAGCCTTTTGACCACGACCCTGCTTGCGGCAAGATAAAACCCGGCACATCAGCCAAGGCCTGATCATAACGCCGTGCAATGTTTTGCTTATCTTTAATAAATGCGTCTAATTGTTCCAGCTGCGCCAATCCAATAGCGGCCTGCACATTGGTTAGACGGTAATTATACCCGATCTCATGATGAATGTACTCTAATTCATCATCCTTAGCCTGGGTAGTCAGATAATGAATCCGTTTGGCCAAGGCCTGCCGACGGGTAACCACCATGCCCCCGCCGCCGCAGGTGATGATTTTATTGCCATTAAAACTAAAACAACCGGCATCACCCCAGGAACCCAAAGGTTTCCCATTGCCATAAACCCCCACCGCTTCCGCCACATCTTCAACCACTATTAATGAAAAACGTTTCGCCAATACCATCAAGGCCTTGATCGGGGCAGACTGCCCCAACAAATGCACGACGGTAATCGCCTTTACCACCCGCCGGGTATTCTTATTAATTAATTGTCCCCTCACATAACGGCATTGATGCAACAAAAAATCTTCCACTTGCCCAGGGTCCATCTGCCAATAACGTTCATCCACGTCCACAAAAACCGGATAAGCCCCCACGTAACGGACCGCATTAGCCGGGGCCACAAAACTTAAGGCTGGCATAATCACTTCATCCCCCGCGCCAATCCCTAAGGCATGATAGGCCATATGCAGGGCACCGGTGCCGTTGACACAGGCCACCGCATGGCCCCCCACACGTTCGCCTAAGGCCGCTTCAAATTTTGTCACATAGTTACCGACGGACGAGACCCAGCCGCCGTCTAAGCAATCCTTGACATAGCGCCATTCATTGCCCTGCAAATGCGGCACTGATAAGGGAATAGTTTTAATCATCTACCCCGTCCTTATTGACCGTATGCCTTAATTTCCACTCACCACCCACCTTGGCCCATAAATGTGGAGAACGGAAGGAATCACAACGTTCCCTAAACTGCTCATCGCTCATCCCGATATAATCTAAGAATTCCGCATAATAACGCTTGGGGAATTCCCCGTCGAATTTCTTGATCAAAGTCTTGGCTTCATCCGTGGTGATCTTTTTATTGCGCACTTCCTGGGCGGCATCCTGCATGGCACGGCCCATTCCGAATTTAATATGCGAGGTGTAATAAAAGAACCCGTCAACCTTGTCATCCAAGCTATTGTATTTGGAATATGTCCCCTCTGTGCGCACCGGATTAACTTCAAAACCAATCTTATCGACGGCAAAATAATAACATTCCTGCGGGTCCCATTTTTCAAAATAACCGGTGAAATACACCTCGATTTTCTTATCGCGAGCGATGTTGGGATCCAAAGGCAGGTAGGGCAAGAGATCATTCAAGCTCACCCCATGCTGGCTGATGATATCCTTAACGGCCATGCCGCCTAAACACAATTCATTAACACTCTTACCCCCATACATATCAGTGCTAAAACCGGATCCGGCTGACGCACCAAATTTTTTCTCCGCCGCCTGTGAAGAGGGCCCTGCTGAAGTTCCATACTCACCGGGCATTTCACCATAAAAAGCCAGGGGGATATTAAACAAGGCACACATCTTAGTCACAAAGGTTTTTTGGCCTAAGATAAAGGGTTGAAAGGGATGCAGTAAGTTCTCGACGGCCAAACGCGTGATCAGCCGGTGCGCCCGGCCATTGGGCGTAAACAAATAATTATCAAAGCCGCCCTTGTGAATCCATTGCTGAAAATTCTTCCAGCCCACCTCCGTATACAGATGCGGGGACCAGGTCACGGTCAAGGGATTCATCTTGTACTTATATTTCAATAACCACGACGCGTAGACACTGTCCTTGCCCCCGCTACCGGGCACAATACAGTCATAGGACCCGTCATTCTTGCGGAAACGCGCGCAGATTTCATGCAATTCTTTTTCACGCGCGGCCCAATCAATGTCCTGGTGCTGTTTTTGCTTGTTTAAACACGCGGCGCAAATACCTTCTTCATTAAGATAGATGGTTTTTTTTAATGACTCCCGGGTGTGCTCATACTCATTAACAGAACAAGGGCGCTGATTGGTAATGCAGCAAATCTTGCAAAACTTAACTTCCTTAGGTAATCCATACCAGGCTTCTAATGCACTCATGCGTGTTCCTTTATTTCCAATGAATAAATTGTTACAAGATTTTCAAGCCACCCGCAGCACTTTTCTCCGGATGAAATTGGCAGCCCACCACATTATCCTTAGCAATTACCGACGAGAATTCAATATCCCCATAAGGAGTCACCGCTAAGGTATGGGACTTATCCAAAGGGTCGACATAAAAAGAATGTACAAAATACACCGGCGTATTGACCGGCGTGGCACCTAAAATCGATCCTTCCCAGGAAGTTTCCAAAGGCCTGATTTCATTCCACCCGATATGCGGGACCTTTAATTGAAGACCGGCTTCCTTTAAACGCGCGGATAAGGGCTTTACCTCGCCGGGAATCAACCCCAATCCTTGGTGCAGGCCAAACTCATGGCTTTGGTCCATCAGCATCTGCATCCCCAAACAAATCCCCAACAAAGGCCTGCCCCGGCGGACAAAATCATGAATGCCTTCAATCAATCCATTGGCCGCCAATCCCTTCATCCCATCTGCAAAAGCGCCCACCCCCGGCAATACCGCCCGGTCCGCCTCCTGCAAGTCACGGGGATTAGCACTAACCTTCACCTTTACCCCTAAATGATTAAAAGCGTTGCAGACGCTCATGATATTACATAAACCATAATCAACGACGACTAAACTCATGCCCCACCCCATCCCGCTTGCTAACTGCTACCCCCTGGCTGGCCAAATGATCCTTTAATACAGGGATAGGACAAATATTATAATGAAACACTGATGCACAACAAATCGCAGAAACATCCGCAGTTGCTAATAGTTTTACAGCATCTTCAGGTTTTCCGCAGCCCCCGCAGGCAATCACCGGCACTGACACCTGTTCGGCAATACGTTTCATCAAATCTATTTCAAAACCCTGACGCGTTCCTTCCGCATCAATCGAGGTGATCAATAATTCACCAGCCCCCAAGGCCACTAATTGTTCGGCCCATTCCAAGGCATCAACGCTGGTTGATTCACGGGCCGTGTCCACATAGGCTTCCCATTTGCCATCACCCATCTTCTTGGCTTCAATCGAGCCCACAATGCATTGCGACCCAAAAGCTTCGGCTGCTTCACGGATCAAGGCCGGACGTTTGATTGCGGCGGTATTAATCGC
>CAYNTZ010000184.1:0-3377 GCA_964400365.1 uncultured Planctomycetales bacterium | reverse complement strand
TTCTATGAGAACTTGGTTATCGTAATTACGCTGGGTCTCTTTCCATTCAACGGCATAGGTATTTTCACTTTGCCTTAAACAAACCAGTGGCTCTACATGCTTAGTGCCACTCTTTTGAGCAAACTCAAAAGGATTGTTATCTTTATAAAATGGATTTAGAACATTTTCTTTTACGCTTGGGACAGACATCCTGTAGGCTTGGGCTAAATTTTGTTTTATAGCCTCTGCATCTGGTAAAACACTGCGCGCCTTATCAATGAATTGATACAAAAATGCTCTTGTTATTTTCTCATCGTTGACAGCGTATCCCTTAGCTTCTGAAACAGCACTAGCACGTCCTAAATTATCTACTTCAACAACATACGGCACCACTTGAGATCTTTGGGCAAAATAGACCATCCCGCCAACCGAAATTACTAATACTACGGCTTCCAAGTAGGCTATTAACTGCCAGTTTCTAATAGAAGTCTTTAGATTTTGATTTAGCAAGTGCCAGTTCTTTAGACCTTCTAAGAATTTTGAATCATTTTGATTGGTCATGTTCTTATCCTGTGTGTTAAGGTTAACCATTTCTTCTTTCTTGATCTTTTTCACTCTTTATTTTCATTGATAGCCTGCCCGGCGATGTTTTTAAAGCCGCGGCATCTATTTTCTCGAAGATTCGAGACTTAGCCGCTTTAGTTAACGTATTTAAGGTTTCACCAAGCCCCGACTTACCTGTCGATTCTTGAGCCGCGTCTACGGCTTTTTTCATGCCAATTGCTGTCGCAACCGACCCCCCCATTCCTTGACCAAATGACGCCATGGTTGCGGCTACTACCGCTCCCCCTTGAATAACGGATCTGACTGTTGCATCATTTGAACTAAAACCAAACGAGGATTGTGCGGTAAAGAATCCTGAAGCCATATCCGGCAACCTTAAGCTCAACATATAGAAAATAAAGGTGGCCATTGTTATAGATAAATATGTTTCGATCATCGTTTCTGGTTTAACTTGCGAAAGCAAGATTAACCATCCGTCTGTTAAGTTGTTCCCGATTGAGACAACCACATACAAAAACATCATTTTTATCCCTAAATTAAATGTAGTTGTTATGTATCGCTCGGCGTATTGTTTTGTCCAGGGACTTCCCGCAAAACCCAACATAAAGATTCCACCCGCCAATATAATTCTTCCGCCAATATCAATTAGCACCAACTCAACGGCAATCCGTCCGAAACAAAAGATAACCATTCCAGCGCATATTACTGATATAAATGAAACAGCAAAATATAAAGGGAGGTTCCATCCAGCCGTATTGTGAGCAAACACAATCATGTTTGTTCCAAGCTGTAGTCCAGTATTTATAATTGCCCCGGGATTATCTATAAAATTGGGGCCGGCCATTGTCTTTCCGGCACCCTTAAAGGTTTGAAATAATACTGGAAGCCAACTGTCATAATATTTAATCAAGCCGAAAAAGAAGTACAACATAAGCAAGGTCTTAATTGAATCTAGATTTGCTTCCACCATATCAACATTTTTCTTAAGCAAATAATTAATTAACCCTGCGGCAAACGCTATTAAAGCCAAATAATTAAATGTTTCCTTAGCAAATAACAAACTAAGTATCTTTATGTGCGCGATACTTGTTTGGTATTGAGCGACTATTTGATTAAACATTCCAACAGATGTTGTTTCCATTTTAAATACCATCCCCGATATGAAAATTGCTATCTTCATTCTTAATGGGCTTAAATATTGCATCACCCTGCTCTTTTGCTTTTCTTTTTTCTTCGATAAGTGCACTGTTTATTGATGCCTGCATTCCTATTTGTGCTGCCATCAACTGCCTTGTCTGCTGACTTTGTTGAACCAGTTGCCCCGTTAATTGATTCAACGTCTGTAAGGCCTGTGTTTGTCCTACAGAAGCGTCATTCTTGGCCAACAATTCCTGAAGAGACTTGCTTTCTTCGACCATGGCCTGAGATTGTTCATCAACTGTTTTTAATGATCCTTCAAGATTTTGTTGGACGCTGTTATTTAAACTCTCTTCCATTTGTGAGCCTGTACTTGCTCCTTTTAGTTTTTCCTTTAGCGCTTTTAATTCATCGTAATATCTACTTATACTTCCCATTTGAATCTTTCCACGATTTATAATGTCGTTAACTTTATCCAATGCTCCCGTTATTCCACCCCAATCTCCCTTAAATGTCGCAACTGACTTTAGACTTTCAATCTGGTTCTTTATCATCACCGCTTCGTTGTATAGACTTTTAACTTGATTGTAGTAGTTCTGTAGCAATTGAATATTATTCAATATTTGTGTATGTTCTGTTGCTACATCTTGAGCGCCGCACACAGAAGCTTGAGCAAGAAAAACAATTAGAAATAAAACTTTCATAGTTCTCCCATAATTTCTTTATTAACAAATTTATTCATTCCACCATAAAAAGCCTTGTGATCCGTTTTCCATAAATCAACTCCGTAGCCATTAAAATGTTTTTCATCTAAATGTGCTAAATAGATTTGTTCTAAGTGGGATAATCCGTTAAACATTTCCTGCTTTCTCCTTTTTTAATTGTGCCCAGCGTTCAGCCTGTTCCTGTAACCCTTTTTCAATCAAATGATGATACGGCCACATGCTTCCGAATTCCTTTTCCAATGCGGCAACCTTATTTCTTTCTTCTTCTGAACTAATGCCATAAAAAGCCAACTCAAGCCGGCTTAAGCCTAAGTCAATCAACCTTTCGCCAGTATCTTTTGCCGTAAAATAGTAGTGTTTCTTGCGTACACTGTTGGCGATAATCTCAATTTGTTGCTCGTTTAGACCAAATGATTCATATAATTGTTTACTGTTTACGTCTTTGGCCGAAGAATTAGGAAGATAAATCTTCGTTAAACAGTTTTCATTGAAGACGCTGATATATTTGTTTAATGCCATATCCGATAAACTCTGCGTTGATAAAATCACCGCGGCGTTTTTCTTTCTAGCGGTTCTTAAAAAATCAATTAATTCATTCATAAAGATTTCATTGGCCATTACAACCCACGCTTCATCGATTAGGATGAAGGTTGGTCTTCCATCTAAGGCTTTTTCAATTTGATGAAATATATATAAAATCACCGGCGTAGCAATACGCTGTGATTTATTAAGCAAATGCGACAACTCAAAAGTCTGAAACTTACTTTTACGAAATCCGTCTTCTTGGGCATCTAATAGCTTAGATAAGCTCCCATTACTAATGGTCAGAAATGGCTTTAATGCATCCTTTAAAGAGTCGTCTTGAAGATTTAAAGCAAAGTCACTTAATCGTCTCGAAGCAGATTTAGCGGTATCAACAATGGCTTGTTCAATGGCGTTTCTTAATTTGGGGGTTATGTCTACTCCTTGCAA
>CAYNTZ010000183.1:0-3391 GCA_964400365.1 uncultured Planctomycetales bacterium | reverse complement strand
CGGTGCCATTGCGGTCCTTGGTATTTTCTTGTTCACCAACACCCGGCTTAAAGCCCATTTCATTGCTTGCAATCGTCACAAAGGCATTGTAAAGCCTTTGATGCATTTGCATGAATCGAATCCCTTGGGCACTATGCTGATGCCAATGAGGGAAGATGTTACGTAAATATTCATAAATCCATTCATCCAAACGGCCATTACCATTGGTGGCAATCCCCTTTAGCTGCAAGACTTGCATGAATACAAACCGTTCAATAGGCACAATGCGATGGCGTGAACCTTCCCCAGGATTTGCCTTCTTTTCAAGGTCATCATTAGCCACAACATAGATGCCTGATGGGGATAATTCGCGTGGCAAATCTAATTCTTCGAAATTAGCGGCAATTTCAATCTGAAGCAATATCGTTTCCGCTAAGTAGTGATGGGATCCGCCCTGATCACTCTCCAACGCCAGCTCATCATATTTAAGACCGAGATTGCCCATTAACTGACGAATCTTATCTGATAAGATTCTGCGTTGCTCATTGCTAAAGGCAGCTTCACCTTGCAAGACTGTATTGCTTATTTGGGCATTTCTGATGCGGCCATTATTGGCAAAGAAGGCTTGATTCATCATCTCAGCTAAAAGTTTACGCTGATAGCGGTTGGGATGTATCTGCCCTTCTAATACCTGCATGACCTCTAGCGCCGCCGTGTATTTTGCGGCCCCAAAGGCGGAAACGTACTGGTGAACAAATTCATCAAAGCTGATGGATTCTGTTTCTTCATTCTTGCCAAGCTCCTGATCATTCCTTAAGCCCTTGCCAGTCGTCATGGCTTTACGGATTCTATTTAACAGCTTGTCTTGACGCTTAACTTCTTTACGGCGGGCGGCCTCATCAGGAATGGCCGCGATAATCGTTCTTAATGATGGCTTAACTAAGGTTTCAAAATTATCCGCGTCACTGAAATACCGTACACTTTTGCGGATATCCACAATGGCCTTAGCTTCCTTGGGCTTGAAACCAAAATTCTCAATTTGATGAGCATTATCAGCATTAATATTGATTTTACGGCTTTGCACGATAAATCTAAATGCCCCGGCTAAAAGATTATAGATCAAATAAATCACCGGCAAGGCAAGCAAGCCAGTTGCAATAAATCTGATCGTCGCCCAAATACCGTTTAATTTGCGTTCGGACATTGCTTCAACTTCTTTGTCCTTATTTAATAACGGGGTTGTATAGATTGAGACGCTTTCATAGGTTCCTGATTCAGTAGCCTTAATGCCGGCTGTTAATACATTCTCAGGATTGGAACGGACCGCCAAGCGAACAGCATGACCAATTAATGAGTCGTTATTTTGATCAGCCGCAGTGAACTCTGCTTCGTATGAAGCCAAAGTGCTGTCAATGCCTAACAACGTGTTGTTTCCATTTAAAGAGAAAACAACTTTACTGTTATAAAGCAATCTAAAGCCATCCGGTTGACCTAATTTCCAATGATCTCCTTCAAATTTAGGTTGAATGTAGATGCGTGAAATCACAAAGGATTCTTTACCATAATTAAACGGCTTGTTGTTGATAAACGCATACATGCGTTCAAATTCATCTGTCTTGCCCTTGTTAACCACATCGCCAATCCAGCTAGGCTGCACATTTTCATCAAAATGAACCCTGGCTTCGGCAGGCCCTTGAGCACCGGAACCTGTAAATTCCTTGGTACGTAATTTACCGCTGGATAGGTCAAATACCATCTTGGTCAATGATTTTTCCTTATGGCTTAGCGCATCATAAACAACTTGCACTGCCCCATCCTGACCAACAGCTAAACGCATATTCTTCAATGTTGTAACGACTCTGTGGCTGCCGTCTTTAGGCGAATGTGCCAATATCGCATCAGGATTCATTTCAGGATTATTCCCGAACTGCCCTTGATACATATATTCTTTGCTATCCGTAGAGACCTTCGCGTTATAAGTATCCTTGTATTGAAGAACAGTAATCCATTGCGGACGGCCTTGCGGGAAGCCGTTTGTTAAATTAATAGGCTGGCCTGTCAAAATTGCAAACGGACGGCCTTTGTTATCCAGGACTTCTTGATGAGCCCCGTACCAATGATTAAATTTAATCCCGCCATTATCCTTAAGATGCGTAATAATAATTTTATGGTTTGTGATGGCATCCCTTGAAACCAACTTTAAATCCGCATCCAATCCGCGTTGTACGCTATAAATAATGAAACCATCCTGCTTCTTGTCATGCGTTAATGACGTATTGTTGGAGTAAGAAATAATCTCTTCCACATCGCCATCAACCTTTGTTTTAACAGTCTTGGTGGCAATATCCATTAAGCCGCGTTCAATGGCATTACCCATTTCATAGAAGTAGTATGTCTTCTCATTGCCAACGATACGGACAATAACCCGGCCCTTGGCGTCACGGATCTCATTGTATTTAACGTCGTAGGACTTGCTGGAATGGGTATCCTTGTGCTTTTCAATACCTTGGTAGCGGATCGTGTTATGAGCAAAGATGCTCTTGGCATTAATAAGCCCTGCATTAATTCTTGACTCATTGCTATCAACCAAGGAGCTTTCATCGATTGAGAAGCCGCGTGAACCATCTAAATTAATTAAATGCGTTTCTGCGCCAGTCGCAACCTTCAGGAATCCAGGAACACCTTCATAACGGTTAGCCACTGCTACGTTCGGCACAAATTTACCGTTAATCTTGTTTCCTTCCACCTTTACCAGCACCCGGCCGCCAAAATCTTTAACTTCCTGCCATACTTCACCGGTTTCGTGATTGGTAATTTCAACAAGAATCAACCCAGCCTCACGATCAGCATTCAAGGTCTTTGAGGTGGTAAATAATTTATCCGCTCCACCGGCGATTACACGCGTTACCGCTTCAATAGCCACTTCATCGCCAAGGCCGTTATACATAAAGATGATTTTACGCTCTGCTGCAAATTGATCATCCACCATACGCCCTTCATACTTCACCTGCACCTGTTCGGCTAGCTTAGGATTGATGTTGCCCTTAGGTGCGCGAACCTCTTCCCAGACCAAACCATTTAACGGATTGCTGATGCGCACCGTGTATTGGCCAAATTCTAATCTAGCTTCGCGAACACCAGGCTTGGCTTCAGCCACTGTCTCTTCAGTGACCACGTCGCCATTGGCATCGAATCTAACGAAATATTGATTTAAACCGCGACCGATCAACGCAACGCCTTGTAAGGTCGGGTGCAAATTCAACCATTCATCGCCCTTGGCATCCTTGGTCTTGATGGCAATTTCATAAGCCTTAGCAAAACGGGCATGATCAGCATAAATATCTTTTAAGGTGGCATATTCTGTTGTTACATCAGACTGTCCATTGACGCCTGTTTGAGTGAAGACGGATAA
>CAYNTZ010000182.1:0-3444 GCA_964400365.1 uncultured Planctomycetales bacterium | reverse complement strand
TAACACCATTGACATGTATGCCCGCTTTGATGTGATCTCTATTATATTAGAAGAAGAGTCTCCGCCCAAGGTAGAGCACATCAAAAACGCCTTCGACCTAAGCCCAAGGCTATATTAGGCAAGATATAAAATATTTCTAATTTCCCTTCCCGTCGAAGCTTCGTCGATATATAATTCCTTTTGTAATTCATAAAATTCCTATAAACAGGAGGGTTTAAATGTCATTATTTCGTTATCTATTCCTAAGTTTCTTGTGTGTAATGATCGTCGCTGGGAGTCAGAATGCTTTTGCTGGTTCTGGTGCGTTTCGTTTGGAAGTTCCGGATACGGGTGCTTTTGGTAAAGGTTCTGCCTTTGTGGGGGAGGCTAATACGCCTGCAGCTGTTTATTATAACCCGGCTGGGTTAAGTCAAATGACTGCATCTGCGGTATCTGTGGGTGCTACAATAATTGCCCCTCAAGTTGATTATAAGAATTTTGCTGGCGATAAAACTCAAATGCGCAGGAATACTTTTACAATTCCTCATTTATATTACGCTGCTCCAGTGAGTGAGAAATTAGCTATTGGTTTAGGGGCGACGTCATATTTTGGTTTAGGTACAGAATGGGCAGAAGATAGTAATGTGCGTTATTCCGCAACTAATAGCGATATTGAAAATAAAGATCTTATGTTAACGGCAGCTTATAAGTTAAATGATCAGTGGTCATTTGCTGTTAGTGCAGATAATGATGATACAAAGGCAAATAAAAATAAAAAGCTTCAACAGGCTTCAGGGGTTGATGGTAATTTTCAATTAAAAGCCAAGGATAATGCTTGGGGTTATCGTTTGGCTACGATGTATAAAATGAATGAAAGGCATCAATTTGGTTTAATGTATCGAAGCCGCATTAGTCATAAATATGAAGGCAAGGCTTATTTGAATAATCTTGATAGTAGTGCCACCCTTGCAGGGATGGGGCTTAGTAGTAATAGTTATCAGGGCTTATTTGGTGCTTCGTATGAAACGAAGCTAACTGAAAAATTCACTTTACCTCAAAGTATTATTATTGGGTATAGTTTTAAGCCAACAGCAAAGTGGACATTAAATGCTGATTTAGAGTGGATGGATTGGTCTTCTGTTAAAAGGGAAGCTCTTAATTGGACTGATGAAACAGATGCTAGTAGATTAGCTATTTTAAATAATGGAAATCCTGCCAATCGTGATTGGAAGTCTGTTCTTTCATTTCAATTAGGAGCAGAGTATGCAGCTACTGATCGATTACGTTTACGCGGTGGTTATTATCATCATGATAGTCCTGTTCCGGATGTGAATTGGGTGCCTAATTTACCAGACGCAGCATCACATGGGGTAACGACGGGTTTAGGGTATGATTTAAATAAAAATTTGACTCTAGATTTAGCGTATTCTTTCATGCTCTTTGAGCACAGGACTATTGATAATTCAAGCGGCACCACATATAGTTTTAATGGAACTTACAAACAAATAATTAATATGGCATCAATGTCATTGACGTATAAATTCTAAATTATGTTATTTAAGATTGAAGCTATAAAGTTTTTATTAGGAATTACGGAGAACGTGCCATTAACTGAAAAGTTAATGGCGCGTTCTTTAAAGATTGCATTTTTTCCTGCAAAAGCTTCTTCTAGGGCTGTCTCATTGTTTGAGAAAAAGCTAAAGTATTCTTTATTGAAGTCAGGAGCCCAAATTTTAGATTTTAACGAAATTGTACAAAAAGATTCTTCTGGCAAAGAAAGAATTCAGGGTGGGGTTGTAGTTTTTTATAGTAATTGTAATAAATATAATAAAATGCCTATGGATTATGTGGGTTCGCTATCTAATAATCCTATAATTAAGATTGTTCTTGAAGATGAAAAACTTGAAATAGATAAGCTTGCATATAATCAACAGATGACACATGGTTTAAAATTATTTACTAAGCACATGTGTCATCTGGTTATTTCTATTAATAGATTAGGGTGGAAATCATTTAGTTATAATGGCTTTTCAGAGAGGGTCTTGTTTGGGGCTAATTTTGATTTACAGGTTTTAAATAAATTAATTCCTAAATTAGCTACAAGAGTTATGCCCTTAAAATTGAATGAGTTTAGGTTGATAAAGGATGAAAAAGATTTTGTATCGAATCCTTATGTGAAACCTTTTTTACGAGACTTGGTTAAGGGGGGGCGATTGTTAGCCCACACCAATCTTTTTTATTCTGTGCGTAATGTAGATAAGTTTAATTATACTAAGCTTTTGTATCGTCGTATTGCTAGTAAATATTTAGATGAGCGTACAGGGATGAGCTATGGGTATATTGCTCGTCAATTGCCTATTGTTTTGCCTAAGATTATTTCTTCACGACATTTATTAAGAGGTTTGTGTGAAATAAGAAGAGGTGTTTTTATAGATAAAAATAAAGATATATATCTTTCTTTTGTGTTTGGAAAAAAGACCTATTTTATTAATGTTCCAGAAGTTTGGACGCTAATGTCTAGATCGGGATCAAATAAGACAAATTTAGACCCGCTTAAAGATGTGCTAATGGTTGGGCTAGTGAAGGGTGTTTTGGTTTTGAGGGTTCCTAATTCGATTGATTTAGAGTCAAATTATCGACCTTCTTATGATACTAGGCTTATTTTAGCGCATAGTTTGGCTAATGTTTTATACGGGGCTATTTTAAAGAGCTTTTCTGATTCATCTAGATTTGTTGCAATGATGGAGGGAATGGGGGCTGGGATGGTTCATTGGCATGGAGCCATTGCAGAAGAATTTGTTCCTAGAGGGTGGTATATTTATGGTGAAAATAATCCTCCCGTTTTGTGTTCTTCGCCACAAAGTGCAATTTATGCTTTCTTAGGTAAAGAAAAATCGGTGCTAGCTGCTATTTCTGGCAAGACTGAATTTATTGGTGATGTTCATATTGAACCTCAGCATGGTTTAAATATTGTTGGACCTTCCTTAAAAAGATTAAGTCATTTTCTTTATTCAAGTTCGTTAATTTCTTAAATATGGATAATTTTTTAATTATCAACTTCTTAGTAGGTGCCTTAACCTGCTACGTAACTGGTATTTGGACATTCATTTCTAATAAGAAAAGAAAGGCAAATAGGGCGTGGCTTTATTTAAGTTTGTGTGCAGGGACATGGTCATTGTCACATTATGTGATGGCTATTACAACAAGTAAAGATGTTGCATGGTTTTTTTGTTATTTGGTTTATGTGTTTGCTATTTTTATTCCCCCATTGTTTTTAAGATTTGTTTTGTTGTTAACGGAGACTTATCAAAGAAGAAAGAATGTTTTGCTTATCTCTTTCTTTGTTTCGATCTTATTTGTATTTCTCCTCCCCTTAAAAGATTTTATTAAAGATGTTACTCCTAAATTAATGTTTAATTTTTATGATGATTTAGGCAGTTTGGGATTCATTTTCTTTATTTATTA
>CAYNTZ010000181.1:0-3469 GCA_964400365.1 uncultured Planctomycetales bacterium | reverse complement strand
GTCATATCGGCGGCTTTGTGTATATTCAAAATTGCATCCTCTTTGGCATCACCTTGATTTTAATGGACCGTTTTCACCCCTTAGAATTTGTCCGTAATATTGTGCAATACAAGGTCACCTGTTTCCATGTGGTGCCGCCGATGTACACGGCCATGCTGACCTTAAAGAATTTGGAGCAATTTGATTTATCATCCCTGCGTTGGGTGGTGGTTTTTGGCGCGCCTAGCTCGCCGGATATTTTGGAACGTTTTCATAAATTCTGCCCGAATGCCAAATTACTTAACGGCTGGGGCATGACGGAAACCTGCCCGCCTAATACGGTAACACCTTTAGATAATCCTAAAATTGAGTCAGTGGGTAAGCCCGCGCCTAATTGTGAGATTCAACTTGTTGACGATGATGATAAGGTTTTGCCTCAAGGGGAAGTGGGTGAAATTGTCATCCGTGGTTGGGTGGTGATGCAGGAATACTATAAGGATCCCGAGGCCACCGCTATTGCTAAACGCAATGGCTGGTTTCATACCGGTGATCTAGGCCGTTTTGATGCGCAAGGATTGCTTTATATTGTGGGCCGTAAGAAAGAAATGATTAAGGTGGCGGGTCAAATTGTTTTTGCCCCTGAGGTGGAAGCGGCTTTGTGCAAACATGAAGCGGTATTAGAAGCAGCTGTGATCGGCGTGCCTGATCCCATGCGCGGTGAATCAGTGAAAGCCTTTGTGGTCTTAAAGCCCGGCGTTGTGATTGAAGGGCTTGAGATAAAATATTTTGCCAAGGAGCATTTGGCGAATTTTAAAGTGCCACAAACAGTTGAGATTAGAGAATCATTGCCTAAAAACAGAACTGGAAAAATCGATAAAGAAACATTAAAGAAAGGCGTTTTATGTCAACAGCCAGCGTAGAAAAAATGACACGCAATTTTCATTTAAGCGGTAAGGATTTAATGGGCATGGTGCAATTACGTCCGCAAGATGTGGGTAAGTATGCGATTGTTCCAGGTCCTAAGGAACGGTTGGATTCCTTAGTTAAGAAGATGGAGAATCCGGTTAAGAATTTTACCTTCATGGAATACAGCATGCACACCGGCACCATTAATGGGATCAAGGTTACCGGTATTAATGGCGGCCGTTTTGCTGCTGATACCTCGATTACGACGGAGATTTTGTGTAACGCGCAAGTAAAGGCCTTAATCCGCATTGGTTCCTGTGGTGCCTTGCGTTCAGATATCAAGATTGGTGATTTTATTGTGGCCACCGGTGCCGTGCGCGGCGATGGTGTGACACCTTATTATGTCGATGAAAAATTTGAAACCTTGCCGGATGCAGGGATGACAGCCAAGATTTCTGCGATTGCCAAGAATGTGGCGGCCACTGCGGGTTTGACGGTGCATGAAGGTAAGGTGTGGTCAACGGATGCAATCTTGCGTGAATCTAAGGAGATTGTTAATCCGGTGATTGAAAAAGGGGCTATTGGCGTTGACATGGTGTCATCTGCGTTTTTAACCATCGCGCAAGTGTATAAGATCCCGGCGGTGTCGATCTTGGCTGTATCTGATAACTTAATCACCGGCCAAATGGGCTTTATCAATCCCGATTACTACATGGCCGAAGGGATGTTGATTCAAATCGCCATGGAATTAGTTAAAGAGCTGGAGAGTAAATAATGTACGAATCGCCCTTATTTTGGCCAGCTCATTTGAAAGACAAGACCTTGATGGTTTTGGATGAAACCCTTGTGCCTAACAAGGTTCAATATATTCCTGTCCGTCGCTTGGATGAGGCAGTTGATGTGATACGCACCATGAAGACCCGGGCTTTTGGGCAGTTCTTGGTCGTCTTAAATACCTTTGCCTTGGAAATGGTGCGTTTGTCGCCTAAGACCAAGGTGGATGTGAAGATGATTGAGCATATTGCCAATGAGTTAAATCATTCCCGTCCTACTTTTCCATTTGCGGAAGTTACCTCAATTATTGTTGGTGCAGCTAAAGCGGTCGCGGCTAAGAATGGGGATGTGAAGGAGGCGGTGTTAAAGACGGTGGAAGGGTTTCAATATGGGATCCGTCAACGCCGCATGACCCGGGTGAAACAGTTAAGTGAGAATTTGCAGGATGGGGATATTGTTTTAACCCATTGCAATGTGTCGGGTGAATTAGCCATGGCGTGTGCTATTGCACAAGCTGCTGGCAAGAAGATCCAGGTGTTTGCCACTGAAACTCGGCCATATTTGCAAGGGGCTAAATTAACCGTGTGGGAATTGCAGCAGGCGAAGGTGCCGGTGACCTTGGTGGCGGATAATGCCGTTGGGGTGTTAATGGCTGAGGCCCGCGTTAATAAGGTGGTGATTGGTTCTGACCGTTCTGCGGCTAATGGTGATATTGCGAATAAGATTGGTTCCTATCAAATTGCTGTCTTGGCCAAGGAATTTAATATTCCGGTGATTGCCTTAACTCAACCCTCCAAGGGTGTTGCCCGTGGGGAAGATATGCCCATTGAACAACGCTCTGGGCATGAAGTGATTAAATTTGAACGTAAGAATTTATTTCCCGGTGGGGTAGTTGGTTTTTACCCTGGATTTGATGTTGTTCCCCATACACTCATAACGAAAGCGATTGCCATCCATGCTGGACTTTAAATCTAAATCCATTGTCTTAATCCAGGGCGTGTTGGCGCCTGGTGCCTTAGCGAAAATTAAAACCAAGGGCGTTCACCTGGTGATCAGCGAAGGTCGTCCGTCGCTGCGTGCGGCTGAACATAATAGCCGTTATTTTTTGGCCAAGAAGCTCAAGCCCATTGTGATTTGTGACAATATGGCCGGGTTTTTATTTTTTAAAGGTTACGTTAAGGAAGTGGTGATTGCCTGCCAATATGCTGATGGGACGGGCGCGCTTTGCGATACTGGTGCGTTAATCCTGGCCGTATTAGCCAAGAAGCATAAGATTGCCTTGCGTTTATTAGAAGGCGAGCACAAGAAGCATTTCCTAGGCAACCCAAAAGATTTATTAAACCTAAAAGGTTTCCCAACCGCCAACAAGGACACGCATGCCTACGTGCCCTTAGTCGAGTGGGTACCAGCGAAGTATTTCAAATGAGCGAACAATTAAAAAATAAAATTATCGAGACTGGTAAGCTCCTCTGGGACAAGGGTCTAGCCTTTGGCTTTAATGGCAATATTTCCGTGCGTCTTGATTCAGGCGATATTTTGATTACAGCTACCAATACTTGTCTTGGGTTTTTAAAGCAAGAAGATATAGTCACAATAACCGCTGCAGGCGAAGTAATAGGGGGTATGGCATCGACAGAACGTTTGATGCATACGTCTATTTATAAGTCCTTGCCTAAGGTCACTTGTGTGGTGCATACACATAGCACCTACACAACAGGGTATTTCATCAATAATGAAACGATGACCCCTAAGACCTTTGAAGCTCAGTTTTATTTAGGGCAGGTGAAAGCTATTCCGCAAACAACGCCGT
>CAYNTZ010000180.1:0-3548 GCA_964400365.1 uncultured Planctomycetales bacterium | reverse complement strand
AAGCACATGCTGGTTAATCATGGGTTTCGCCTGCCGTCCTGTTTGGATAATCGGCCGTTAAAGTTTGATGAATTAGAGGGGATGTTAAAGCAGCGGATTTATGTTTCAGCAACGCCTGGGAAATATGAACGCAAGGATGCGGCCAATAAGGTGGTTGAGCAGATTATTCGTCCGACCGGGATTGTGGATCCGCCCATCATGGTTCGTTCAACGGTAGGTCAGGTGGATGATTTGATTAAGGAAGCTCGGGCACGGGCGCTTAAGAATGAACGGGTTTTGGTGACGACCTTAACTAAGCGCATGTCGGAAGATTTAGCTGCTTTCTTGGAAGAGGCTGGTTTAAAGGTTAAATATTTACATTCCGATATTGAAACTATTGACCGTACAAAGATTTTGCAGGATTTGCGTTTAAAGAAGTTTGATTGCCTGGTGGGGGTTAACTTGTTACGCGAAGGTTTGGACTTGCCGGAAGTGTCCTTAGTTGCTATATTTGACGCTGATAAACAAGGTTTTTTGCGTTCGGAAACATCCTTGATTCAGACGGCGGGGAGGGCGGCGCGTAATATTAACGGTGTGGTTATTATGTATGCAGATACGCATTCAGCGGCGATGACGGCGACCATTAATGAGTGCGAACGCCGGCGTAAGATTCAATTAGCCTATAATGCTAAACATGGCATTACCCCAACCACCATTAAGCGGGCTATTCATCAGGGTATTGAAGAGTTTGCCCATGCTGAAGATTTGGTGAGGGAAATTGCCGGGGTTAACGAAGAAGAGTTTGCCTTAGGCTCCTATGTGGCCCAGTTAGAGGCACAGATGGAATTAGCTGCCCGCAACCTGGAGTTTGAAAAAGCCGCGAAGATCCGCGATAAAATAAGGGAATTAAAAGAAGGTCCTAAATGATACTTGCTATTGATATCGGGAATACCACCATTGGTTTGGGCTTAGTAAAGAAGCTTAAGGTCTTAGCTGTTGAACATATCGATACTACAGATAATCCGCGTTTATTAAAGCCGATTTTGTTAATGGCGGTTAAGAAAATATTGCGTAAGGGGCGGGTGCAGGTGGTGGTTATTTGTTCGGTGGTTCCTGATGTTACTAACTTGGTTGAGCGATATATTAAGGAAGCTTTTAAATTAAATGTCAAGCTGATCGGTCGGGATATGGTGGTCCCGATGCCTAATAAGTACAAGAATCCTAAGCAGGTGGGGCAGGACCGTTTAGTGGGTGCCTATGCGGCCATGAGTTTATATGGAAAGCCTTTAATAGTTATCGATTTAGGCACGGCCATTACCTTTGACGTGGTTTCACTAAAGGGAGAATATTTAGGTGGGGTGATAGTTCCTGGCCTGCGCTTATCCGCAGAATCCTTGTTTACCAAGACCGCGTTATTGCCTGAAATCGATATTAAGGCGCCTAAATCCATTATTGGCAAAACCACCCAGGAAAGTATCTTAAGCGGTTTGTTTTATGGTTATGGGGCTTTGTGCCAGGGTGTGATTGAGATGATGGCTAAACAAATGCAGGCTAAGTTTCAAGTGGTGATGACCGGCGGCCATACCCAATTAATGAAGAAATTTGTTTCCTCTAAAATCCGCATTATTGATGAAGATTTAGTCTTTAAGGGGATTTATTTATTAAGCGAGTCATAACTTGTTATATTTCAATGTTTTGCTGATTTGCATGATGTTTAAATGTGTGGTATCTTTTAGTCAACCATTGTTCAAGTATCCACTAACGAAGGGAATTTCATGAGTTTTAGAAAGACAATAGCCGCTGTACTTTCCGGTATCTTTTTAAGCACGACCTTATTGCCTGTTAACTACGCCCATGCCCAGGCAGGGGTAGTATTAAACTTGCCTCAACCGGGCACCATGGTTGCTTTAAGCCAAGCACATCAGCCGGTGTTGCTTAAAGGCCTTAAAGTAGACCCCAAGAATCCAATGATGTTTGATTTTATTGTGTCGCAAGGCCAAGATAAGGAATCGGTTGATGTTATTAAGGTAGAGGCGGAGCGGCAGATTAAATATTTTCTGGCGTCATTGGCAATTCCCGATGAGGACTTATGGGTTAATCTTTCTCCTTATGAAAAAGACCGGATGATTCCACAAGCCTTAGGTCAAACCGAATTAGGCCGGGATATGTTGGCGCAGGACTATATGTTAAAGCAGATCACGGCTTCTTTAATCTATCCTGAAAAAGAATTAGGTAGGAAATTTTGGGATAAAGTTTATGCCCAAGCCCAGCAGGAATATGGCACGTCACAGGTGCCGGTCAATACCTTTAATAAGGTCTGGATTGTGGCTGACCAAGCCAAGGTTTTTGAGCATCAACAAACTGTCTTTGTGGTGTCTAGCCATTTAAAGGTAATGTTAGAAGAAGATTATTTGGCTCAGCAAAAAGGAAGCAAGAATGCTGAATCAAGCGCCAGTACCATTGGTTCTAAAATTACCCGTGAGATCATTCTTCCCGCGTTGGAAAAAGAGGTCAATGAGGGCAAGAATTTTGCTAATCTGCGCCAGATTTATAATTCCATGATTTTAGCCGTGTGGTTTAAAAGCCGGTTAAAGCAGTCTTTCTTAACGCAAGTTTATGCTAATACCAGCAAGATAAATGGTGTGGACGCGGCAGATAAGACTTTAAAAGAAAAGATTTACCAGCAATATTTGGCTGCTTACCGCAAGGGTGTATTTAATTATATAAAAGAAGATAAAAATGCAGTAACAAAAGAATCCTTGCCGCGTAAATATTTCTCCGGCGGGTTGAAGGCAGTTACTGCCCAAGCCATGACAGCAGCAAAGCAGGAAGAGTTTGCGGCAGCAATGGCGTCTTCCCCAACGATGTTTAATGTAATGACACAGTTTAAGACGCCTCAGGGGGATGGGGGAGCTCAAGCAGATGCGGCAATGAGTTCAAATAAGCCTAAGCTGTTTAGAACATATCCAAGTGTTTTAGATTCTTTAAATGCTGATCAATTAACCGAGCAACAGAAATTAGATGCTATTGATTTACCTAAAGAGGATATTCGTGAGGCTAAACAGGTTGCTAAGGAATATATTCAAGCGTTGAGGATTGTTTTTCCAGATTCTAAGTTTGTAGATGTGGGGAAAGAAGCAATAAGAATAATTAAGGATGATGTTAAGTTGAAATATGGGTATGCCATAGATTGGGAAGGGAAGAGGATTTTTATAACGCCAGCATTTTTAGAAAGAGTGCGGAAATCTGAGACGGGATTGTTTAGTTTTTTTATAAGGAAAATTATTTATTTAGCTGCAGATAGTAAGCTTAAAGGTAGAGAATTTGAATATAGGTATGCTCTTGAGAGGTTTAGAAAGGATGTGGAAGATCTTTTTTACACGCCGGCATCTGAACCAAGGCGTATTCTTAAATCAATTGAAACTCAAGCATTGTTAATTAAGCCTGGGCAAAGTGATGAGGATTTATTAGCACAAGTGGATTCGATTGTAAAAAGAAAACGAATTCCACGTTCAAAGATAATTCTTCCTAGTGATAGAATTAGAGAGTTAAATAATCAGGTTTGGGAA
>CAYNTZ010000179.1:0-3585 GCA_964400365.1 uncultured Planctomycetales bacterium | reverse complement strand
GGTAAGAAGGTTCAACAAGTTGCTCAAGCCCAAGAAGTTGTTGCGGCTTAATATAATTTAGGTTTAACGAGGAGATTTAATATGGTGGCAACATCAGCAGAGGATATCAAGAGATTACGTGAAGAAACTTCTTGCGGTGTAATCGATTGCAAGAAAGCGTTGGAAGCTTCCGAAGGTGATTTCAATAAGGCTAAGGATTTATTACGCAAGCGTGGGCTTGAAATGGCCGCTAAGAAGGGTGATCCCGTGGCCAAGGAAGGTCGTGTTGAAAGCTACATCCACAATGGTAATAAGATTGGCGTTATTGTGGAAGTTAACTGTGAAACTGATTTTGTGGCCCGCAATGAAGATTTTTGTGCGTTTGCTAAAAACGTAGCCATGCACATTGCTGCGATGAATCCGGAAAATGTTCAAAGTTTATTAGCGCAGCCGTATGTCCGAGATGCTGGCAAGTCTATTCAGGATTTATTAAATGAATTAGTTGCAAAGATCGGTGAAAATATTGTTGTCAGCCGTTTCACCCGTGTTAAGGTTGGCGAATAACAAAGGGGTCGTATTGGGCAAAGCGCCGGTTTATAAGAGAATTCTTTTAAAGTTAAGCGGAGAAGCTTTGTTGGGCCGTTTGACACATGGTATTGATGCTGAAATGTGTGCATCACTAGCTGAAGAAATAAAAGAAATTCATCAAGCTGGTGTGGAAGTGGCCTTGGTTGTCGGTGGTGGGAATATTTTCCGTGGCCAAGTTGAATCCAAGCGTTTTGGTTTAGATCGTTCTGTGGCAGATTATATGGGGATGCTGGCAACCGTGATGAATGGTTTAGCCTTGCAAAATGCGCTGGAACAGGTGGGCATCCAAACCCGCGTGATGACAGCGATCCAAATGCATGCGATTGCGGAACCTTATATTTTGCGTCGTGCCATGCGTCACTTAGAAAAGCGCAGGGTGGTCATTTTTGTTGCAGGGACAGGTAATCCGTATTTTACGACAGACACTGCAGCTGCGTTACGCGCCACGGAAATCGGCTGTGATGTGATTATGAAGGCTACCAAGGTTGACGGTGTGTATTCCGCTGACCCTATGAAAAATAAAGATGCCAAGAAGTTTAAGACTTTGAAATTTATTGATGTGTTGAAAAAGGATTTGCGCGTGATGGATGCAACCGCCATTAGCATGTGCATGGAGAATTCATTGCCGATCATTGTCTTTAATTTGCTGCAAAAGGGTAATATTAAAAAAGCGGTTTATGGTGAAGAGATTGGGACCTTGGTCCGTTAAATGAGGGGCATATGAGCGCTAAAGAAATCTTAAAAGACACTGATGGCAAGATGAAGAAGGCGATGGAAACCATGATGCGCGAGTTTTCTGAAGTGCGTACCGGACGTGCCCAACCGGCCTTGATTGACGATATGCACATTGATTATTACGGGACATCAACCCCGATTAAGCAGGTTGCTCAAGTGTCATCGCCTGATCCGCGTCAGATTTTGATTCAGCCATGGGATGCGACAGCGATTAAGGATATTGAAGCGGCGATCAGTTCTTCTAAATTAGGGATTAATCCTGTTAATGACGGCAAGATGATTCGTTTGGTTTTTCCGCCCTTATCCATGGAGCGTCGTGAGGAGTTTATTAAGATTTGTAAGGATATGGCAGAGCGCGGCCGCGTTACCCTGCGTTCTATCCGTCGTGATGCGAATGAAAAGCTAAAGAAGATGCAAGGTGAAGGCCATGTGAGCGAAGACGATAAATTTAAGGCGGAAGACGAAGTGCAGAAAATGACGGATAAGTTCATTAAAGAAATTGATGCTCTACTTGATAAGAAGAGCAGGGAGCTGCGCGAAGTTTAGTTTGATGACCGACTAGCTCACCCTGGTAGAGCACTACACTTTTAATGTAGGGGTACCGCGTTCGAGTCGCGGGTCGGTCACCATTTGATATAAGGCTCTTAAAGGGCGGGTGGCGGAACTGGTAGACGCGCATGCCTTAGGAGCATGTGGGGTAACTCGTGGAGGTTCAAGTCCTCTCCCGCCCACTAAAGAATTTAAGACGATCTTTCAAAGTAAGTTTTTGCAGCGGTAATTCAGTTGGTAGAATGCCACCTTGCCAAGGTGGATGCCACCGGTTCGAACCCGGTCCGCTGCTCCATTTTTTTATTATCATCCCGCGGAGGCTAGTAATGAGAATTAGCGAATTTTTATGTAAAGATGCGGTGACAAGTGATTTAAAGGCATCAACAAAGGTCGAGGTTATTACCGAGATGGTGGCCTTGTTGATAGATGCTGGTGCGATTGATAAAAAAAATAAGGCAAAGGTTGTTGAGTCATTATTGGCGCGGGAAGCATTAGGTTCCACGGCCATTGGGCAGGGTATTGCGATTCCTCATGCAAAATCAGACGCTGTTGATGGTTTGATTTCTGCGTTGGCGGTAAGCAAGAAAGGGATTAATTTTGATTCCCTTGATGGTGAGCCAGCCCACATATTCTTCTTATTAGTAGCTCCTGTTGATTCTTCCGGCCCCCATTTAAAGGCCTTAGCTCGTGTCTCTCGGTTGTTAAAAGATAAGTTTATCCGCGATTGCATTAAAGCGACCAAGACGGGCAAGGATATCCTGGGCATTATTTCCCAGGAAGATGCGCGTATCGGTTAATTCTTCTACACCATAACACATGACCAATAATTTTTTAAAGTGGCTCTATCCCGGCATACAAGTTAAGCGGTGGGTGTTCGCCTCTTTGTTTGGCGTACTGGTTGTTGGTTTTGGGGCAATTTTTGCGGTCAACCCATATCCGTTTGTTAGTGGTTTTGGTATTGTTATTATCCTTTGCGGCATTGTTTTTATTGTGCTTGGCATGGGCAAGATGATCGTGTCTTTAATTACGCTTTTTCTGCCGCAGCGTGAGCGTGATATTGTTAATATTTTATACCAGCGCCGTTATTTAGAGAGGGGCCCCAAGGTTGTTGCTATCGGTGGTGGCCATGGCTTGTCGCATTTATTGCTTGGATTAAAAGAATACACGTCTAATTTAACAGCTATTGTGACGGTGGCGGATAGCGGAGGGTCGTCAGGGCGTTTACGGGAAGAATTTAATATTGTGGCACCCGGGGATATCCGTAATTGCCTGGTGGCCTTGGCTGATGCGCCAGAGGTGGTGGGAAAGCTTTTTCAGTACCGTTTTGCTGAAGGCGGTGGTTTGAAAGGGCATAATTTTGGTAATCTTTTTTTGACAGCCATGGTGCAGATTACCAATGGTGATTTTCAAAAGGCAATTGAAGAGGCCAGCAAGGTTTTGGCTATTAGGGGTAAGGTTATTCCCTCAACCGTTCGCAATGTGCATTTGGTAGCAGAATACATGGATGGGACGCGTCGTGAAGGTGAAGCCAAGATCCCTGATTCAACGCTTGGGATTAGGCGTTTATTTTTGACGCCCGAAGACGCTGAGCCTACGCCGGAGGCATTAAGCGCCATTAAGGATGCGGATATTATTGTATTGGGGCCAGGTTCTTTGTATACCAGCATTATCCCTAATTTAATCATTAAGGGTATGTCTGAGGCGATAGCTCAGTCGGCTGCCTATAAGATTTAT
>CAYNTZ010000178.1:0-3594 GCA_964400365.1 uncultured Planctomycetales bacterium | reverse complement strand
TTAACAAACTCCGTCGATATCTGGCTTAATAATCCTTTGCCGCCTTTTGAGGCTTCAGGGACTAGTGGTATGAAGGCCATCATTAATGGGGTGACCCAGATGTCGACCTTGGATGGCTGGGTGGTGGAAGCTGAGCATGATGATATCGGCTGGATTTTTGGTTACCAGCATCAGGGCCCGGAAGTCGGGGATGAGAATCAATTGCGTTTGGATGAAGATTCCAAGGCGCTGTATAAAACCTTGCGGGAAGCTACCCAGTTGTATTACCATACCAATAAGGCGGGTCAAATTGATTTAGCCAGCCCCTGGATCGACAAGATGATTAATTGTATCCGCCGGGCTGCCTTTTTCAATACCCAGCGCATGGTCTTAGAATATAAGCAAAAAATGTGGGATTAAGATGAAGCAATATCTGGATTTAGTTAAACATATCCTTGAACATGGTGAGGAAAAACGGGATCGTACCGGCACTGGTACGATTTCTGTTTTTGGCTATCAATCTAAATATGACCTTCGTGAAGGTTTTCCCTTGCTCACCACTAAGAAGGTTTTATTCGATGCGGTGGTGCATGAGTTGCTGTGGTTCTTGCGCGGCAGCACCAATATCAATGATGGGCTAACGCAAAAGACGCCTATTTGGAATGCCTGGGCTCGTCCTGATGGTTCCCTGGGGCCAATCTATGGTTATCAGTGGCGTCATTGGGAAAAATTTGTTTGGGACGAAAAGTCCAATGCCTACCGCAAGGAACACATTGATCAAATCCAACAAGCCATTGATTTAATTAAGAAAAACCCGGATTCCCGTCGAATTATTGTTAATGCTTGGAATGTGGCGGATATTGATAAGATGGCTCTGCCGCCATGTCATGCTTTTTTTCAATTCTATGTGGTCAATGGTCGCCTGGATTGCCAGCTATACCAGCGCTCGGCGGATGTGGCCTTAGGGGTGCCTTTTAATATTGCCAGCTATGCTTTATTGATGGTGATGGTGGCCAATGAATGCGGGCTGACCCCCGGCATCTTTGTCCATACCCTAGGTGACGCGCATCTTTATTTAAATCACATCGAGGGGATTAAGCTTCAATTAGAGCGTACCCCGGGCGTCTTACCGCAATTAGAGCTGCCTAAGAAAAAGGTGCTCGACTATACCTTTGAAGATTTTAAGATCACCGGTTATCAGCCAGCGCCCTTTATTAAATTCCCAATTGCCGTTTAGCGTATGCGTCCTTTTGCTATCATTGTTGCCATGGATTCCAAATACGGCATTGGTAAAGCCGGGGGGTTAGCTTGGCATTTGCCAGCGGATTTAAAGCATTTTAAATCCATTACGGCTAAGGTTAATAATCCAGCCAAACGCAATGCCGTACTGATGGGTCGCAAGACCTGGGAGTCCCTGCCGGAAAAATTCCGCCCTTTGCCAGGACGCTTGAATATTGTACTCACCCGTGATGTTCAATTCAAATTGCCTGATGGTGTGCTTAAATTCAGCGCTATTGACGAGGCCTTAGCCCATATCCCTAATGATATTGAGAATATCTTTATTATTGGGGGAGCGCAGGTGTATCAAGAAGCCATTAGCCATCCCATGTGCCAAAAGTTGTATTTAACTCATGTGAAGGGTGATTTTAATTGCGATGCTTTTTTCCCGCCTATTAGTCAGCAGTTTTTTCCAACCTCAGCTACTGAAGAGGCCCTTGAAAACAACATTTCTTATCATTTTGCTGAGTATCTGCGCTACGCTTAATTGATTGATTTTTTGTTTTTAAAGAAAGCGCTTTCCTTTAATTTTTAATTTTTACTGTAACAGTAAGCCTGCTAATGGGTTGGGTCGATTAAAGGGACTATGTTTATTTTAGCCCATGCTTTTTTTGTTTGTCCTTATTCTTGCTTTTTGGGGTATAATTAACGTAGAACTTAACTCATTGTTGTTTTAGGAGATCTTTCGTTCATGCTTAATCGTATCAGTGACCATAAAAAAGTGCTTGTGGTGGATGACGAGCAGGCCATTGCCCAATTATTAACCTTGTTATTGAGAACCAAGGGTTATGCGGTTGAAATAGCCTCAACAGGGGCTGATGCGATAAATAAATTAACTAATCCGTTTGATTTTATTATCCTCGATCTATTGCTTCCGGATTCACAAGGTTTTAAGATTTGTGAACAGATACGGTCTAACCCCCAAACTCAACATATTCCCATTATTATTATCAGCGGTCAAAGTCATAATGGCGATAAATTGGAAAGCCTTCATTTGGGGGCGGATGATTTTCTCGATAAGCCCTTTGAGCCGGAAGAATTATTTGCACGGATGGAGTCAGTTCTTCGTCGGCAAAATTCCCCAACCTTGCATGCTCAGACACAGCGGCAATTTGAAGTTATTACTGAGTTGAGGCAAATCATTGATCATGCAAAGGTAACGCCATTTTTCCAACCCATCTACCATTTGAAGCCGTTTAGGGTCTTGGGATTTGAAGCATTAAGCAGGCCGCAGACGGGTTCCATATTAGCGAATCCTGAAGTGTTATTTAAGGAAGCATTGAAGTATGGGTTGTATTTTGATGTAGAGATGGTTGGTTGGCGTAAGGCGATTAAATCATTTCGAGATGAGTTTTCTTTAAATAAAGAGTTTCTATTTCTTAATTGTAATCCCTATTTGGTTGAGAGTCAGAAATTTGGCAATGTAAAAGATTTGTTTAGTGAATACGGTATGTCTATGGGCAAGGTTTTTCTAGAGATTACGGAGCGTTCAGCGATTAGTGAGTATGATGTTTTCTTTGATCGCCTTAAGGATTACCGAGATAGTGGATTTAAGATTGCGGTTGATGATGTGGGCGGCGGGTATTCGAGTTTAGAATCAATTGTACAGACTCATCCAGAGGTGGTTAAAATAGACCGGCATATTGTTAGTGGGATGATGGCAGATCCTTTTAAGCGCAGTATTGTTAAGTTGATTGTTGCATTTTGCAGGGAAAACGGTATTATTTCTGTAGCCGAAGGTATTGAAACTAAGGAAGATCTGGACATTTTGTTGGAATTAGGTGTAGATGCTGGCCAAGGGTATTTCCTTTGCCGGCCTAAGGAAACCATTGCAGGATGTTTACGGTAGCAGTATCAATTTTACTTGTCGTTGGTGCCTCATTTTTATGTTCTCTAGCCGAGGCAGCAATCTTAAGCCTCTCATTAATCCGCGCTAAAATCTTTGTAGAAGAGAAACGCCTTAATGCCCGGGATGTTCTTTATTTAAAAGAGAACATTGCCTTTACGGTAGCTACCCTGGTCTTAATTAATAACTCCGTCAATATCATTGGTTCTGTTTTTGTCGGCCAAGAAGTGGCGCATATGTTTGGAGATCGCTGGTTAGGAATAGCTTCTGGGATCCTGACCTTTATTATTATTGTTTTTGGAGAGATTATTCCTAAGGCGATTGGTGAGCGTTATAAGATTCAAGTGTCCTTGGTTTTAGCTAAGCCGTTACGGTTTTTGGTGTGGTTTTTTCGTCCAGTGTTATGGATTGCCATGCTTTTAGCTAGACCGTGGACTCATGGGCGTAATATCCAGCCGAAGGTTACCGAGGATGAGATTAAAATGATGTTA
>CAYNTZ010000177.1:0-3600 GCA_964400365.1 uncultured Planctomycetales bacterium | reverse complement strand
ATTTAGATAAGACTTCATCCGGATCAACCACGTTACCGCGGGATTTGGACATAACTTCGCCTTGCTTTAACACCATCCCTTGCGTCAACAAACGGTCAAAAGGTTCAGGTACATCCACCCAGCCTAGATCTTTGAGGAATTTATTAAAGAATCTGGAATATAATAAATGTAAGATTGCATGCTCAATGCCACCAACGTATTGGTTGACGGGCATCCAGTAGCGAGCCTTATCTTTGTCGAAGATTTCTGACTTATTTCCCGCATCGCAGAACCTTAAGAAATACCAAGACGAATCAATAAAGGTCGCCATGGTGTCGGTTTCTCGACGGGCATTCTCCCCGCATTTGGGGCAGGCGCATTCAACGAAATCTTTTACCTTTAAGAGCGGCGAACCACCTTCACCCGTAATCGACACATTCTTAGGCAGTTCAACGGGAAGTTGCTCATCCGGCACCGGCACGGTGCCGCAGGTCGGGCAATAAATAATCGGAATGGGTGTTCCCCAATAACGCTGACGGGAAATCAGCCAATCACGCAGGCGCCAATGAATCTTTAATTTACCCATACCCTGCAATTGCATCCACTCGGCAATTTTCTTTTTGGCTTCTTCGTTGGGGGTGCCGTCAAATTGTTTGGAATTAACCAAGACGCCCTCATCCACAAAGGCTTCCGTCATCGTTGCTGCGCTGGCGTTGGGATTCTTAGGGTTTTGAATAACAATACGCAGTGGTAATTGATGTTCCTTGGCAAATTCAAAGTCGCGCTGGTCATGGGTGGGCACGGCCATGATTGCACCGGTGCCGTATTCCATTAACACATAATCACCAATGAAAATCGGAATCGCTTCACCATTCACCGGATTAATCGCCTGACGGCCAATCGCCATCCCCTCTTTACGCTGATCGCCGGACATGCGTAAAGATTTACTTTGATTCGCCGTCTTCTCAATAAAGCTCAAGACTTGCTTTTCTTGCGCTGTGCCCTTAATTAATTCTTTAACTAATGGATGCTCGGGGGCTAAGACCACATAGGTGGCGCCAAAAATTGTATCAGGCCTCGTCGTAAATACCGCAATCGTCTGATTACCACCCTGCACCTTAAAAAATATCTCCACCCCATAGCTCTTGCCGATCCAATTTTCCTGCATGGATTTAACACGGCTAGGCCAATTCTCCAGGGTCTTTAAATCTTCAAGTAAGGAATCGGCATACTGAGTGATTTTCAAATACCACTGCTCTAATTCTTTTTGCACCACGTCATTCTTGCAACGCCAGCAGGCACCGTTGATCACTTCTTCATTCGCCAAGGTGGTCTGGCAGGACGGGCACCAGTTAACCGGCGAACCTTTTTTATACGCCAGGCCGCGCTCAAACATCTTATTAAAAATCCACTGATTCCATTTATAGTAGGAGGCATCACAGGTGGCTAATTCGCGCTGCCAGTCATAGGAAAAGCCCATGCGCTTTAAACCATCACGCATCTGGTCAATGCATTTATAGGTCCAAGTCTCTGGGTCGGTGTTGTGCTTGATCGCGGCATTCTCGGCAGGTTGGCCAAAGGCGTCATAGCCCATGGGATGCATGACATTAAAGCCTTGCATCATTTTAAAACGCGCAATCACGTCACTAATGGTGTAGTTGCGCACATGCCCCATGTGCAGCTTGCCCGACGGGTATGGGAACATTTCCAAAACATAATAGTTCTTTTGGGATGGATTAACATCAACACTAAAGGTGCGGCGCTCAGCCCAAAAGAGCTGCCACTTGGCTTCAATGTGCTTAATGTCGTTGGTGGTGTAAGGCATGACCTACTTGTGCGCTAATTCTTTTTCGCCACAGCCGCAGGATTCATTGTAGTAGCTTAAGCCCCGTTCGACGAATTGCGCTTCCACCTTCTTAGGAGCAAAGAAACGGCGGCAGAATTCTTCAGCCTTCTTTTGGTCAAAGGAGCGGCAGCAATAGATGTCGACGGTGATAAAATCCTTAGGGGTTAAGGTGTGGATGACAATGGACGATTCAATGAGCGGCACCCAACCGGAAAGGCCAGCCTTATCCGGAAAGCGGGATGCATCAGAACGGAAGATTTGCGGAGGCGCTTGCTTTTCCATGCCTAAGAAACCCACAATCTCATCTAAAAAGTTGTAGCAAACGGTTAGATCGTCGCAGACACCTGCCTTGCAACCGTAGAGATCTAACAACAATTCATAACCGAATACCGCTGATTTACTCATTTTATGTTCCGTCCTTTGTTGTCGTTTTGGCATTTGTAAAAACTCGATTATTATACAAAAATTGCTGATAATTAAAAGCGTTTTTTATTTACGCGCCAAAGTGATGTAACGGCAATATTTTAGTACAATTTCGCGGCAGGAAAGCTAAAAATAAATAATATTTCAAGGCATTCAACTATTTGCATTTTAGGGCCAAATAAACTAGAATGAAGCCTCTAGGAAACAGGTAAGCCAGGACAACTAATGAAGCTCACGATTAACGGAACACTCAAGGAACTGCCTTCGGCCCTGCCCTTAACAGCAGTGGTGGCGCAATTCTGCAAAAACCCTAAGCATGTCATTGCTGAACTTAATGGCACGATTATCGCTGCTGGTGATTGGGATAAAACGACACTTAAAGAGGCGGACACCATCGAATTAGTCACCTTTGTGGGGGGCGGATAGATCATGCCTCCGGCCACTAATACAAGCACGGTTGACCAACCCCTAATTATTGCTGGCAAAAGCTTTAATAGCCGCTTTTTCTTGGGGACAGGCAAATTTAAAAACAAACAGGATTTGGCGGATAGCATTGCTTCTTCTGGCAGTGAATTAGTGACCGTAGCTTTGCGTCGCATTGATCTGGAACGCCACGAAGAAAATATCCTCGAATATATTCCTAAGCATGTCACCTTGTTGACCAATACCTCGGGCGCGCGCAATGCTCAAGAAGCGGTGCGTATTGCCCGATTAGCCAAAGCCTCTGGCTGTGGTAACTGGGTTAAGATTGAAGTGATAAATGACAGCAAATATTTACTGCCAGATAATGCCGAGACAATTAAGGCCACAGAAATTCTAGCCGCGGAAGGTTTTATTGTTTTGCCTTATGTAACGCCTGATCTTTATGCGGCGCGTGCGCTGGTTAAAGCTGGGGCCGCAACCGTCATGCCCTTAGGTTCATTTATTGGTAGCAATCAGGGCTTACGCACCAAGGAATTTATCCAGGTCTTGATTAATGAAATTGATATTCCTATCGTCGTCGATGCTGGGATTGGCGCCCCTTCCCAAGCCGCGGAAGCTATGGAGATGGGTGCTGATGCCGTCTTGGCTAATACAGCGGTGGCCACGGCCCAACATCCGGCTAATTTGGCTAAAGCTTTTGCCATGGCAGTTGAAGCCGGACGCTTAGGATTCTTAAGCGGACTTCCCCAACAGCGCTCGATCGCGAACGCGTCCTCGCCCTTAACGGGTTTCTTGTATGATAACCACTGATGAAATAAAGCTCATCCTCGATGACCAACGGCCGGAAGCGCTGGAAAACTTGGCTCAGGAAGCGGCGCGCGTCACCCGTCAGCAATTTGGCCGGGCTATTAGCCTTTATACTCCCCTTT
>CAYNTZ010000176.1:0-3606 GCA_964400365.1 uncultured Planctomycetales bacterium | reverse complement strand
ATGCTAATAAGGCAGGAGTGCTTCTTAAAGTCGCGGAATATGCCTTTCAGAAACAAAAAATTGAAGAGGCCATAGCTGCTGCTTATTTAGTTGAGACAATAGGAAGTGAGCCAGGGCATGACAGTATTCCTGTTAACGTTATTTTGAAAGCCAAAGAAATACGTACAGAATCTTTAAAGAGATTGTTTGAATTATATTTTAGAAATATAAAGGGGTTTAGCGATATGAGTCATTCAAATCGTGCAAGACATTTTTTAAACCTTGCAAAGAAAGCTAAAATGGCTAAGGCTTGGGGGGATGCGATATGCTTTGCTGAACTTACAGAAAAAGTTGCATTAAACTCTGGCCACGATAATATTCCTGTCAGTATCGCCATAGCAGCAAGGGAGATTAAATTTATAGCTGTTGAGAAGATGGGAAATAAGGCTAGGTATTCAAAGGCTATGATTAGTACAGGGGATGATAATGGCGGTATTGATTTAACTCAAGGCGATAAGGCCTTGGAGCTGAAGGGGGATGATGGTAGCGGTATTAAATTTACTATTGAGCCTGCTATGATGGAACAGTTAAAGAACGCCCAAGGCTTTGTGCCGGTGATCATCAATGTCCAACCCATCACGGATTTACGCAAGTTTTTAGGCCTAACGGAAACGGAAAATTCCGCCAATCAAAAAGGGAATATGGTATAATTTTTCTATGGACTTCGAGGCTGTCACAAAATATGTATTAGATCAATTTAATAAGCAAGGTGTGCGTTGTGCTATTATCGGTGGATTTGCCTTGCATGCGGCTGGTTTTCCTAGGGCGACAAAGGATGTGGATTTCTTAGTGCATGGGGAGGATATCGGCAAGGTTAAGTCTATTTTAACCGGATTTGGTTATGATATCTTGCATGAAAGCAAGGATGTAATTAATTTTTGGGGCAAGTTAAAGGAATTAGGCGGCATTGATTTTATTATTGCCCATCGAAAATATGCCCTGGCCATGTTGCCAAAATCTAAGCCATATGAGATAGTCAAGGGCTGCCTGGTTAATGTGGTGGTGCCGGAAGATATTATAGGTCTTAAGCTTCAAGCGATGGCTAATGACCATTCCCGGGTGGCGCAAGACATGGCAGATGTTCAGTGGTTGATTCGAAATCATCATCAGGTTCTAAATAAAGAATTATTGAAGGAGTATTTTGGGTTGTTTGGCCAAGAGAGTATTTTAGAAGGTATTTATAAGGAAATCAAAGATGCTAAGTGATGAAGAAAAACGGGAAATGTTGGAAGATGCTCATAATCAGGAGAGAGGGAAGTCCTTTGCTTCGGTTAAGAAATTTCAACAGGCCCAAAAAATGTCAGGTTCTCAATTCATTTCTTTTCTAACAAGTGTTCAAGGTTTCTTTGGTCTTACGGCTAAACCACGTAAAATAATCGGTGATAATTTTAAGCTTTAACGCCTTTTCGCTAGCCACCCCTTGCTCTTAATAGTACAATACCTCCATGTTTTTACTTTATGACTTTATATTCTTTATATATAGCCTAATTTATTTGCCTTATGCTTTCTTCACCGGGCGTTTGTATCAGGGTTTTGAGCAACGCTTTGGTTTGTTGCCCGATTTACTGCAACAGGATAAGCGTCCTGCCATCTGGGTGCATGCGGTCTCCGTTGGTGAGGTCATGTTGGGGGAGTCTTTTATTAAGCGTTTGCAGGAAAAATACCCCAGCCACCGAATTGTATTCTCCGTTACCACCAAGACCGGTTTTACCTTGGCCCAACAACGCCTATCAGCAATGGCGCAGGTAATTGCCGCGCCCTTGGATTTTTCCTTTATCGCGGCCAGTTTTGTGCGTGTGATTAATCCCAAGATTTACATCGTCCTGGAAACCGAAATCTGGCCTAATCTTTTCACCCAATTACATGCCCGGCAAATTCCTATCGTTATTATTAATGGCCGTATTTCTGACAAATCCTTCCCGCGCTATCAGCTTATTAAAGGTTTACTAAAAGGCATTTTATCCAAGGTTAATTTATTATGTATGCAAAGCCAGCTGGATGTGGAGCGCATTATTACGCTCGGGGCTGACCCTAAACGGGTCGAGGTAATGGGGAATATTAAATTTGATAACTTGTCTAAGGGTGATGAAAGCTTGCCTAAGGATAATTCCGCTGAAGGGTTATGGTGGATTTGCGGCAGCACGCATCCAGGGGAAGAAGAAATCATCCTGGATGTTTATAAGAAGATGCAGGCTGCTTTTCCTCAATGGCGTTTGGTGATTGCGCCCCGTCATGTGGAGCGCGCTGAAGAGCTGGTCAATTTAATAGGGCAAAAAGGATTTCAGGTGATTAAATGGACGCAGTTGTCTAAGGATGTGGATGCCTCGACGGTTATTGTGGTGGATACCATTGGGCATCTGAGGTCTTTGTATGCACAGGCGTCCTTGGTTTTTGTAGGTAAAAGTTTATGTGGGGGTGGCGGGCAGAATATTATTGAACCAGCATCCTTTGCTAAGCCAATTATTGTAGGCCCCATGACGGCAAATTTCCGGGATATTGTGGCGTGTTTTAATAAAGACAGTGCTATTGTTCAGGTGGCGGATGCGTCGGGTCTTGAGGCAGCGGTGCGGGATTTAATGGCCAATGAAGGTAAGCGCAATGACCTAGGAGCAAAGGCCCGCGCGGTGATTGATGCCAATCAAGGCGCAGTCACGCGTACCGTGGCGTTGATGGAGCCGTTTTTATCATGAAGAACTATATCCTTTCATTGATGACTGATCAGCGAAATGACGCCCTAGCATGGGTTTTTAAATCCTTGCTTTGGGTCTTGTCCTTGTTTTATGGACTTGGTGTTGTTGTGCAGCGGGGTTTATATAGCAGAGGTATTCTAAAGGCCTACAGGTCGCCCAAGCCGGTGATTAGCGTCGGTAATATCACCGTCGGTGGCGTGGGCAAGACGCCGTTGGTGATATGGATTGCCCGTCAATTAGAGGGTGCGGGGATAAAACCGGTTATTTTAACCCGTGGGTATATGGCAGGTGTTTCTGCTCAAAGTGATGAAGTATTGATGATGCAGGAAGTCTTGGCCGCCGTGCCGTTGATGGTGGGGCAAAATAGGGTGGTGAATATCCAAAGCGTTGTTGACACCTTGCCCGTCGATGTTTTTGTCTGCGATGATGCGTTTCAGCATTGGCCCCTGCAGCGGGATTTGGATATTGTCATCATTGATGCCAGCAATCCCTTTGGCAATGAAGCGTTATTGCCGCGCGGCATTCTGCGTGAGCCCCTCGATGCGCTTAAACGCGTCAATATTTTTGTACTGACGAAGATCAACCGTGCTTTAGACCTAGATGCCTTGCGTCATCGCCTAAAAGATATTAATGCAGGGGCATTAATTGTGGAGTCTTATCATGAGCCGGTGGCCTTAATTAAGATGGAGAATGGGCAATCAATGCCGTTGTCCATCTTAAAAGGGCAGGCGGTGGCGGCTCTTTGTGCCATTGGTGACCCAGCCTATTTTAAGGCGACCTTGCTTAATTTAGGTGCAGATGTAAAAGAAACAATCAGCTTCTTAGACCATCATGCCTACACCGCCGCTGATATTGAAGCCCTGGTGCAAGGTCTAGA
>CAYNTZ010000175.1:0-3608 GCA_964400365.1 uncultured Planctomycetales bacterium | reverse complement strand
CATCAAACGCCGGATATTGTGCAGGAGGGGCGTCAGTTGGAGGTAGAAATTAATGTGCTGATGAATGAATTAGAGGCGATCGGCTGTTATTTTAAGGATTGGAATTTTGAAATCGGCTTAGTTGATTTTCCTGCGATTATTCACGGCAAGGAAGTGCTCTTATGCTGGCGTTCGGATGAACCCGCGGTTGAATGGTTTCACGGTTTTGAAGACGGATATAGCGGTCGCATGCCCATTACCAAGGACCTTGTTATTTCTTGAATTTTACACAAGAAGGGAACGGTCAAGTGATCCTTACCCCCCTTAAAGTTTAAGTTAGTCTTCCAACTAAGCATTTTATCCAAGTCAACCGGTGGGATCATTAACAAGCGTTGATCTAAATCCGGTCGCTTCTCGTGGGCTAAGGTCCAAGGTGTTTTGTGTTCTTTGTAAGAGTTAGGTCGATGTAGGTTAAAGAATAGTTGATAGCTTGCAGCCTTGCACATAAAGTCATAACGATTTTTGAATGATTCAATTTCATAGAACTCTGCTTCCATAAGATTGTGGATGGTCTCAACGTCAGATTGCATGCGGTGAGCGCCGGGGTAGATGGTGTTATGCCATTGACCAGGCAGGGATTCAACAGTCTTTGTATAAGCTGATGAATGCCTAGCATTCCAAGCGCCAATGTATTCACTGCCGTTGTCAGTTTGTCGCATGGCGCTCTCAGGAAGAGCATTAAACTTTTTTAAGAAGTGATTAATATAAACGGCGAATAGTTGAGCATGGCTTAAGGAAGCATTGTTGGCAAAGCCTAGGAACAGAATGCCGCAGGAGACTTCCCGAAAAGTATATTGATAACGCGGCAGGTTAAGCATTCTAGCTTGTAGGTAATATTCCGGGATGTCGAGCAGGAATTTGGTATCTTCCATGGACTGCTCGAATAGTTTAAAGAGTTTTTTAACAGCGCGCAGATTGTTCTTTGTGATGTGTTTCTTAGGTCGCTTACGCGACGGGATGCCGGCCTCACGCCAGATCTTGCGCATGGTCTTAGGTGCTTGGGGTAAGCCTTCAAGGACGCGCACTTGTTCGGCACCAACACGCCTATATTTACTTTTAAGATTAATGATATATTGCCTAATGTGTTCAGGGGTTTTGCGTGGTGAATGATGTGGTTTATGAGAACGGTCAGCTAGGGCGATATATCCATCAGATGTGAAGCGATTGCGCCATAGGCGGACGACAGAAGGGCTGGCGTTAAATAGCCTGGCAGTGGGTTTAATGCCATGCACGAGGGCATGTTGTACCATTTGGTAGCGCCATTGTTTTTTATCTTTGCTTTGTTTCATAATATGATAATATTTGTACGGACACATAGCCTTCGGGTCTCCTTTCATCCTTGCGAGGGATTTTAGGAGTTATTATGTGTCCATTTTTATTTAATAGCAATTATTCATAGATACCTTGGCCGTAGGTTTTAAACCAGTCGTTAACACGGCACCAACGGCGGTATTCACATTCATTAACTTGGATGGCATTGCTTGGTTCATAATCACGTTGGAATTTAGGCTCTGGTAAAGTAATTTTAGGTTTTTGTATTAGCTTAACAATCTTTTTGGGAACAGGCTTCGTAAGTGATTCCCTAAAGGCTTGATAGGCTAAGCTGATAGCTGTATAGATGTCATGGGTAATGCATAAGATTTTCGTCGCCTCCCTAGGTATTAGGGGGTAAGGATCAATGGTATCATTCCCAAAATAACGCTAAGATTCGCTTGTTCCCTTCCCAGAGTAGTTTTATAATAATTCATTATGTCTCCATTATATTCGATTGAACATGAATCTGGCGTGTCTATTGTGACGGTGCTTGCTGATAAGGCTTTTCACGAAAAACACACTCAATTCTTACAGGATATTAAGACGACGATAGGCGATTCTCCTGTTAAATTCATTCTGGATATGCGCTATGTGGATTATATTTCATCCTTGATGCTTTCTGCCTTAGTTTTTATACATAATAAGATAGTTAATAATGATGGCCAATTAGTCTTCTGTGGTCTACAGCAGCGTGTTCTAGATGTTATAAAAATAATGCACTTAGATACGCTTTTTATCATTGCTAAAGACCGTCAAGAAGCGATGAAATCTTTTGTTGGAGGCATGGAGGGGATGGTTAATTTATCTCGTCAGATCCCTTCAGAGGTAGGTCTTGTCCCTGACTTTATTAATACAGCCATTGATCATTTAAAACAGCATCTTGTTTTAAATGAGGATCAGGTCTTTGATATAAAGTTGGTCTTAGAAGAGGCTTTAATTAATGCCATTCGTCATGGCAATAAAGGCCAACCCCAGTTGCTTGTCGATATTAATATCAGCTGTGAAGATAGGCATTTGATTATTGAGGTGCGTAATCAAGGAGAAGGTTTTGATGTTAATAAAATTCCCGATCCTACTACATCAGCAGGTTTATATAAGACTTCAGGCAGGGGCGTTTTTCTAATGCGCAAGATTATGGATGAGGTTATTTATAGTGATCATGGGCGTCAATTAACAATGGTAAAGAAATTCTAATATTAATTAAGGAGCTTTGTTATGGTGCAGAAATTATTCTTATTGGTGAGCCTTATCTTGGTGCCGAGTTTAAGTTTTGCCCAAACGGTAAAATTAACTGATGTGAAGGGTCAGGTTGTAGTTAAACAGCCTGGGGGTAAATGGGAGAGCGTGAAGACCGATGTGCTTATTAGTCCGCAGGCGGAAATCAAGACAAAGGGTGCTTCATCCTGCGTGCTTGTTTTTGATAAAGAGGGTAAGAATGTGGTGACGGTGCAACGTAAAACTTCTGTCAAAATTGAAAATGTTAGCCCCGGCGAGGTTCTTATGACCAAGGGCCGTGTTTTTGCATTAATTAAGAATAAACGCATTGATGGTGAATTTAAGGTGCGTACGCCGACGGCTGTTGCTGGTGCTCGGGGTACGGGTTGGGAAACAATTTATGAGAATGGGAAAACAGAGGTAAAGGTTTTTGATGATATTGTTTTTGTCGGTGCTTTGGATAAGGAGGGGGGAATTGTAGAGCCGGTTGATGTGAAGGAAGGGCTTGCGATTGATGTGACGCGTGATGGAGAAAAGAGTGAATTAAAAGAGATTCCAGCGCCAGAGCGTGAGCGTTGGCAGGAATTTAAAGTGGAAGCTGATAAGATCCATGCAGAAATGCAACAGGTTATTGAACACGAGCAAGCGAAAATAGAAGAAGGTCAGCCAGTAGGCCCAAGCGCAGGGCAGAATGAAGTTCTTGGTCAGGGGCAAGAGCCAGGAGATGAAGTTGTAGAAGAGCCAAAGCCAATTGAAGAAGCTGAATCTCCAGAGATTCAAGGGGTAGGGCAAGAGGAGAGTCATGAAAATGATATGAAGGAAATGCATCCTGAGGAATTTAGTGAGAATATCGGTGATGATTTTCATCCGGAAGTGCAAGAAGCGACAGCGGATGATTTAAAAGATGATTTGCAAGGTGATATCCATGAGGATGTTCAAGGAGATATTCACGATGATGTGCAAGATAATGTGAAAGCAAGCATTGAAGAAGGTGTTGAAGACAGTATCCGCGAAGCCATTGAGGATAATGTGCGTGAAAC
>CAYNTZ010000174.1:0-3629 GCA_964400365.1 uncultured Planctomycetales bacterium | reverse complement strand
GAAGAATAAATCGTATTTGAAGCTCGCGGATTATTATCAATTCTTAATCGACAACGGCTTTACCCGTCAGGACACCTTGGTCACGATTGGTGGGGGGATCTTGCAGGATATTAGCGGCTTTATTGCCTCGACGCTCTACCGGGGGATTAAATGGGTCTTGGTGCCCACCACCTTATTAGCCCAGGCTGATAGTTGTATCGGGTCAAAGACCTCCATTAATTTCGGTGATGCGAAGAATTTGGTGGGGACTTTTTATCCACCTGACCAAATTTTTGTTGATATTCAGTTTACCCAAAGTTTAAGCCAAGCTGATTTCCGCAGCGGCTTAGGCGAGATTATCAAATTCCATTTATTATCTGACCCAGCGCATTATGCCTTATTGAAACGTTTTTTAGCAGAGACTGACTTAAGGCATTCAAGCTTATTTAGCGAGGTGATTTTCTCGACCCTGGATATTAAGCGTTCCTATTTTGAAAGCGATGAGTTTGATACAGGCCGGCGTAATTTATTAAATTACGGCCATTGCTTTGGTCATGCCTTAGAATCCGCCACTCAATTTGCCATCGCCCACGGGGAAGCCGTGCTGGTGGGCATGGGTTTTGCCAATGAGGTATCCTTGCGCCGAGGGATAATGGATGAGGCCACCTATCAGGAATGGGCTGCGATTTTTAAACCTTTTTATCCAGCCATTGATTGGTCAGCCTTAAGCATTGATGAGCTCATAGGGTTTATGAAGAAGGATAAAAAGCGCGTGGGTCAGGGCTTAACCATGATTTTAGGCCGGGGCTTGGGCGATTTTGAGAAATGTGATGGGATTGCCGAGGAGGAATTGCGCGGGGCCTTTCAGGCATTTATTAACGCATATCAGTCTAAAGGATTAAACGTATGAGGAAGATTTTAATCACCGGAGCGGGCGGTTTTATCGGCTCTCATTTAACTGAAAGCTGTGCCCGTCAGGGATTTAAGGTGAAAGCCTTTGTGCATTATAACGCCAATAATCATTGGGGGTGGCTGGAGCATTCGGCCTTTAAGAACAAGATTGAAGTTGTCAGCGGCGATGTGCGTGATTATGACTCGGTGTTTGCGGCGATGAAGGGTTGTGATCAAGTTTTTCATCTGGCGGCCTTAATCGGTATTCCCTATTCCTATGTCTCGCCCATGGCCTATATTAAAACCAATATTGAAGGCACCTACAATGTGGTGCAGGCCGCCAAGGAGCTGGGGGTCAAGGGAGTGTTAAGTACATCGACGAGTGAAACCTACGGCACGGCGCAATATGTGCCTATCGATGAGAAACATCCCTTGGTTGGCCAATCACCCTATGCGGCTTCCAAGATTGGCGCGGACCAGATTGCCTTAAGTTATTACCGTTCCTTTGGGCTGCCGATCAAGGTGGTACGCCCTTTTAACACCTATGGGCCCCGCCAATCCGCGCGCGCCATTATCCCCACCATTGCCACCCAATTATTAAGCGGGCAGTCCGTGATTAAATTAGGTAATTTGAGACCCACCCGTGATTTGACCTTTGTGAAGGATACGGTGGAAGGATTTTTAGCGATCAACGCGGCCAAGGCGCTTAATGGCACAGCCACCAATATAGGCATGAACGATGAGATTGCCGTGGGTGATTTAGCCAAACGCATCGCCGCTATATTAAAAAAGAAGGTGCGCATTACGGAAGATTCCAAACGGGTGCGGGCCTCTAAGAGCGAGGTGGAACGCCTGCGCTGTGATAATACCCGTTTGATTAAAGCCACGGGATGGACGCCGAAATATAATTTGGACCAAGGCCTTGAGGAAACCGTGGCGTGGTTAGCTCAGAATTTAAATTTGTACAAGGCGGAGATTTATAATGTCTAAGAAGGTTTTGCTGGTTGGTTGCGGTGGGGTGGGTAGCCGCCATTTACAAGCCTTATCTTGTGTTAAGGAGATTGTCCAGATTCACGTCGTGGATGCTAATCCGGCAATGCATGAGATCGGTCGTGGGCGGATCAAGGAGGCTGAGGGCCACAGGGAAGCGATTAAGTACCAGTGGCACCAATCGTTTAATCCAGCCATTGCTAAAGGGGATTTGTGTGTATTGGCGACACAAGCTAAGGGGCGCGTGGGCCTTATTGAATGTTTGGCGCGTGATTATGGTTATCGTTTATTTTTAGTTGAGAAATTAGTGACCCAATCAATGACAGATTATTTGCGTTTGGAACAATTATGTGATCAGTTGGATTTAAAGATCTTTGTACATTGTCAAACCCGTTTATACCCGGTACACCAATATATAAAATCAAAATTGGATCCTGCCAAGCCGATTTTCTTTAGTGAGGTGGGTGGTAATCATGGGTTGGCTTGTAACGGCATTCATTATGCAGATTTATTTTTATTTTATGATGGGTCCAATCAGATTATCCCTGGTACTGTGTTAAACACCGCTTTACATCAGACCAAACGGGGTAATGGGGTTTATGATTTAAGCGGGGTGATGACAGGCAGCACAGCCAAGGGGAGTCAATGTGTGATTGCTTATGCAGCAGACCATCAGCAGTCGGATGTGGTGATGATTGTTAATGCGGATAGCCGGTATATGGTTGATATTATTCAGGGAACGGCATTTGAGAGTCAGGGCCATGGGCCTTGGCAGCCTTTATCCATCGAGGGTAGTATTTTTGTCAGTCAGACTAGTAAGGGAATTGTGGAAGATTTATTAAGGACCGGGGCATCGGCCTTGCCAAGTTTACGTGAATGCGCGGGCGCGCATGCTTTTATTTTAAACCAGCTGCAAGCGGCATTTAACCATCATTTAGGGCAGTCATTGGATTATTGCCCAACGACATAAAGATGAGTGATCAGCAATTACGCATAGGTATGATAGGCGCTGGGTGGGCAGCCAATGAGCACTTAAAGGTGATCAAGGCCATGCCCTTGGTGGAATTAGTTGGGTTGACCAGCCGCAGTGACGATAAGGCTAAGCTTTTGTTGAGTTCTTATGGATATGATTGTTACTATCCGAACCTGCAGGCATTGATAGCAAATGCTAAGCCGCAGGCCTTGATGATTTGTGTCAGCGAAGAATCAACCCTTGCGGTTGGCTTGGAGGCAATCAAGAGCGGGTTGCCGTTATTTTTTGAGAAACCTGCCGGCTTGACACCGGCTGATAATTTGCGTCTCGCTCAAGAAGCTAACGCAAGCGGTGTCTTGAGCATGGTGGGGTTTAACCGCCGGTTTTATTCGATCTTCCATCAAGGCCTTGATATGATCCGGCGCAATGGGCCTTTATTAGGCGTGTCTATCGAGGGGCATGAACGTTTTTGGAAGGTCTTGGCTGCCAATAAATTTTCGCCTGAAGTGTTGGATAAGTGGATTTTTGCAAACAGCACGCACACCATTGATTTATTGCGTTTCTTTGGGGGGGACATTAAATCTTTAAACAGCGTCACTCATGCCTTGAGGGAAAAAAATGGGGATCAATTCGGGGCCTTGTTGCAATTTGAAAATGGATGTTTAGGGCAATATCAAGCCCATTGGTATTCACCAGGTGGTTGGCGGGTGGTGCTTTACGGCGATGGCGTTACTGTTGAATTTAAGCCCCTGGAAGCCGGCCGTTATACGGATAAAGATTTTAAGACACAGGAACT
>CAYNTZ010000173.1:0-3642 GCA_964400365.1 uncultured Planctomycetales bacterium | reverse complement strand
GCGCGCGTCACCCGTCAGCAATTTGGCCGGGCTATTAGCCTTTATACTCCCCTTTATTTATCAAACTTTTGTTCATCGCACTGCACCTACTGCGGCTTTCATTCACAGAATAAGATTGAACGCATTAAGTTAACACCTGAGCAATACCGCAAAGAAATGGAAGTCATCCACGCCCAGGGCATCCGTAATGTGCTGCTCTTAACAGGCGAATCTTACAAGCATACCCCCGTCGAGTATTTAAAAGAAGCATCCCAGATCGCCGGTGAATTCTTTCAAGGCATTTCGTTAGAGGTTCACCCCATGAAGGTTGATGAATACAAGGAACTCTTTGCTGCTGGGGTCGATGGCATCACGGTGTATCAAGAGACCTATGACCGCACCCGTTATGCGCAAGTGCATCTCTCCGGCTATAAGAAGGATTATGATTTCCGCCGGGCCACACCCGCGCGCGCTGCCGAAGCTGGCATGCGCCAAATCTCCATGGGTATTCTCCTGGGGTTAGCGGAGAATTTAGCCCAAGACCTCTTTGAACTTTACACGCATCTGCGTTTCATGGAAAAGAATTACCCCGGCGTTGAATACGCGCTTTCCTTCCCGCGCCTGCGTAAGATCAAGGATCAAGAATTTGCCCGCTGTGATATTGATGATATTACCTTTACCAAGATATTATGTTTAACGCGCCTACTTTTCCCCCGGGTTGGTATTAATTTATCCACTCGTGAGGATGCCGCCTTGCGTGATAGGCTCTTAGAAATTGCCATCACCCGCATGTCAGCAGGATCGAACACATCGGTGGGTGGCTATTCCTTAATTGAGGAAGAAAACCAAGACCCTCAATTTGATATTAAGGACGAGCGCTCGATTGCGGATGTGATTGCCCTGTTAAAACAAAAGAACTTCGACCCCGTCTTCACCGACTGGCGACGTATTGAAAACACCCTATGAACGTCTTCGAACAAGGTTTATTAAAATACTTAAAACCCGAACAACTAAGCTTAATCCAGTCTAAAAAGATCGGCATGGGCGGGGCTGGTGGTTTGGGCTCTAATTGCGCCATGATGCTGGTGCGCTCAGGGTTTAAGAATTTCGAAATCATCGACCAGGATGTGATCGATGCCTCAAATCTTAATCGCCAACAGTATTTTTTAAAGGAAATCGGCTTATCGAAGGTGGAAATTACTAAGAAGCGCCTCTTGGACATTAATCCTGATGCTCAAATAACCATTCATCACACCCAATGGAACGAAGATAAGGCATCGACCTTCTTTGCTGATTGTGATTTTATCGTGGAAGCTTTTGACAACGTGGAATGGAAGGCTCGTTTCGTACAGTATTATGCTCCACGTTCTTCCGTTGTGGTGAGCGGTGTTGGTATGGCCGGTTTAACTGAAAAACAACCAATGACCGTCAAGAAGATCGGCAATATCTATATCTGCGGCGACCGCAATACCGACAGCCACGCAGGCCATCCCCCCATGGCCCCACGCGTCACCCAATGCGCAGGCCTCATGGCTGAAGTAATCCTAGACCTTGCCCTCGGCCTTAAATAATGCTGTTTGGCAAAACTTGCTTGGTTATTTTAACCCTGCAAAAATAGAACGCAATTCAACCTTATCGCTTACCCGCACCACCAAGGCTACTAACCCATTAAGATCATCCTTTAACAGCTGCTCATCAATAGGCATATACATCCCCGTATGGGAATTCTCAGTGGCTGTGCGTTTTAAAATACCAAAATCAATACCCCCGCGTTTGAATAATTCACCGCTTACCTGAGCTTGACTTTGCTGGGGATTATTCACCGTTGGCTCTACAGGGCGCAATGGTAATTGCAGGTTAAACTCCTTCTCAATAATAGCACGTAAATCATCTGAAATCTGACGGGCAGGAACCACATCAATAATTTCAGTTTGTGCCTGTTCCTTAATGGCATGAATCTCGTAAATCCTAGCTTCAATGGTGTTTTCTAAAAATAAATCAATAACCGTAACGGGCTTATCCTGGCTTAAACGATGGATGCGCTTAATGCGCTGATCCGGCAAGTCCCAATCCAGGGAATAATTAACCAGGATATCCGCCGCTGTTAAGGTAATCGATTCTTCCCCTGCATCGGTGGAAATAAACAAATCCGTTTCCTTGTTCTGGAATTTCCTGACCGCATCCGCCCGCTCCTCTTCAGAGAGGGTGCCGTCAAAATAACTAACCCTTAAGCCTAACTTTTCATAATATTCCCGCAAGCCCCTGGTCACCGTGGAAAACTGTGAAAAGATAACCATCTGCTGCCCTTCTTTTCTGGCATTTACCAACTTAGTCAACTCTTTTAACTTGGAATTTGTTTCTTCATTGCTATCAAAAACCCCTTCTATCTTGTCTTTATCCGCCGACTTAACAAATCTTACCCCGGAAGTAAATTGAACCAGGCGGTTAATCTGCCCCAAAATAATACCTTCGTTAGGTAAGGTACCCCTATTCATCCGCTCTTCAAGCCACGCTTTAAAATTACCAGAAATCGCTTCATATTCCTTCTGCATTTCTTCCGGCACCGTCAACGCCCTGCGCTCCCTCGTTAACGGAGGCAAAATGCCTTTCAAAACAGTTTCCACATTCCGGCGTAACATGATGGTATCACGCAAGTGCATCCCTAAACGCCAACGCCCCTCGGGCGTATCAGGAAACTTAGACATTAAACGGCGGGAACTAGGATAATCTTCAGGTAAAAGCCAATGCAAGAGCGGCCATATCTTCTTAGCGTTACGCCCGCGCAACGGTGAACCGCTCGCCAGGATTTTATGCGGCACTCCCTTAAACTCCATCAAGGCCCTGGTTTGCAAACTATCGGTATTGCGCATGCGGTGCGCCTCATCAACCACCATAATCTCAGGAGCCATCTCATTGACACCATAAAAAGCCCCTAGATGCTTATTAATACTCCCCTCCACACCACTGCTCATCCTGGCCCATCGTTCATCCCCAATGGCCTGCTGTAAAGTACGCAACAGTTCCGCTCTGGATAACTGATAAAAATTATTAAAACTCTTTGTATTTTTTAAAGCTTCCGGCATTGTATCCTTGCTACCATCAGCCATGATTAACATTCTAATTTCGTTTAAGACATCTTCAAAACTCCCCCGTAAAGACTCAAAGGTCATTAAAACAAACCCAACCGGCACCTCAACCCCTTGGGTGACGCTGATAAAATCCTTGATCGCTCCCGCCTTACCTTGAATATCATTCTTACCTGTATACAAGCGTCCAGCATCGCTTCGTCCATCTAAAATAAAAACTGGATGATCTGCCTTAGCCCAGGTCATGATTTCCTGCTTCCACACATCAATAGCTGATTTAGGTACCACCGCCACCACGCGGTTAGCGCGCCCCTCTTGAACGCGCGGGAGATTCAGTACCCCAGCGATTGTTTCCACCGTCTTACCAGCCCCCATTTCATCAGCAATCATGGCAGACTTGTGTTCCCGTATAAACCTAACAGCCGCAGCTTGAAAATGGTAAAACTCTTTGGCTCTCCCCAAGGCATCAACAACACGATGGTGAATGCCTTCCACCGGTTCATCAAGCAAACCCTGAAAATATTCCATCGTGGCTTGATATGCTTCTCTACGTCGTGTATCCGAGTCATCCCTTAAT
>CAYNTZ010000172.1:0-3657 GCA_964400365.1 uncultured Planctomycetales bacterium | reverse complement strand
TTGAACCATTGTTTATCTGTTGCATTTTAATAGGCAATTCAATTCCATTTACTCCCCTATACTCTGTGGGAGTTACTAAGGAACCTAAGCCGTTCTTTGCTTTACCATCCAAAAGAAGCAGATCCACCTTACTTTCCGTGTATATTTGTAAAAATCTCAATTGATTAATGAAATTCTGATACGACTCAACCAATAGTTTTGGAGCATGTCTTTTAAACCGCTCTTTATCTCTTAATTCATTTTTTAAAGCGTTATTTTGTTGTTGAAGTATTAAAGCCTCTTGTTTTGTTTGTTGTGTACTCCTCATGGACGACACTCCTAAGTTACAACAAACAATTAGAACGATTATTGAAGCAAAGATAATCAATTTGTTCATAAGTCCACCTTTAAATATTTGCCTGCTTTGCCATTAATAAAGTAGTCAAATACCTCAATACTTCTTAATGAGCGGGGCTTGTTAATATCTTCAAGAAATTCCCCGTCCCGATTACTTAAATAAATGTCCATTGTCCACGACTTACCTTCCCTCTTTAATTTCATTGAATCTAACATGTACGCGGTAGTTAAATAACTATTAATTAAGAGAAACTTGTCTGAATAATTAATCTTTTTCAAATCTCTTAAAGACGCTCTGTAAATTAATTTATCAATCTGTTCTAACTTGGTCGTTAGTTTATTGTTTATGTTCGATTCGTTATTTAAACTGTTTTTTACTAAGGTCAATCCAATTCCGGTGAATGCCATAAAAGCAATGCCAACCCCCGCTATGCTGCCTGCAATAGCTAGTTGAAGCAGGTTCTTCTTAGCTTCCCGCAACCGTTTCTTTTTAATAATTTCTTCGGGCAAATTGAATTTAATATTAAATTCGCCTTCTTTTAATCCTTCCAAGAATGGATGTTGGCAATCTAAATATTGAACAGTTAGTTCTTTCTCCTCTGCACGTAAAGCATTGGCCCACTCTTTGTTATTTGTTATCAAAACAGGAGTTTCTGCTACTTCGGTAGAATTACCCAATTTATGTTGAAATGACTTTAATGAAAGCCGGGCTTCTGATACAAGATTCTTGTCAGTGATGTGCGTTAAATGGCGGGTCTTACTGAACTTCTGCCCGTCAAAAACCGTTATGAGGACTTCTTCCTTGAGATCATCAATAAAAACAATCTTCTTATTCTCAATCAACAATTCATTTTCACTTAAAAGAGATCTAATCGCTACTGCATACGGTATTAGAATCTCTACTTTGTCCGACGGAACCAAGGCGTAAATTTCCCTTAATTTCTCTTCTTTGATGCCTATAACTTGAAACAAGTTACTGTTTAATCTTTCGTCTTGAATAATGTAGGCGCCTTCGTGTCGCGAAGAGAATTCTTTGTAAAGACTTGCTTCTTTTAATTCTATAAAATCTTCAGGAGCAGGGGAAATATGTATATCAACATCTACAACGCAAATACGAGCAACCGTGTTTTGCAATGTTTCTTTTTTGTCATCGAGATTATCGATCTTTGAGAAACCCGAGTGATTGCTTAAAAAAATGTTGTTATTTACTAATAAATAATTCATTTTATCTCCTCTGGGGGTGAGCTTTGCGCTCACCCCCCATCCACACCTTATTCTTCTACCACATCGGCCTTAGTAGCAGCCTTCTTGTCTTGGGTAGTCATCCAATTCAACTTCTTAGCATCTACAGTAACGTGAAACTTATTTTTCATCTTCTTATCTTCGAAACCCAACAAGGGGATATTGCCCTGCCAACCCTTTAGGTAACGACGACCATCCTTTGTTAATTCCATTTTTAAATTACCAATAAACACTGATGTCATTTTTATTCCCTCCTTCTTTAGTTTTTCAATACCCCTTTTGGGGTTATTGCTATTACTAATTCAGACTTATTCCCCACCTTGTTTCTATACTTAAATGCTTTACCTAAGATAGGAACACGCGAAATACCAGGGACGCTGGTGTTTCCGTCTTTACTCGTTGAACTAATAAGCCCCCCGATAATAATAGTTTGTCCCTCTCTAACTCCTATATTGGTGGTAATGCTTTTTGTGGAAACTTGCGGGGTTTGAATTGTGACGTTGCCGCTATTAATATTCTCGATAGAGTCAATTGATGTAATTGCGGCCGAAAGATTTAACACACTGTCATTTTCCTTATCGCCAATCTTGGCTACAATTCGCATTGTAAGCCCCTCTGAAACCTGACTTGTCGTTAAATTGGTGCTGGTGCTATTGTTGCTAACAGTCTGGCCAGATCCTGAAATATAGGTTTTACTTGTTCCCTTTTGCAAAATACAGGGAATCATGTTTGTTACGGAGATAGTTGGCTTTGAAATGACTTCGACATGCCCCATATCTTCAAGGGCCTTAACCATCATAGAAACCCCGCTATCTGAGCTTCCAAGGCCTCCCTTTTGCGATGTAGCGGCCAACTGGAACAGTTGCCCCCCTGCAAAGCCTGAACTGGCAAGATTCGATGCGGCTGACAAGGAAGCCATCCCACTCATGTTCTTGGCCACGGCTCCCCAATCAATCCCCATTTCATATTTATCAGTTAATGTCACTTCAATAATTTGAATCTCAAAGGCCTGTTGCTTCTTTAATTGATCATTTATTGTTGAAACAAACTCCCCTATCCTATCTAATACGCCGGGCAAATCAGTTACAACAATCGTTCCTGAAACTTTATTAATGGAGTAGTTCCCTGTTTGAGGGGTAATTATGCTCCTTATATTTTGTTCTAGATCACCCCACAGCGATAAAACAGGTGATTTGTTTTCTAACATAATCTTTGTTCCAACCTTAACATCCTGACTCGTTCCTTGACTGCCAGAACCCGAACCACTTGGCTGATTCTGCGTAAACGATTCATTTGAAGTCACATCTGAAAAACTCTGTTCAATTGCGGGGATCGCTATTTCAAAAATCCGTGTCTCTACAGTCGCAATTATCAAGTCTTCTTTGCTTACCTTAAATCCGTAAGAAAAGGGGTATAACAATGACTTCAAGGCGCGCCAAACCTCGATATTCTCTAAATTGATAGACGCTTTCTTTTCAGCCACTTCTGGCGTTGCGATGACGTTATATCCCGTAGCCTTCCCTATAACGCTAAGGTAAACCCTTAACGGTAAGTCGGTTCCTCTTAAGGTGACCTTATAATTTAATTCTGCCGGCAGCTGTGAATCTTTGATCCCCATTTTATTGTCGATTTGCTGTGGTACTACTACTGCGGGTTGAACTTGCGGTTGTTGTGGCGGAAGAGAAGCAGTTTTACTATTGACCACTGCCTCCGGCAGAATATCTTTTTTAACATCAATTTTCTTTTCATCAATCTTTATGGTATTTTCTGATGTTTTATTAATTAAATTGCTAGTTAAAACATCAACATTCTTAATTGCTTGCGTTAAATGCAAGATTTCTACCTTACTATAGAAGTCAACATTGCGGCTCATTATTAACACGTACTCTTCACCCGAAACGCCGCTGACTGTTAATTCGGCTGCTTCTTCACCTACAGGCATGACATCTAAAATCTTATTGTTTGATGCCCGTCTTTGAATTACATCCGAATCAGCGCCGATGCCACGTACAATTCCTTTAATGCTCTCAGGGAAAATCAAAGTTCTTGTATGATCCTTCTTTGTTCTGCTATAGAGTT
>CAYNTZ010000171.1:0-3673 GCA_964400365.1 uncultured Planctomycetales bacterium | reverse complement strand
TTTTTTTAGATATGAGTTTTTTTGTGGCAGGACGTTTTCTTTTGCGTCTAGGGTGACTGGATTAGTAATCCTATTACTATTGTCATCCATTTTTCTTAACATAGATTATTTTTGGTATTCAGCTAGTATCTTATTTATTGTTTTATTCTTTACCATTAAGTCTAATCGATGGCGTTTGGCTTTAGGGATTACATTTTTACTTATATGTAAGTATCGCCCGCTGTTTTCAGGCAGTCGTACTAATTTTGTTGGAACAGTAGCAGCTATTTCTTTCTTGGTTCTTATATATTTAATGTTTTTTTTAAAGATGTCTTGGCAGCGCAAGGTATTCTTGGGTGGTGCGTTATGTTGCGTGATAGGAGCGTTATTTTTATTATTTGGCGATAGGAATGCATTACTATCTCTTTATAGGGCTGGAGATACCTATGAGCTGTATGTGGAAAGCAAAGCATACATCAAGAGCCATGAACATCAATTTGCGGCAAAGTCATTAAAAGCGAATCTTTATTATGATAATAAGCAAGAGAAGTTGGATAAGGATTTTGCATTTAGAAATCCTCCATCAGGCAATAAAACTAATGTTGTTCAAGAACCGCTAAAGCCGGTTAGTGTGCAGGAATCTAAGCCGGTGATTTTTAGTAAGCCTAAAGATCCTGTAGTTGTTATCCCTTCTGTTGAGGAAAAAAAGCCTGTTGAGTCAATTCCTGAACAAGAAAAAATCCCTGTTTTAGTCAAAGAAAAGACTTCGCAGGTAAGTCATGTTAGTAAGCAGGATCCTGGAGTGAGGCTTCCTTTAAAAGAAATAAAACCGGTTGAGTTGTTGCCTGAACAAAGACTGGTAGAGTCTATGCATCTTCCAGAGAAGCAGATTGAAGTTAAGCCTGTTGTTGACAAGAAGCAAGAGGTAGATGTTGTTGCAGATGTTGCTGGTGCTGGTGATGAGCAGCATAAGGTAAATGTGGTTCCAGCGCATAAAAGAACCATATTGTCTGCGCAAGCCAACACGGTTTTTCGTATTCTCATTTGGGAAGATATGTTTAAGGAGTTAATTGATGAAAAGGCATGGTTTGGGTTTGGTTTAGGAAAGCCACAACGGTCAAGGTCACTTGAAATTATGCGTTGGGCCCAGGAAGAATGGAGCAGGGATGGGTGGATAACGCCACATAATGCCTATTTTCATATGATTTATCGATTTGGCATTATTGGTCTAGGATTAATCGTTGTTATTATTATTGCGTTACTAAATTTGACGCGCCAATTTATCAAAGCGCGCTCATTTATTGGTATAGCATTAGTTAGCATATTGGTCTTTTGGTTAATGACGGCAAATTCGTTAGTTATACTAGAATTACCTCATTACGCCATTTTTTTCTGGGCAATGTGGGGAGTTACGATGGCCTACGCGGATAGTTTAAAATTACGGAGTAATGCCTTATGAAATATTTAGTCACTGGAGCAGCTGGTTTTATTGGCAGTAATTTTGTCCATTACCTCTACAGCCGTCATAAAGGCATTGAGGTGAGGGTGTTGGATAAGATGTGTTATTCAGGGGTGAAACAGAATATTGATGAGATGAAGGGCTACCCTGGATTTTCATTTATCCAAGGTGATATTTGTGACCCGGTGATTGTTAAGCGAGCCATGCAAGGGGTTGATGTAGTGGTGAATTTTGCAGCCGAGGCCTCGGTGGATAGGTCGATCCAGGACCCAGATTCATTTTTAAAGACAGATGTTTTAGGTGTGTATACGTTATTACAGCAGGCCCGCCAGGAGCCCACACTTAAACGTTTTATTCAGATATCCACCGATGAGGTTTATGGGCATATCTTGGAGGGCAGTTTTACCGAAACATCTGAGTTGAAGCCCCGCAACCCTTATGCCGCGTCCAAATTAGGGGGAGATCGCCTGGCCTACAGTTTCTTTGTGACTTATAATCTGCCGGTGATTGTCACCCGCGCGTCGAATAATTATGGCCCTAGGGCTTATTTGGAAAAAGTAATTCCTTTATTTATTACTAATCTTATGGATGGCCAGAAGTTGCCCGTGTATGGTGAGGGCAATCAAATCCGTGATTGGCTGTATGTGGAAGATCATTGCAGCGGCATTGATTTATTAATTGAAAAAGGTGTTAATGGTGAGGTTTATAATATTGGTGGCGAGCAGGAGCTCACCAATATGGAATTGACCCGTCAGATTTTAACCTTGATGGGTAAGGATGAGTCTTGGATTAAATTTGTACAGGATAGGCCTGGCCATGATTTCCGCTATAGCCTGGATTGTTCTAAAATAAAGAAATTGGGCTGGACGCAGCGTTACGGCGTTGAGGGCGGATTAAAACAAACTGTAGCCTGGTATCAAGCTAATGAGCCGTGGTGGCGCGCCATTAAACAAAAAATGGACCAGCGTTATCAGGTTGGTTTTTGGGGGGACAAAAAATGAGGGGTGTCTTATTAGCAGGCGGCACGGGTTCACGTTTACTGCCCTTGACCAAGGTGACCAATAAACATTTATTGCCGGTGTATAAAAAGCCGATGATTTATTACCCCATTGAGACTCTCTTGCGCGCGGGCATTAAGGATATTTTGATCGTCACCGGTGGAGAGCATATCGGGGATTTTTTTAGCTTACTTGGTTCCGGCAAGGAATGGGGCGCGCATTTTAGCTACGAGATCCAGGAAGGTAGTGGGGGGACGGCAGCCGCCTTGATGTTAGCCGAGCGTTTTGTTGCGGATGATTCCTTCATGGTGATTTTAGGGGACAATGTGGTGGTGGAAGATGTGGCCTTAAGCGTTAAGGCCTTTGAAACACAGGAAGATTTTAAGGCCAAGATATTTTTGGCTAAGGTCAAGGACCCTTCCAAATACGGGGTGGTGACGCTTATGGATAAGAAAATTGTAAGTATCGTCGAGAAACCTGCCCGCCCGCAATCCCCCTATGTCAATACCGGTTTATGGATGTTTAAGCCAGATGTTTTTACCCGCTTGAAGAATTTAAAGAAAAGTGCCCGCGGTGAATATGAAGTCACTGATATCTTAGCCCAATATGCTAAGGAAGAAATGCTAGCCTATACGATTCTAAAGAAGCCGTGGACAGATGCAGGCTCCTTTGAATCGCTGTATGCCGCCACCATGCTGATGCGCCAAATGGAGCAGGCATGAAAATTTTAGTCACCGGCGCCAATGGTTTTATTGGCCGGGCGGCTATTGATTTGCTAGCTAATCAAGGCCATGAGCTTTGGGCATTAGCAAAACAAGATAAAGGTTTATTTAAAGATTTGCCCCTGGCTGGCTTTATCGCGCAGGATATCAGCCAACCCTTTACCCTCGAGGGAAGATTCGATCTTGTTTTTCATTTAGCAGCGTATAATATCACCCATGTGGGCCAATCTGACACGGATTTATATCAGCAGGTTAATGTCGAGGGGACCCGCCATGTGATCCAGGCTGTTCAGGCAGCTCGTTTTGTTTTTATGTCTTCGGCAAAGATGTATGCCAGGCAGGCTGGTGATATTGATGAGCAAACCCCGCTGGAAATCAAGGATGCTTACACCCAAAGCAAATGGGATGCCGAAGAAATTGCTCGTCAATTATTGCCTGCGCCGCAATTTATCATTTTTCGTGCCGCCAATATTATTGGGCCTGGTCAGCCGCCTAAAGCCCTGGTGCCGGTCTTA
>CAYNTZ010000170.1:0-3727 GCA_964400365.1 uncultured Planctomycetales bacterium | reverse complement strand
CGGTTAAAAGGGTACGTGAGCTGGGTTTAGAACGTCGTGAGACAGTTCGGTCTCTATCTGGTGTGGGCGCACGATGATTGAAGAAAAGATCTCCTTAGTACGAGAGGACCGGGAGATACGAATCTCTGGTGTTCCAGTTGTCCTGCCAAGGGCAATGGCTGGGTAGCCATATTCGGAAGGGATAAGCGCTGAATGCATATAAGTGCGAAGCCCGTTTCAAGATGAATCATCGATGATCTTCGGATCTGAAGGCACGTTGTAGACTACGACGTTGATAGGCCACAGGTGTAAGACCCGTAAGGGTTTAAGCTAAGTGGTACTAATCTGCCGAACGCTTGATCATATTTTATATTTTTGCTCTCGGGATTTTGTTATCCTATATTTCATAATTGTCTATTTCATTTTCCGGTAACTTTACTGGTGGTGTTACACCCGTTCCCATTCCGAATACGGAAGTTAAGCCCACCAAGGTCGATGGTACTGTAGTTTCACAGCTATGGGAGAGTAGAACGTTACCGGTTTCTTTAAAGCCCTATAATCGCAAGATTATAGGGCTTTTTAATTTATGATTTTGCGTAACGCCAGTGAGCAATGTACGACGGGATAATGGGGAAGATAAAGGCGATAATGTTGAGAATGCCGGTGTGTTGATTTTGGGCGAATGAGCTTTGGATGGTTTTGATATCGTAATGATGTCCGGTTAAATCTGAAAAAAGGCGCAAATAGAATAAATTTAAGGCCACTGATTTCGCCCAAGGAAGGTTAAAAGCGTAGAAGAATACAATCACCGATGATGCGGTGGTTAGCAGAATGTTTAGGATATTGAGCAGGTAGTGTAGTACGTAGGATTTGTTAAAAGACATCATCATTAGGTAGTAAAGACGTTCGGCTGAATCGTTGGAAGAAAAATAAAGCACCTGTCCGACGCAGGTTAGTAAGAATAAGAGGCTGTAAGATTTCCAGAAGATTTTCATACGCGTATTATAGCGGTGTAAAAATAAATTAAAATCATTTTCACCAATAAAGGCTAGAGTGTTAAGATGCAATCAATGGATGATGAATTTTTCAATTTGGTGTCCGAAGTTTACAGTAAAGATTCCCGCTATCACCCAGAGGCTTATGAGTTTGTCATGGAAGCCTTGGCTCATGCCCAGCAGAAGTACAAGAAATCAAAACACGTCAATGGTGAGGAATTATTAGAGGGGATTAGGGCCTTATTGCTTAAAAAATTTGGACCCATGACCATGACAGTGCTTAAATATTGGGGGATTAATTCCACTGATGATTTTGGCAATATCGTCTTTAATTTAGTTGAGCATAAGATCCTGGCTAAGGACACCCAGGACCATTACGAAGCTTTTAAGAATGCCTATGATTTTGAAGAAGTGTTTAATAAAGGCTATCGCAAACAACTCGCCCGTCGTTTAAAGACCATGCGTTTTTAAGTGGCTGAATATCCCACTCATTTGTTATAATCTTCCCTGTGTCTAAACCATTAAATGAAATTGCTATTCAATTTGTCAAAGGCGTTGGGCCTAGCAAGGCCAAGCTATTGGCAAATCTTGGTATTTTTACCGTTGAAGATCTGTTGTATTTATTCCCTAGCCGTTATGAAGACCGCTCCCAATTAACGCCCATGGCCTTGGTGCAGGTAGGTGAGCGCCAGACAGTGGCGGGTCATGTCTTGAGCGTGGGCAAGCGCAATTTTTATTCCAAACAGCGCCGCTGTGAGATTACGGTCGGGGATAAGACGGGACGTATTTTTGCGGTGTGGTTTAATCAGCCTTATTTGGATAAATATTTTAAAGAGGGTCAGGAAATTGTCCTCTATGGCCGGGTGGAGATTTATCAAAAACGCCTGCAGATGTTGGTGCCTGATTATGAATTAATTGCCCCAGAAGATCGTTCCTTGAATATGGGGCGTATTGTGCCGGTTTATCCGCTGACTAAGGGTATTACCCAGCGCTATTTACGCAATCTCATTGATGCCTGTTTGAAAGAATATGCCGGGCAGATTCAGGACGTGATTCCGCCGCTGATCCGTCAACGGCATGGCTTGGGGCATATTAGTAGCAATATTGTTCAGATTCATTTCCCCAGTGATATCGAGCAGCAAGAAAAGGCGATTGAACGTATCGCTTTTGAAGAGTTCTTTTTATTCCAGGTGTCAGTCATTTTGCGTCGACTAAGTATTGTGCAAAAGCAGGGCATTGCTCATAAAATTAATAAAGATTTAGTCGCTCAATATAGCACAGCATTTCCATTTAGCTTAACTGGTGCCCAGCAAAGATCCGTCGGTGAGATTGCCGAAGATATGGCTAAGGAGCGCCCAATGCTGCGTTTAGTGCAAGGGGATGTGGGCTGCGGCAAAACGGTAGTAGCTTTCTTTGGTTGCATTGCCGCGTGGAAAAACAAAAAGCAATCTGCTATCATGGCGCCCACCGAGATTTTGGCCCAGCAGCATTATTTGAATTTCCAGAAATTATTAGGGGCAGGCAGCTTTAAGGCATTAAAAGTAGCATTATTAATAAGCAGTACCCCTAAAAAAGAAAAAGATGAGCTGTATAAACAATTAAAGAGTGGGGCCATTGATTTAATCATTGGCACGCATGCCTTGTTAGAAGAGACGGTGTCTTTTAAAAAATTGTCCTATGTGGTGATTGATGAACAGCATAAATTTGGTGTTAGTCAACGCGCCTTATTGTCAGCGAAGGGAACTAATCCTGACGTATTGATCATGACGGCCACTCCCATCCCACGGACCCTGTGCTTGACGCTATATGGCGATTTGGATGTATCAGTGATTAATGAATTGCCGCCAGGGCGCGGCAAGATTAAGACCTATCATTTTCCACAAGATAAAGAGCAGGCGGTGTATCAAAAGGTGCGTGAGTTGGTATTAAAGGGAACTCAAGCCTATATTATTTATCCTTTGGTGGAAGAAAGCGAAAAGTTGGATTTAAAAGCGGCTAAAGCGATGTATGAGCATTTGCAAGCATTTGAATTTCAGGGCTTGCGGGTGGGATTGGTGCATGGGCAGATGAAGAGGGATGAAACTGATGCCATCATGGACCAGTTTAAAAAGCATGAACTGGACATTTTGGTCGCAACCACTATACTTGAGGTTGGAATTGACGTGGCTAATGCCAATGTGATGGTGATTGAGCATGCGGAGCGTTTTGGTTTAAGCCAATTGCATCAATTGCGCGGCCGTATTGGTCGTGGCAGTCATGAAGCGATTTGTGTACTGATCGCTGACCCGGTGACTGAAGAATCAAAGGCAAGGCTCGAGGCTATTGTGAAAACTACCGATGGCTTTAAGATAGCTGAACACGATTTAGAAATCCGCGGCCCCGGACATTATTTCGGCCGTCATCAACATGGGCTTAATGAATTAAAGGTGGCCAATCCCATCACCCAAATGGATGTGCTGGAGAAGGCGCGCAAGGATGCGATCGAAATAACCCAAGCTGACCCGCCGTTGCAAGAGGCGGATCACCGCATGATTAAGGAAGTTATTAAGAAACGATACCCGCAATATTTAGAGTTGGTTTTAGCGGGGTAAAGGAATAGGTATTAATGAAAATCATTGGTGGCAAGTATAAGGGGCGTAATTTTTATATGCCGGCTGGCATCAGGCCGACCCAGGGTATTTTACGGGCGGCTATCTTCGATATTTTAGGCCATGATATGGGGGATTTATCCCTCTTAGAGCTTTTTGCTGGCA